>CAYUKM010000186.1:0-4875 GCA_964445255.1 uncultured Acidimicrobiales bacterium
CGAGTGCAGCGTCGGAGTCGACGACCGGCGCATCGGAGGCGAGTTCGCCGGTCGTTCCCCAATCCTGACCCTTCTCGATTGTCATGCGGGCTCCGCGGACGGCTCGTCTACCGTGGCGTCGACGATGCCGCGTTGCAACAGCCCCTTGGCCTGGCGAGCGGTCTTACGCGTGGCCTCGTCCGGAGCTACGTGTGCCAACTGGGACAAAAGGTCGATGACCTGTCGCATCGACCGAACAAAGTCACCCGGTGTGAGCGTCTCGGTGGACAACACATCGACCAACCCGCCGCCCGACGCCCACCCGTAAGTAGCGGCGACCAGACCGGGGTCGATCGAGCGGGACTCAGGAAGGCCGTAGGCCGACTCGCGCCGCTGCACGTCCGCAAGAACGTCCGCTATCCCCGCTGCAGCGACCTGAATCGAATCATTCGGGTACCACGGCGGGGCCTCCTCGGCGTTCCGAGGTTCAAATACGAACACCGACAGCAACGCTGCCAGCTCCGCTGGGCTATGCCCGTCCAGGTGCCCGTGCCGGATCGCTTCGCACAGTACGAGGTCGAGTTCGTGGAACGTACCGAGTAGTAGCGATCCCTGGTCAGTCAGCTCCCAATTCTCCACGTACCCCAATTCGCTGAGCAGTCCGACGACCGAGCGGAATCGTTCGGTTAGGCGGCCCCGTCGCTCGATGATCCTCGCGTCCAGCCGACGAAGATCTCGACCGAGGTCGTTGCTCGCCGTACCTTTCCAGACCGTCTGGGCCTTCTTGGAACCGTTCTGTTTCGCCCGGACCTTCGCCCGCTTGGACTTGCCGCTGCGTCGAACCCCGCGGAGCTGCCCCGAAATGTCATGCTGATGCGATCGCGAGTTGGGGTTGAACGGTTCGGGCAGACGGACCTGTCCGACCGTCACCGGCACGCTCGTGAGCGCTTCGGGATCAAGCGTGTGCGTCTCCCCATTCGCTTCGACCACCTTCACCGTCACCTCTTTGCGGCGCCACGTGTTCGACAGCACGGCAACGATCTCCGGGCCGAGATCTACTACATCGCCGGGCTTGAGCCGGTTGATTTCAGCCGCGATGGCCTCGTGGGCGATACCATCGTCGATCTGGGGAGCAACAGCAGCCTCTCCACCGGTCGCACGCGCTAAGTCTCTGGCAACGCGCGCTCGCCGGTCTTCAAGGGTGCGGATCTCCGCGTTCGTTTGAAATTGTCCGAAGGACTTCTCGACCAGCTCCTCGGCCTGGCCACGCGTGTACCGGCTGACGAGATGGCAGGCCATGTTGTAGGTCGGACGAAACGCCGAGCGCAGCTCGAAGGACTTGGAGCGGGCGAGCGATACCACCTCACCGAAGCCGGTGAAGGGAGTCCACAACACGAACGCGTGACCCTCGTCGTCGATCCCACGACGTCCGGCTCGCCCGGTGAGCTGGGTGTAGTCCGCTGGGGTGAGTAGTTCGTGGCGCTCGCCGGTGAATTTGGTCAACCGCTCGATCACGACGGTCCGCGCCGGCATGTTGATGCCAAGGGCGAGCGTCTCGGTAGCAAATATCGCCCGGAGGTATCCCTTCGCGAAGAGTTCCTCCACGGTCTCTTTGAACAACGGCACGATGCCCGCATGGTGGGCCGCCAGACCGCTCCGTAGCCCGCTTAGCCACGTCGAGTAGCCCAGCGCCACCTTGTCGTCGTCGGAGAGTTCCGCGGTCCGACGCTCCACATGTTCGACGATCTTGGCTTCTGTTTCTGAATCCGTCAGGTGCACTCCACTCTGACGCAGCTGGCTAACCGCGTCCTCGCAGCCGGCTCGACTGAAGATGAACGTGATCGCAGGTAGTAGGCCCCGGCACTCGAGTTCGCCGATGACCTCGGAGCGACGTGGAGTCCGATAGGGCTGACGACGCGGTCGATCACCGTGCTTGCGCCCCCGCGATCGTCCTTTCGGTTGGCCGTCGAAGCGCCGTCCCTCGGGGTTCGGGCGGCCCTTCTTCAGGGTTGGGATGACATGGCGTCGCCCATTGCCCTTCTCCCCCACCATGAACGAGCTCTGCAACCGCACGGGTCGCGTGGTCTCGGTCACTGCACTGCACGGCCCGTGCACGGCGCTGATCCATTCGGCCAACTCCGCGGCGTTCGAGACGGTCGCCGAAAGAGCCACGATCTGAATGTGGTCGGGAAGGTGGATGATGACCTCTTCCCACACCGGCCCGCGGAAGGTGTTTTGCAGGTAATGCACCTCGTCCATCACGACGACGTCAATGTCGCGGAGCCGGTCGGGCTCGGCGTAGAGCATGTTGCGCAACACTTCGGTGGTCATGACGACGGCTTCACCGTCACCGTTGATCGAATTGTCGCCCGTCAGCAGACCCACCGAGCCCTTTCCGAGCCAACTCCGGAGATCTCGGTACTTCTGGTTCGAAAGTGCCTTAATAGGTGTGGTGTAGACGCTTCGTTTACCCCGAAGCCGTGCCGCGTCGATCGCGTACTCGGCTACGTAGGTCTTCCCGCTTCCCGTTGGCGCAGATACGACGACCGATCGACCAGCATCAAGATGCTCTAGCGCGGCTACTTGGAAGTCGTCGAGATCGAAGGAACGGGGCGGGCCAACGTCGAGTTGGCTCATGAGGCTGCCGCGGCCTCTTTGCGCTCTTTGCGGGCTCGGATCCATCCGAAGATGATGGCGGCTTCGTAGAAGATGTACATCGGGATCGAGAGCACGCCGAGGGTGATCGGGTCACCCGATGGTGTCAAGATCGCTACGAGGATAACAATGCCCACGATCGCGTAGCGTCGACCGGCACGAAGTTGCTTTTGGTTCACGACACCGATCATCTGCAACAAGATCAACACGAGCGGGAACTGGAATCCGAGTCCGAAGGCCACCAGCATACGCACAACGAACGAGATGTAGGGCCCCGGGCTGAGCAGCGGCTCGAAGCCACCGATGTCGAGCAAGAAGACGAGCGCACGGGGAATCGACCAGAACGCGAGTCCTGACCCGAAGAAGAAGAGAATGGTGCCAAAGCCAACGAAAAGGAGAGCAAATCGCCTCTCGTGCGGATACAGCCCGGGAACGATGAACTGCCACACCTGCCACAAGATGACCGGAATGGCGACAACAATGCCGCCGTAGACCGCGACGGTCAGGAGCAAAGAGAACCCTTCGAGCGGCATCGTCTGGACCAGCGTGCAGTTCTCTTCGGTGATGAGGCGTTCCTCACTTCCCTCCGGAAGTTCTCCCAACGCCCGGCAATAGGGCTCGACAAGCGCATCGATGATGCGGTTGGCGAAGATCAGACAGAGCACCGCCCCGCCCGCAACCGCGATCACGCTCCTGATAATCCGGGATCGGAGCTCGGTCAGGTGCTCGATCAGCGTCATCTCGCCGGTATCGCGTGCTACCGCCGCATCATCTGCAGCCACCATCAGCGGTCTCCAAACATAGGCGGATCAACAGGAGCCGATGCCGTTTCTACTTCTGCTTCCGTCGTTAGGGACTCGTCTGGAAAGTCGATGAATTCAGCTGCCGGATCGTCCGCCGGATCTTTGGCGCCGTTGATCATCGGATTGGCGTTTGTGAGCGCATCGCTGCCACTCATCGGCGCGAGCGGCGGTATGGCTGTCGATTCGTGCACTGGCTTCTTCTCGACCTGCTCGACGGCCTCTTGCTCATCGTTGGCCACCGCCGACTCCACCGCCTCGGCGGTGTCGGTTTCGTCGGTTTTGTTAGTTGGTTCGTCGCCGTCAACCTCCACCGAGTCCAGCGTGGCGATCTCGGACTGTACGGGAACGAGTTCGGGCCTAGAGTCATCGTCAGTTGCGTCTTGTGGCGTGGGCTCGGCAGCTTCAGCCTTCTTGATCGCGTGGGTCACCGGGTCGTTCATCGCTTGGCGTATCTCGGTTTGGAAGCCCGCAGACAACTTGCGGAACTCACCCATCCATTTGCCCATCTGCCGGGCAGCCTCGGGCAGCTTCGTCGGTCCCAGAACGACGAGTGCGACCAAAAAGATGACGAGAAGCTCGCCACCCCCGATATTGAACATATGTAGATTCTACTCACGGGGCCTAAGGCGTTCGCACTTCAAACAAACGTTCACGCGTTGCTCATATCCGCTCAACCGGGTCTTGCAACAAGCCAGAGCTGCCGATCAGCTTCCGCTGATGTCGACTTTGACGTGTCGACGACGTAGAGCCTTACCTCTCGGCGAGGTCATTGATCGCGGCTTGGACGGCTTCCTCATCGTCGAGGAGGGTATGGAAGTCCAAGATGTCGTCGTGGTCGATTCGACGTCCGCTGCGAGACTCGAAGAGCTCAGCTGGAAGGGTCCATGTATCCATCTGTACTCCGCTGGCTACAAGGAGGTCGATCGTGCGATGCTCCGCAGGCTTCACAACGACCATTGCGCACACTGGGCACGTGAAGCGGTACTCGCCGCGGTCGTCATCGAGACATACTCGCACCACAACGTCCTCAGTGGTGAGCTCTACGTCTCCACAGTCTGGACAGCTAGCTCGTATGGTTGCCATTTGGGGTTCACACTCCACTCTCGCTTACAAGAAATAATTCGGACTTCGGAGCCCGTTCCTTGAGGAGCAAGTGGCCTATTTTGAAACCCATGTGGCCTATTCGTGGGCACGCTCGGCCTATGTCGCTGGCCCTTCCAGTGAGCCGTTCCGACCATCTATTCCAATACGATGGCGAGATGGCCCTTCGTTTGCCATCACTTCGCAACATTCCCATTGGTTTTGCACACCGTGGAGCCAGGGCCCACGTCAAGGAAAACACCCCCGAAGCCTTCGATTTAGCAGTAAAGCTGGGGGCTACTGGCATCGAAAGTGACGTGTGGTTGTCAGGCGACGGCCAGCTAGTTCTTAACCACGA
>CAYUKM010000187.1:0-4852 GCA_964445255.1 uncultured Acidimicrobiales bacterium
TGTGTATGGGAGCGGGTTCTTCGGCGGGGGGTTCTTCTTCGGCTGGCGGGTCTTCGGCGGGGGGTTCTTCTTCGGCTGGTGGATCTTCAGCAGGCGGCTCGGTCGGAGGGTTCGGGTTTTCCCAGATGAGAGTCGTTTCAACCACCTCTGAAAATGGTGAGTTGACAGTCGTGGTAAGCGTGCCCGTTGCCGACGGCAGAGCGAGGGTCTCATCGGTCGGGACGATCACAACGGTGTTCTGCCAGAATTCGGCAATGTCACAGGTCAGGCCGAAGTAATCCGACGTTGGGGTAGTGACACACCCCAAGAAGGGGTCGTCATCGGAGTTAACGAGGACCACGATTTCGAAGGCGCCGTCGGTCGAGAGTTGGATATCGAGGGTGCCGTCGCCAGGGTTCACAATGCCAAATAACACGGCGGCGCCTGACTCGCCGACCTCGATCTGTGTGGGGATCTCGACAAATTCTTCGGTCTGAGCCGCCACCGGAACAGCGAACCCTACGACCGTAACCGCGACCATGGCGAAGGAACCCAAGACAGCTAAAGCTCGTCTGGCCAGACCCAACCTTTCGAATCGTTGTTCACCAGTAACAAGTTTGCTGTCAGTACGCATAGGCACATGAGGATACGTGAGTGCCCTTGTCCGATGGTGCATCCTCATCTACTCTGAGTCGCTCGGCGCATGGTGCGCCACGTTCCAGACCGATGGGATCCCTATGAATAACAACTGCATATTTGGAGGTCGTACCGCTAGCAACTAGCTAGCCATTGGTCTCCCGCACGCACCTGCGTGCTCTTTACATAACCCGGACGTGCGCGGTAGCGAGCGTCCGGTCGCTCGCGTCCACTGTGTGACCACAGACGAGAACTTAGGAAGGAGGTACCACCGTGATGCCCGAGCAATCAACCCCTGAACGGCAGCGCCCTCGCTGGGCCTGTGCCGTACATGATTTAGGCGAAGACCTTCGCTGGGCCATTTCGGCGTGGTGCGACTTCCCGCGTCCTGCCAGGCGTTTTATCGCTGCGATCACCACCACGGTGACTGCCCACGCCTTCGGCGCGCACGACGCTGTGAGCTCAATCGTCTCCGCCTTAGTGGGGTAGTCAGCTGTGGCTACCCCCTAGGGGGTTTTGGGGGATTTCCCCTCGGCCGTAGCTCGTACCGGTGACCGAAACTGAGTACATGTTGCAGATCACCTCAAACCCAAAACAGACAACTCTTCAGGCCAGCCGGACCGCCATCGTGGGTTTCACGCTCGCGGTCGCTTCCGTGCTCGGGGCGCTCTACCGGCTTCTCGAGCCAGGTCCATCGTCCTACACGTCAAAGTTCGTGCTGCTCGCCCTGGCGTTGTTCGCAGTGGCGATCGGCAGCGAGGAGCTCGCCGATCGAACCGGGTCGAGTGACGAAGAGAGGTCAATCGTGGCGATGCTCGCTCAGCGCATCGGGTTCGTGCAAGCATGCCTCGGTGGAGCGCTACTATTCGCCACCGCCCTCTAGTGGTCGAGCGCGAAGTCCAATGCTGCTTTCACGGCTGCCACCTGGGCAGCGATGCAGATCTCGGGAGTTGCCGATTCGCTATCGGGGTAGACCTCGGTGGTTGAGGTATAGGTCGCATCGGTGATCGCCGGACACAGGCCCCACTCAGCAAATCGGTAATTAATCACGCCGTGTTGGGTTGGCTTGTCACCGATGATCTCGCCCTTTTCATCGGGTGGCGCAATGTGGGTGACGGCCTCGACACCGGCGATGATGGCCGCCTGAAAGTCGGGTTGTGGGTTCTCGGAATCGCCGACGGTGTAGAACCCGTCAGGGATGATGCCAGGCTCGAATTTCTCGCCGTCTCTGGCCGCGAGGGCAGGGCGGAACTCTGACTCGTCGGTATCGGTGGTTTCGTGCAGGTCGATGTGCATGAGGAAGTCGAGTTCGCTCTGTTCGACCAGCACCATCAACTCGGCTGCTTCTTCCGATGGACTGTCTTGGTAGAAGGAGCGGTTGGGGTCGACAGCATTCGGGTTCCAACGGTTGATCGTCTCGTAGCCCCAGGGGCTCACGCATGGCACCATCAGAAGGTTCACGCGGTCCCGGTAGTCGAGCGCGTGCTCGGCGAGAAAGGCCAGCGCGCCCTGTACGCCGCTGGTCTCATAACCATGGACGCCACCGGTGATCAGCACCCAGGGGGCGTCCGGGTTGGTCGATGCCATCTGCACCGCCAACAGCGGATATCGTTCCGGGTCGGTCGGCAATGAGCCGTACTGGATCACATCAAAGCGATCATCGAGGGAGCTCAGTGCGTCGAGAACTTCTTCCTCATAGCTGCGTTTGATCGACTGTTCGGCCAGCCACTGGGCCTTCTCGGACTCATCCCACGGTGTGCCGGGTGTTCCAATTGGGTAGAAGCGTTCGATTGTCATCCAATGATGATGCCAGCGTTTCGACGCCTGCTGAGGTATGGGTCAGCGCCGGCGCTTCTTCGATTTGGGTCGATTCAACAACTCGGCGAGTGGCTTGGTGAAGTTGCGGGGGAGCGTGTAGTACTCGCCCTCGATTAGTACCTTGCGGGACGGGAAGTTGCCTTCGACGGTGATAGCGCTTTCGGCTGCCTCATCAAGGCGTTCGTAGTAGTCGACTTCGATGTCGCCGGTCGCCACCGCCGAAAAAAACTCGGCGCGAGTGGTTGCGTGGAGGTCGCAGATGAACAATCCCGCTGGACCAGCGAAGAGCGCGTGGTGGTTGATGCCGTCACCGGTCATCCGAGCTCTCGGGATCCCGTCCTCGGAGGAAAGTAACAGGACCGCCTGGTCGACCTTCATAGCGGTCTCCTTGCCGAGCAACTTGGCGAGGTCATCGAGAATGGCCATGTCAGAAACTTTAGGCGTTTAGCTGTGACGTTTGCGACAAGGCTTATGCCCGCCGTCGGATCTACCGATCCCTACCCTGGAACGTTGGACATCTGGCCTGGTGCGCTGCGCAACCGGCCCAAGACCGGAAAGCCCTCATGACAACTACAGGATCTAGTACGCCTACGCCCGCACCTGCGGACACCAAGGGCGGCTTCCTTGCGTCATGGACGACCAACCCCAAGGCCGACGTCTTGTCCGGGCTCGTCGTTGCGCTCGCCTTGATCCCTGAGGCGATCAGCTTCTCGATCATCGCTGGTGTTGACCCTCAGGTGGGCTTGTACGCCTCGTTCTCCATCGCCATCGTTATCGCCTTTGCCGGCGGACGGTCTGGCATGATCTCTGCTGCTACTGGTGCGATGGCCCTAGTAGTGGTCGATCTTGTCGCTGAGCACGGTGTCGGCTTCCTGTTTGCTGCCACCATTCTCGCTGGCATCTTCCAGTTCGTGTTCGGTGTTCTCGGCGTAGGTGAGCTGATGCGCTTTATTCCTCGCTCAGTCATGGTCGGGTTCGTGAACGCGCTCGCAATCCTGATCTTCCTCGCGCAGGTGCCACACATCCTTCTCACCGACGGCGACCAGTCGCAGATCCCGCTGAATCTCCTGTTCATCGCTGCTGGCCTATTCATCATCTACGGGCTTCCAAAGGTGTCGAGCACAGTTCCATCGCCACTGGTGGCCATCGTTGTTCTCGCCGGCATCGCGATCACCATGGGCCTCGACCTCCGAACCGTCGGCGACATGGGCGAATTGCCATCAGCGCTGCCATGGGTTGCGCTCCCTGAGGTACCGCTCACCTTCGAAACGCTTCGAATCATCACCCCGTTCGCATTGACTCTCAGCTTTGTCGGTTTGCTTGAGTCGTTGCTCACGGCGAGCCTCCTCGACGACTTGACCGACACCGACTCGGACAAGAACACCGAGGCGAAGGGTCAGGGCATCGCCAACGTCGCCACGGGGTTCCTCGGTGGCATGGCAGGCTGCGCCATGATCGGACAGTCGATGATCAACTACCGCTCGGGTGGCCGTGGCCGCCTCTCGACGCTGCTGTCGGGCATCTTCTTGTTGATCCTCATCATCGTTCTTGGCGACCTGGTTGCACGCATCCCGCTCGCAGCGCTCGTCGCCGTGATGATCATGGTGTCCATCAGCACCTTCGATTGGCGCAGCATCTCCGCCCAGACGCTTCGCACGAACCCTCGCCCAGAGACCCTCATCATGGCCGCAACCGTGGCCACAACGGTCTTCACCCACAACCTCGCGTACGGCGTCGCGGCAGGCGTCGTTCTCTCGGCGATCGTGTTCGCTCGCCACGTCTCCGACGTGGTCAAGGTGACCAGCGTCGTCGACCCCGACAACAAGAACCGTTTGTACGCGGTACACGGCGAGTTGTTCTTCGCATCAACCAAAGACCTCGTGCAGGAGTTTGACTACGACGCTGTGCAGGTAAAGCACGTCGAGATCGACCTGTCGAATGCCCGCATCTGGGATACGTCGGCGGTTATGGCACTCGACGCGGTGGTTGAGAAGTTTGCCGCCCGCGGGATCGAAGCCGAGCTGGTTGGTCTCAACCCGCACGCTAAGTCGCTGCACAGCCAAACGTCGGGCAGCTTGCGGGCGCACTAACCGCTACTCATCCAAGGTTTCGACCGCGGCTCGAAGGCGATCGAACGCAGCGTCGAATGCATGGCCTCGATATCGGGGCGCAACGTGAATATGGCGCGACCCCCTAGGGAAATTTGGGGGATTCTCCCAGGGCTGTTCAATGCCACATTGGTAGATCCTTGGACTATGAGTAACGCGAATAGCCAAACGATAGAAACACTCGAAGAGGTGCTCGTGAGCGTGCAGCGAGAACTCGCCCGTCTCCGCAGTATCGATGCTGGAGGAACCGCACAGGCGCCACCGCAACCGGCGCCTGTGCCCTGGTCCCTACCCAGCCCCCCGCCCCCTCC
>CAYUKM010000188.1:0-4825 GCA_964445255.1 uncultured Acidimicrobiales bacterium
GCCAATGAGTTGAACCGCTTGGCCGCCCTGAAGGTCGATCGGTGGAATCAGCATTGCCCCAGCATCGGCCGTACCGATCCAACCTGCAACGTGTGGTTGAAAGTGCGGCGCCTACATCCCGCTTAGCCGTCGGCGATGGTGATCGATTCGGATCGCCAACCAAGTTCGCCGACTGTGTCGTCGCCACCAACTAGCTCAACCTCAGTGAGAGGTGTGAAGTTGGTTGTATTCACTGACTCGTTCACGACGTTTCTTTGAGTACCATCCGGCAAGATTATGTCAAGTGACACATCGGATGTCGAAATTCATTTGTCAGTGCGTGTAGCGGTCCGGCTCTACGGTGGAAGGATGCATCACGACACCTGGTTGGTCTCCCAAGCTCGCCCTACCGAACTCGGCGATCCGCTGAATTATCCGCCGGTTATGGCGTCCAACTTTCGCCTGCCGAGCGAGCGTCAATACGCGCGCGTTGATGGAACCGACACCACGATCGCGTTCGAGACGCTCATCGGTGGGCTCGAGAATGGCCGATCGCTGGTGTTCAGCACGGGCATGGCCGCAGTAGCCGCCGTATTCAGTGGCCTACCTGTTGGTTCGACCGTCGTGATGCCGACCGATCCCTACCACGCGACCAAGGGTCTAGTAGCCCAAGGCGAGGCACAGGGTCGCTGGACGGTTATGCGCCTTGACCTCACCGACACCCAGGCATGGGTCGATGCGGCTGCTGACGCCGACCTGATCTGGATCGAGACCCCAGCGAACCCGTTGATGACCGTGTGCGACCTGCCCACAATCTGCGCAGCCCCAAGGAAACAAGGAGGGCTGCTCGCCGTCGACGGCACGTTCGCAACGCCACTTGTCCAGAAGCCGCTAGCGCTCGGAGCCGATATCTCGATGCACTCCGCGACCAAGTTCATCGCTGGACACTCCGACCTCATGGCCGGCGTGGTGACCGTCTCCGAAGGCGCAACCGAACTCTATGACGACCTTGCCCGCCAACGCCTGTTGCACGGAGCGACGATCGGTGGGCTCGAGGCGTTCCTTGCCATCCGAGGCGCACGAACCCTCGGTCTACGAATGGAACGGGCCATGGCCAACGCCGCGGTCATCGCCGAACGCTTGGAGGGCCACGCCGAGATCACGAAGGTTCTCTATCCAGGCTTGGACTCCTTCGAAGGCCACGCCAATGCCAAGACCTTCATGGATGGCTACGGAGCGATGATGAGCTTTGAGGTGGCTGGTTCGGGAGAGCGTGCGAGCGCGGTCGTTGAACGCAAGGGCATCATCAAGAACGCGACCAGCCTTGGTGGGGTCGAATCGACCTGGGAACGACGCGCACTCGTCGCCGGGCAGGAAGGGATGCCGCCAACGCTCATCCGTCTGTCGGTCGGGTGTGAGAACGTCGAGGACCTCTGGGCCGACATCGACTCAGCGCTGTCCGAGACCTCGTAGAGAATGATCGACCGTCGCTACGACTGGCTCGGAGAGTTGCCGCTCACAGCCGGACCTCCCGACCTGCGGATGAGCCTTCATCCCCTCAACGTGTCGGACTGGTTGCCCGTCGATCAGCACACGGCGAAGGAACTTGAGCTGCGGCGTCAGTTGATCGTGGACCATCACGACTTTGTGCATATGGAACCAGGTCATGAGTCCGCGCTCGAGGAGCTGCTGTCCCTCGTCGAGATCCACATCGGTGACCGTCTTGTCACCGACGGCTCGCCGATCGAGCGTCTCGCACTGTCCGTGCCCGACGACATCCTGCTCATGCACCGCGCTCCCGGCTCTGAGCCAGGGGAGTGGCGGTTGGTCGGTGGGGTATTGCTGTTCCCTAACCACTGGCGACTCCACGAGAAGATGGGCCACCCCATCACCGACATTCACGCGCCCGTCGAGGCTTACGACGATCTTCTAGCGGTTCGGGTTCGGAAGTTCTTCGACCGTTTGTCGCCGGCTCGTCCGGTGTGGCGTCGTAACTGGTTCGTCAACGACGACCCGACCTTCTTTGCGCCGGAGCGAAGCATCCAGCGGCCGGTCGATGATCCCGATCAGGTCGACGAATTGTGGATCCGCTCGGAGTGGCAGACGTTGCGCAAGCTCGCTTTCAGCGACGTAATCGTGTTCACGGTGAAGACCCAAGTGGCGCCGATGTCGGCGGTACTCGACAGGCCCCAAGTCGCCGAGCAGATGGCGGTCTTCCTTGAGAAGGCATCGCCGCGTTCGCTGGACAACAAACACGCGCTTGGTCGCGGTGAAGCGATCATCAACTACCTCCGCCGGTAGAGCCAATGAACTCAGCGGTTGCGATGACCTATGGTTTGGTCATGGCAGAAAAGACTCCAGACCAAGAGATCGCCGAGTGGATAGAAGCGTTGCGACGCTTCATTGAGGGCAAGTAGTCGCGGTGCCCAAACTCACGCCGGCGACGGCTGATTTTTTCGACACCGCAACCCACGTTGTTTCGACCGAGGTGGAGATCGGCGCAACGCCCGATGAAGCGTGGGCCGTCCTCAACGACCACAAGTCGTGGCTGGAGTGGTTTTCGGGAATGAAGGCCGTAGATGCGCAGCCTCCCCAGTGGACTGCACCCGGAGACACCCGCACCGTCTCGGCCAACGGCATGAGGGTGGCCGAGGAGGCCATCATTGTGGAGCCTGGTCGAGACCTCGCGTTCACAATTCTCGAATGGCCATTGCCGATTGCCAAACGGGCCGCGGAACGAATACAACTGGTCGACACCAGCCGTCGGGGCGAAGACCGAGTCAACGTGATCTACACGGGCGCATTCGAGCTGACGTTCGCCGGCCGCCTGCCGTGGCCTCTTGTGCAACGTCAGTTCGTAAAGGCGTGGGGGCACGCATTCGAGAACCTCCACGACGCGGTGGCTTCGCGCCGCGGATAAACACATGGCCGAACACGCCGGTCGGGTCATCCGTCCAATGAAAGCGGTAGCGGGGGAGGACGTTCCTCTCGCCGATGGCTGGAGCTATGAGCTCAAGTGGGACGGTATGCGTGTGGTCGCCTTTCTGGACGGCGACGGCGTCCGCTTGCAGACGAGCAACGGGAACAGCGCTACCAACTCGTTCCCTGAACTCGCAGCGCTCAGCGAATTGCTCGTCGGCTTCGACTCGCTGATCCTCGATGGCGAGGTTGTCGCTATTGGCGAAACCGGCATCCCCGACTTTGTGCGGTTACAACAGCGCATGCATATTCACGATCGCGCCGACGCACTTCGCCGGGCGGCTGACGTTCCGACCAGCTACGCGGTCTTTGACGTACTGGCGGTGAACGGAAACGACACCTTTCGGCTACCGCTTCGTGACCGCCGGACGTTGCTCGAACGAATCGTCGAACCCGGGTCGCACTGGTTGTTGACCGAGTCACATTCCGACGACCCGTCAGCGCTGCTCGACGTCGTACTGAGCAAGGGTCTTGAAGGACTCATCGCTAAACGGCTCGATTCGGTCTACGAAGAAGGCAAGCGTTCCCGCTCGTGGATCAAGATCAAACCTCGAATGCGTCAGGAGTTCGTCGTCGGCGGATGGAGCGAGGGACGTGACGGAAACGCTGGCGCCCTCGGTTCGCTTTTGGTCGGTGTAATGGAGGGCGGTGAACTGCTTCATTGCGGCAGTGTTGGATCGGGGCTCACCGCTTCGTCCCGGCGAGAGTGGAAAGACGTCTTGACCGCGACCCCACTCGATTCGTCGCCGTTCGCCAACGATGTGCCGCGGACTGCGGGTCGTCGTTTTCAGTGGTGCGAGCCGACCTCGGTCGTCGAAGTGGCCTTCCACGATTGGTCTACCGACGGGCACTTGCGTCACCCCGTTTACCTCGGCGAACGCATCGACAAGTCTCCAGACGACGTGGTCCGCGAAATTGGCCCCCGATCATCTGCAAGAGAGCTCGAATAAGTCGTCTAGCAACCCATAATTCACCTCCGCGAAACCTTCGGATTGTCAGTGGTCACAGTGTGACGCGTGCACCCTCCAAAGACGTCAAATCACGCCTGAACAGGCCGTAGTTTGGAAGTGGGCGGAACGGGATTTCCCCGATTCCTAACTACTACATCCGCATCATGTGGTTGGAGGCAGAAATGTACAAGAACATTGTTGTTGGCTACGACGGAACCGAGCGAGCAATGGGTGCCGTCGAACAAGCGGCGGACCTTGCGACCGCCCTGGGCTCACGGCTTCACCTCGTGACCGCGGTGAAGAGCGACACCATCTACCAGGTCGGCGAATCGACCGATGAGCGATACATGTCGAGCACCGAAATCGCCCGTGACAACCTCACCCGAGTGGCGTCGAACTTCGCCCACCTAGACTTTCGTGCCACCTCAGCAGTCGGGGCACCAGCAAAGGTTCTCGTCGACGAGGCAGAGCGCGTCGATGCTGACCTGATTCTTGTTGGCAACAAGCACGTCCAGGGCGTAAGTCGAGTACTTGGCAGCGTCGCCGAAGACGTCGCACAGAAGGCATCGTGCGCCGTATTGGTCGCCAAGACCGCCTAAATCTCTCCTTCCAAGGACCCCGCAGCGTTGTCGCTGCAAGTACATGCCCCATTCACGCGGCGAGATCGCAGCGTGAATGGGGCATTTCGCTCTTGTGTCCGCCGTCACCTCTGAGTTAGAGTCGCTTACTAGAAAGTAATAGGTTCTAACGCCTTGACATGGTTGAGGGGAGGCGACTCATGAACGAGCGCAAAGCAGCGCAGGCAAATCTCGTACCGCACTACACCAAAGGTGGACGTTGGCGTAGCGACTTTCCGATCATGGAAAGCGGCACAGGCTGCTACGTCCAAGACACGGACGGCAATGAATACCTCGACG
>CAYUKM010000189.1:0-4811 GCA_964445255.1 uncultured Acidimicrobiales bacterium
AGGCGCACGATGCGCTCAAGGAGCACTTCCGTCCGGAGTTCTTGAACCGTGTCGACGACACGATCGTGTTCCACGAGCTCTCACAAGACGAGGTACGCCAGATCGTCGATCTCATGATCAAGCGTGTCGCTGTCCAGATGGCCGGCCAAGGCATGGGTCTCGAGCTCACCGACGCTGCCAAGGACTTCGTATCGATCAAGGGCTACGACCCGACCCTCGGTGCCCGACCACTGCGTCGTGCACTGCAACGTCTCGTTGAAGATCCACTCTCGGAGAAGCTCCTCTACAAGGAGTTCCGTGCCGGTGAGATCATCATCGTCGACGTCGAGGACGACCCTGAATACGCAGGCGAACAACGCATCGTGTTCCGGGCTATCGAAGGCTTCGAACCGCCACCGGTCGAAGAACTCGAAGACTCCGACAAAGCCCAGGTCTAGGGCAACCCATCGGCCCTCGCGGGCCGCGGCAAATCGACTGTCGCCTGCGGCGAACGGCAACCCTCGGCCCTGACGGGCCTGTGGGGTTGCTTTGAGTATCACCTGCGGCGAACTCGTGCGCGCAAGGCCGCTTTCTGTGGCTAAATGACGATTTGTCCCATTGTTACTGTTCGACTGCGAGTTGACGACGAAGTTCTACTCCCGGTGAGAAACCGCTTATCGTTGGTCGCCGTGACCGCAAAGGCCCGCCTGCTTATCCTGGTCCTAGCCATGCTCGTCCTTAGCGCCTGCCAGGTCGACGCATCCGTAGAGGTTGACGTCCAAGATGATGGCTCCGGAACAGTCACGTTGACGACCGCATTCGATGACAATGTCATCGCCGCCGCTCCCGAACTCGTTGATCGATTGCAGGTCGAAGACCTCGCCAACGCGGGATGGGTCGTAGATGGCCCGCGCGAAGCCGAAAACGGCGGTGCGATCGTCGTCGAGGCAAGCAAGGACTTTGCCTCCGCGGGTGACCTTGCCGGCGTGCTCGATGAGATCGCCGGTCCGGGAACCCTATTCTCGGATTTCGAGGTGGTCCGTAGCCGAAGCTTTGCGCGCACAACCTATGAACTCACCGGCCGTATCGATCCCCAAATCCCGCTTGAAACGTTCGGTGATAGCGCGATTACCGGGCTCGTTGGAAATCCGCTCGGGCTTTCTCTCCAGGAACTAGAGGCCGTCGCCGGTCGCCCGTTGGAAGACACGGTCACCCTCGAGTTCGAAGTGATCTTGCCCGACACCGTGCTGGCGAACACCCTCGACGTGGACGGCCGCAATGCCGTGTGGCGATTGACGCCCCGCGACCCCCTCGCAACCGATATCGCGGTCAGCACGAGTATCGAGGATCAGACCCCTCGTATCTGGGCTGCAGTAGCGCTCGTTGCATTGGCGTTGCTGGCGACCTTGCTGGTGTTCCGCATTTTGGCTCGCTTCGGAAACCGCCGCACGGACGAACGTGGCGAAGAGGTGGTGCAGCTTCGTCGTCCGGACCGCGCAGCAGGCCAAGTCACGGCCTCGACGGCACCTCGGAGCCGCCCGCCTCGTCTCGAACTCGTCGTGCTCGACGCCCGAAGCGTCCTCTACGACGAATCGAACGACGTTGGTTCCCGCCTAGTGCCGTTCCTACGCGAGCGAGGATCGAAGGCCTCGCTAGAGGAAATCAACAACGCCTTCCGTGCAGCCACCCTCGGACGGCTATCAACCGGTGAGCTGTGGACAATGCTCGGGCTTGGCGACGAGGACCTCAAGGAACTCGACCAAGCCCACACTTCAGCGTTCCAACTTCGCGATGGCGTTGTGGACTTTGTCGATCGCCTCCACGAGCGGGGGTTGCGGGTGGCTGTGATCACCAACAACTCCATCACCTGGTCGAAGATCCTCCGACGACGCTTCGATCTCGAGTCGCGGATTGATACGTGGGTCGTTAGCGGAGAGATCGGTTCGCGTAAGCCCGACGCTGCATTCTTTGAGGCGATTCGTCGGATGACGGGTGTGGAGTTCTCCGATGCGCTGTTGATCGACGACCAAATCGACGATCTCGACATCGCCCGGTCGCTCGGTATGTCGACCGCAATGTTTGTTCCCCGGGGCTCCCAGCTACCAGCGTCTTCGCCACATCCAATCGTGCACGGCTTCGACTCGTTCTTTGGTCGTTCACCGACTGGCGCGTAGCCGTTCCACGAGCCAGCTGCCTCTACGCAGGTCTGCGCGCACCGTCTTGCAATTGGGCCATCGAGGGAGTAGCTGGTGGTCCGCGCCTCAGGTCGCGCGAGGGGCCAAAATGGGCCTGATGGGATCGCCGCGCTACGTCGAGACAATTGAGGCTGTGGATGCCTTGGCAGCACGCTGCCAGCAGCACCGCCTCACGCCCGACGAGTTCACGACCGAGATCACCGACGTTTTCTATGAGTACCTCATCGATGAGGACCCGAGAGACGACATTTCGAGCCTGGTGGACTACTGCGTTCAGGTCGCGACCGAAGTGTGCGAGCTAACCCTTTTCAGTGACCGGGTCCTGCCTCAGCGCCTCGATCACCAGCTGCGTTGGATTCTCGAGCAACAAGGCGAGGCCATCAGCCTCACCCATCTCGTACGTCGCCTTAAAGCCCGTCTGGCCGAAGGCGATGACATCGCCAAGCTCGAGCTCGTCGAGTTGTGCCAGCACGGTTACGAGAGCCACCAAGACCTCTTCTCCGCAGTGGACTCCGAGCAAGACATACTGTTGCTCGCTCACGAATACAAGGTAGTGCCCGCACTCGACGCAGCGATCCGGCCGACCTCCCCGGGTCGATTGGCATCGGAGGATAAAAGCCGCGGCATGGCGCTCCCGCGAACGCTCGACTTGCTCGCCCACCTGGCCAGCGATCCGCGTCATCCCAGTGGCACCCTCGCACGCGATTCGCTCACAGATCTGTGCGCGTACCCCGAGACCGCCGGACCCGCCGCTCTACGCTTGCCCGTCCATCTGTTGTCGGTCGATCAGCGGGCCCGATTGCTCAGCATCTACGAAACCCAGGAGGCCAACCTCGGGCCAGAAGTGGTGCGCATCTTCATTCCGGAGCAACAGCTCCGGGACCGCGAGATTCTTCGTAGCGCGCTCTGGCAAGCGAACGACGCCACTCGCATGGCGATGTCCGAGCCGTATTCCGACCCCGCCTAGGGGAGGTCATGCAACCCTGGATGATCTTGGCGCTGTTGATCATCGCAGGATTCGTGACGCTCTTGGTAGCTCCGACTATCCACCGCCGGATCAACGCGTCCTCTCGACGCCAAGTGGCACAATCTCGGACCGACCGGGCCCGACAGCGACAAGAAGATGGCGCGGCCAGCAGGGAGTTCACCGATGCGGCCACCTGTGTCAAGGTACGAGACCGCCTATTGCTGCACGGTGTTCGCGCCGAAGTGTTGAAGGATTCAGACCGCTGGCTGTTACTCTTCGACGCCGACGACAGTGATGCTGTCGACGCCGCTATTGCCGAGCTTGGTACGGAGTAAGTACTCGGCGGATCGTCGCAATGGCATCCTCGAAGACGGGTCCAGCCTCCGTGTCATCGATACGCAACGGGGGAAATCCTGAGCTTGCCCGGGGAGGGAGCACAGGGACCGCGCGGCGTCGGCCCTGTTCCCCAAAGAAGTCGCCTGCTTGCGCTGCCGGTCGCTCTTGGACCGAAACATCGCGAGGTACGTCGGTCCAGCGATCCAGTTGGCGTGCGTTCACTTCGAAGGCCTCGGCCAATCCGAGCAGGGCGGCCAGGATGTGACGACATGTCGCGTCGCTGTCAGCGGCGCAGTCGCACGAGGTGACGAGTACCTCCGCTACGGGAACCTCGCCAGCCTTCGCAGCATCGTCGAGGCCCAGCTCGACAGTGAAGACCTCGTCATCTTCGGAGACCGATGTCGAAGCCGATCGTGGATTGATTTCTACGGTGGCTACGCCACCCTTTCGATGGATCTTGCGTGCCTTGGCCATGCGTCCGGGATCACCTACTTCGATCGCGAGGTTGGCGATCGAGCGGGCGACTTCGGAGCGTAGGGGACGTGGCATCAGGCCTCTTCCTCTTCTTCGCGTCGAGCGACGGCCGTCGAGCCGAGGCGAAGGGTTTCGCGAAGCTCATCGGTGGTGAGCTCGGTGAGCCAGCTCTCGTCGCCACCCACAACGGCGTCGGCAAGTGCTCGCTTCTCCCGAAGTAGGGCATCAATTCGCTCTTCGAGCGTGCCCTGTGTGACCAACTTGTGGACGAAGACCGTCTTGTCTTGACCGATACGCCACGAGCGGTCGGTAGCTTGATCTTCAACGGCTGGATTCCACCAGCGGTCGTAGTGGATCACACGGCTCGCTGCGGTGAGGTTGAGTCCCGTGCCGCCCGCGCGAAGGCTGATGAGTTGAATCGGCGGACCATCAGCGGCCTGGAACGCATCGACCATTTCCGTGCGCTGCTTGCGAGTGGTTCCGCCGTGAAGGAACGGTACGGCGTGATCTAGGCGTGAGCTGAGGTGACTGGCCAGCAAGTGGCCCATCTCGCGGTACTGCGTGAAGACGATGGCACGCTCGCCCGCTTCGAGCAGATCATCGATGAGTTCGTCGAATCGATCGAGCTTTCCGGAACGGCCCGCATTGCCGACCGAGTCTTCTTTGAGGAACAGTGCCGGGTGGTTACAGATCTGTTTGAGTCGTGTCAACGTAGCGAGCACGCTGCCTCGGCGTTCGATCCCGGACAGCGCATCGGCCTTCTCAAAGAAGTCGTCCAGGACGGCCTGATAGAGCCCGGCTTGTTCGGGAGCCAGGGTGGCCCAGGCGATCTGTTCGACCTTGTCTGGGAGGTCGGGAAC
>CAYUKM010000190.1:0-4799 GCA_964445255.1 uncultured Acidimicrobiales bacterium
TGGTTTTCTCGCCGGCATGGTTATTCCGAATATCGGAGCATTCATCGCCTGGGGATTGCTTACCGCACTCGTCATTCCGACGGGTTGGCTCAACGAGTTAGGAATCGCGACACCGGAGACATGGGCTCCAGTATCCGATGCCTTGGTTGGACCGATCATCGTCAACCTGCTGCCAATCCTGGTGGCATACACCGGTGGTAAAATCATCCACGGACACCGTGGTGGTGTACTCGCTGCTATCGCGGTCATGGGTGTTATCGGAAGCAACGGCGAAATTATTGCCGAGGTCTTCGATGATGCAGGAAACGTAGTGGAGGGTGAGACCACCATCCTCAACATCCAGCCACCACAGTTCCTCGGAGCGATGGTTATCGGTCCACTTTCGGGTTGGATCATGAAGAAAATTGACGAGTTCCTTGAGCCACGCACTCCTGCTGGCTTCGAGATGCTCTTCAACAACTTCTCGCAGGGCTTCGCCGGTCTTGGTCTCATCGCACTCGGCTTCTTGATTGTTGGTCCAATCATGGCCTGGCTTGCAGGGATCTTCGGCGACGCCGTTTCGGGTCTTGCTGACTCGGGCTTGCTCCCATTAGCTGACATTCCGATTGAGGTCGCCAAGGTGCTGTTCCTGAACAACGCCATTAACCACGGTGTACTGACACCGCTTGGTGCCCAAGATGTTGTTGAGTCCGGTCGCTCGGTCTTCTTCATGCTTGAGTCGAACCCTGGCCCAGGCCTTGGTCTGCTCGGTGCTTACTGGTTCGTTGGTAAGGGCCTCGCCAAGCTTGCGGCTCCTGGCGCAATCATCATCCACTTCCTTGGTGGCATCCACGAGGTGTACTTCCCGTTCGTCCTCATGAACCCAGTCATGATCGCTGCAATGTGGGCTGGCGGAATCTCCGCTGACATCGTCTTCGTTGCCACCGACGCTGGTCTGGTTGCTCCACCGAGTCCCGGCTCGATCTTCGCTTATATCGCAACGCTGCCGCCTGAAGCTTCAGCGGTGATCGGTGTGTTTGCAGGAATAGCGGTCGGTGCAGTGGTCGCCTTCGTGGTGGGCTCAGCGCTACTCAAGCTGTTCCCAGTGAAGGACATGACCGACACCGAAATCGACGATGCGGACGCAGGAATCGGGGACGCAATCCCAGATATTCCTGGCATGAACATCCCAGGCGCAAGCGCCTAGTAATTCACGATTTCTGAGGCGGGCGTGACGGACCTAGTTGTCCGTTGCGCCCGTCTTTTGAAATCTTTCGGGACTGTGTGGTGTTGTGAAACATGGTCCCGTGTTCTGAAAGGACTCACATGAGCGAACAAATCGTTAAACCCGCCGCAGATGTCAAGTTGATTGTCTTTGCATGCGAAGCAGGTATGGGAAGCAGCCTTATGGGTGCCAACCAACTGAAGAAGATGGTCAAGAAGGCCAAACTCGAGATTGAAGTTATCCATTCACCGGTCGGTCAGGTCCCTGCCCACGCAGACGTCATCGTGACTCACCAGTCGCTCGCGGCACAGGCAAGGAACAACTTTCCTGAAGCTGTGATCGTGCCGTTCATGATGTTCTTCGGTGATCCCGCAGTGAAGGGACTCGTCGAGACGTTGAAGGCTGGCGACGACGTAGTGTCGAAGGTCTGAAGTCGATGGCCGATATGCCGTCGCTAGCACGCGAGGCCGTCATCACTGGCTTGCCGTCAGTATCAAAGACCGAAGCCATTCGGTACGTGGGTTCGCTCCTCGTTGAGCGAGGGCACGTTACCGAAGGCTACGTTGACGCGATGCTTCAGCGCGAGGAGACGGTGTCAACCTTCCTCGGCAATGGCGTTGCGATGCCGCACGGCACCTTTGAGAGCCGCGATTGGGTGCACAGTACCGGCATCGTGGTTGCGCAGTATCCCGATGGGGTTGATTGGGGAGTGGGTACCGCTCACCTCGTGATCGGCCTTGGCGCGGTTGGTGACGATCACGTCGCCGTTCTGAGCCACATCGCGGATGTATTGCAAGATGACGATACCGCCGAGGAATTGTGGACCACCGATAACGCCGAGCATTTGTACTCGGTGCTTTCGGCCGGTGCACAAGAAGACGACGATTCCGAGGGTGCAGCCGCTGAGGCGGCCGGGCCGGTCGATCGAACGATCACCATCTCGGGGGAGGGTGGGCTCCATGCCCGTCCAGCAAGTTTGATAGTCGAGTTTGCCAAGGAGTACGACGGCAAGATCACTATCTCCAAGGGGGACAAGACTGCCAAGGGCACCAGCATCATGGGATTGCTGTCGCTTGGCGCGGTCGCCAACGATGTCGTCGAAGTGTCGGTCGAAGGAGCCGACTCAGCTGGCACCTCTGCCGCAGCTGACGAGGTCGAACGAATCCTTACTACCCCAGAAAGCGAGTTGTAATGGCTGCTCGGTATAACCAAGAAGAGCTGATGGAGCGAGCGAAAGAACTACTTTCCGCTGAGCCTGATCCCGCCGGGACCGTGGATCTCATCGGTGAGAAGGGCTCGGTGTGTGTCGCGGCTAGTGCCGATGAAATGAAGTCTGCGTTCAAGCGAATCAAGAAAGCCGTTCCTGGCTATCGGTGGGTCGTCATTAACCGTGATGACCTGTTCGCTGCTAATACGCTGTCACTCGGCACCAAGGCCGGGATTATGGACGGCGATGGTGGCATCTTGAAGGCCGCCAACTTGCCTCGCAAGAAGGTCTGATCAGCTGATCAAGTTGTGAGAGCGGGCGCGCGTGCATTGTGTCATGGCGCCCGCTACCATGACTCCGCCCACCCTTAATGAGTGGGACGTGCGTCAGCCGCAAGGCTGGCATGCGAAAGGTCCCGTGGTGAAGTCTGGAGTTCACGCCGCCCTGTCAAGGCGGAGGTCGCGAGTTCAAATCTCGTCGGGACCGCACAGTAATCCGCTGCGAGTTCGAGTCCTGCGGGCTCTCATGCGCAGAGGATCGCATGGAGTTCGAGCGGAACTCTGATGCGCAGATTCGCTGCGAGTTCGAAGCCGATGGGCAAGCGAACGTAGTGAAGGGTCAGGTAGCTCAGTTGGCAGAGCGACCGCCTGAAAAGCGGTAGGTCCCCGGATCGACGCCGGGCCTGACCACAGAATGAGGAAACCGTCGCCTTTGGCGGCGGTTTGCTCATTCTGTACCGATTATTCGCCGCACGGCGAAATCCGGCCCTAGCGGGCCTCGATTCGCGCTGCGGTTGGCCGGAGGCCCCGCCCGTCCACAGCGCGGCTCTGGTCTCTACGACGCCACCCTGGCGGCTAAGGCCTTGACGCTCCGTGCAACGGCCCCCCGGAGGGGAGTTCGCGCGCCTGAACGCCGTGTCGCCAAAATCGCGACGAAGGAGCCTGGCGGCTAAGGCCTTGACGCTCCGTGCAACGGCCCCCCGGAGGGGAGTTCGCGCGCCTGAACGCCGTGTCGCCAAAATCGCGACGAAGGAGCCTGGCGGCTAAGGCCTTCAGGTATTGATCAGATGCGTCGCGGCCATGGTGAAGTAGTCGACCATGCGTTCTTCTATGGCCGGGTCTAGATCGCCTGAACGGACTGCTGCGAGCATGTGCTTTAACCATGCATCTTTCTCCGCGGCGGTGATGACGAATGGGGCGTGACGCATTCGTAGGCGCGGGTGGCCTCGCTCTTCGGAGTACGTGGTCGGGCCGCCCCAGTATTGGGACAGGAACTTGACCATGTGGTCACGAGACTCGCTGAGATCATCGGGATACATCGGGCGCAACAAGATGTCGGTCTCTACCGCGTTGTAAAAGCGGTCGATAAGCGCCACGAACCAGTCGTGCTCGCCCACAGCGTCGTAGATCGTGACGGGCTCATCCATACCCAACAGTATGGCGTCATAGACAATGCGTCTGACCGAGGACACGCTTCAGAACATGCAAGCGCTTCCAATCGGTAGTCTGGCTCGCATGGAACTTCGAGCAACCAACATTGCTCGCCTCGCTGGTGGCGACTTCGATGTGCTCATCGTTGGCGGTGGAATCAACGGAGCCGTGTCCGCCGCAGTGCTTGCGGGGCGTGGCCTCAACGTTGCAATCATCGATCGCGGGGATTGGGCAGGGTTTACGAGCTCGTCTTCATCAAACCTGGCCTGGGGCGGCTTCAAGTACTTGGAGAACTACGAGGTCAACTTGGTTCGAAAGCTGTCGGTGAGTCGTAACCGGCTGCTCAAGGCGTACCCATCGAACATCACCCAGCTCGGATTCCTCGCAGCGCTCGATGAAACCTCGCCGTTCCCGCCATGGCTCGCAGCGCTCGGCAGTTCCGCCTATTGGGCGATCGGCAACTTTCAGACGCACCGGCCCCAGTTCTTGGGCCCCGAAGAAATCAAAGAACAAGAACCATCGGTCAACATCAACAACGTGCGCGGAGGGATTGAGTACTACGACGCCTATCTGCGCGACAACGACAGTCGTTTCGTGTGGAATTTCGTCCGCCAATCGATTGAGGCCGGCGCAACGGCGGCTAACTACGTTGAGCTCGTGGATGCCACCCTCGAAGGGGATCGGTGGGCAGTCTCAGCACAGGATCTGGAGAGCAAAGAGGAGTTCTCCCTGACCGCTGGTGCCATCGTCAATGCCGCCGGACCGTTCGTAGATGGCCTGAACGCGAAGTGGGAAAATCAAACGGCACATCGGATTGCCTACTCGAAGGGCATCCACCTAGTCGTCCCGCAGATCACCCCGAACGAGCGCGTTCTGGCCTTCTTCGATGACACGCAACGACTCTTCTACGTCATCCCAATGGGGCGTCGTTCGGTCATTGGAACCACCGATACCCGCG
>CAYUKM010000191.1:0-4678 GCA_964445255.1 uncultured Acidimicrobiales bacterium
GCGCTGGCGAGGGTGGGGCACAAATGGTGCACGCTATGTTGCTCGACCCCGACAGCGTCTACCTTCCGGTTGCACTGCTCGACGACGACCCTCGCAAGCAAAACCGTGAGCTGCATGGGGTGCAGGTCGAGGGCACCCGTGAGGACGTCATCACGGTCGCCAACGAATTCAAAGCCGAAACCTTGCTGGTCGCCGTGCCAACCGCCGACGCCGCGCTGATCAAGGATCTCGCGGCCCGAGCCCGTGAGGCAGACATTGAGATTCGCGTGCTGCCAAGCTCAACCGATCTCGTAGAAAAGATGTCGCTTTCCGATGTTCGCCCTCCGACTGTCGAAGACCTTCTCGGTCGAGACCCGGTTGAGATCGATCTCGAGAGCGTCGTCGACTACATCCGTGGCAAGCGAGTACTCATTACCGGAGCCGGTGGATCGATCGGTTCTGAACTGTCTCGCCAGGTCAAGGGGTTCGGTCCGAGCGAGTTGTATCTGCTCGACCGCGACGAGAGCGCGCTGCATGGCGTGCAGTTGTCGATGGAAGGCCGAGCGCTACTCGACACAGACATGTTGGTGGTCGCAAACATTCGCGACCGTGAGCGCATGTTTGAGCTCTTCGATCGCTACAAGCCTGAAGTGGTCTTCCACACCGCAGCGCTTAAGCATCTGACCCTGTTGGAGAACCACCCCGAAGAGGGGATGAAGACCAACACCATCGGCACAAAAAACCTGCTGGATGCGGCGAAGGCTTCCGGCGTTGAACGCTTCGTGAACATCAGCACCGACAAGGCAGCCGACCCAACGTCGGTCCTTGGCGCAACCAAGCTCGCTGCCGAGCGCCTTACAGCCAAGATGGCCGAAGACACCGGCCTGCCATATGTCTCGGTTCGGTTCGGCAACGTGCTCGGAAGCCGCGGGTCGGTATTGCCGACCTTCCTGGGGCAAATCGAGCAGGGCAAGCCGATTACGGTCACGCACCCCGACGTCACCCGCTACTTCATGACGATCCCAGAGGCCGTCCGCTTGGTCGTCCAGGCTGGCGCTATCGGCGACCCAGGCGAGGTCATGATTCTCGACATGGGTGAACCGGTCAAGATCGTTGACCTGGCCCAGCAGTTGATCGACATGTTGAGCCCGAATACCAAGATCGAGTTCACCGGGCTACGCCCTGGCGAGAAGATGCACGAAGTGCTGATCTCAAAGACCGAGAGTGGAGACGCCAAGAAGCATCCACGCATTAGTCACACGATGGGCGACACGTCCGATCCGTCCGCAGCCCTAGAGGCATGTGGGCCAGCAGCCGAAGCACGCGTCGCCGAGATGCTCGCGTCGAATGGCCGAAGCGCAGCGGCCTAGCATCGTCTCTGTAGACGCACCTGGAAGGCAAGATACTGTGAAGCGAACTTTTGATGTCGTACTAGCTGCAATTGGGCTTCCAGTTGTTCTGCCGGTTTGTGTCGCTGCGGCTATCGCAATCCGTATCGAGACAGAGGGCTCTCCAGTCTTTATTCAAGAACGTGTTGGCCAAAACAAAGAGCCAATCCGGGTTATGAAGCTTCGCACTATGCACCATGCGACTGGTGATCTGCCTTCTCACGAAGTTTCGGAAGCGAGAGTAACCAGGGTCGGAAAATTCCTCAGAAGAGTGAAGGTCGATGAGTTGCCTCAACTTTGGAACGTCCTGCGGGGCGACATGAGCTTCGTGGGCCCGCGGCCGTGCCTTCCCTCGCAGCATGAAGTGATCGAGGAACGCGATGCCCGCGGCGTGCTCGCCCTCCGGCCGGGTATTACCGGACCAAGTCAGCTCGCTGGTATTGATATGTCTACGCCCATTGAGCTAGCGGAATCGGATGCCCGATACATCGGGTCGTTCTCGCCGGCGGTTGACTTCGGATATGTCTTGCAAACTGCTGTAGGTCGCGGCTCAGGCGACGCTGTCGTAAGGACACCCTCGGATGTCAGTACGTGACGGCGATCGGGGTTCTGGGCTCTCGCGGCTTTGTCGGGAGTGAAGTATGCCGATTGCTGAGCGAGTCGGGAATCGAACATGTCGCACTAGACCGTTTGTGGCTACCTGAGATCGTTTCGAGCACGGACTTGACTCAAGTCTTGGAAAGTCACGAGAGTTCCTTGATCGGGGAAAATCAAGAGCTTCTTGCGGAACTAAGCAAAGTGGATGGTGTAGTGAATGCTGCTGGTTTGGCCGCTCCCACTGAGACCAACTGGGAGCCTTTATGGCGTACCAATATTTTGCTTCCAGCGGTCTTCGACATGCTTTGCGATCACGCTGAGGTATCGCACATAGTTCACGTCAGTTCGGCTGCAGTTCAGTCACATCTGAATCCGCTCAACGAGCAGGAGCGATGGGTAGGACACAGCCTGTATGCGCAGAGCAAAATTGAGGCCGAGCAGTACTTGTTGCATCGCTCCAAGGTGCCAACTGCGATCTATCGAGCGACATCGGTTGTGGGGCCGAATCGCAAGATCATCGACTCCCTCGTGCGTCTCTATGGTGGCCGGATCGCTCCAGTTTTTGGGGACGGGTTAGCTCCCCTACCACTTTCGGCCCTACCGAATACAGCCGCAGCGATAGTTGCGCTTTCAATGGCACGGGCAGATGGAGTGTTCCTGCAGCCGCCAGAGGGAGCGACGCAAGCATCGGTAGCGGCAGCGTTGTCCGGTTCCCAAACGAAGCTCATCAAAATTCCGGCCCCGAAGCCGCTTGGTGCTCTTGTGAGCAGACTTGGAAGTAAGGCTGGCCCCCTGAGCCCCTACCTGCGTCGAGTTGAACTACTGGTCTTCGGACAGGCTCAGGAAGCTAACCGGTTGGAAGAGCAGGGCTATGCGCCGGTTGTCGATATCGGGGAGTACCTACGGTCGCTCACACAGCACTCGTAGTAGTTCGCCATTCGGGCAGTGGCCCTACTACTTCTTCTACGACCTGAATCGAAGGTTCGAAGGCTTCGCGTAGTTCGCTGGCGAGGTTGGGGTCGAGAGTAGGGCGGTCGTAGACGTTGTGGTACAGCCGTTCTTGGACCGGACGCGGAATCGCCTTCTTCGCTACCTCAAGCAGCCGTTCATTCTTGACGATTCGCATGGCGGCGCGCGAGATTGCGCTGCCATTTGGGATCCCACCGGAATTGATTTGTCCGAACTCCACGTCAGTGCGTACGTCAGTTAGCCCGAGGAACGTCGCAACGGCTTGAAATTCGGGTGATGCAAGCCCGTCTAGTCGCTCGGACACACAGATGTGGAGGCGGTCATCGAAGTGCTCCAAAAAGGGTGGCAGGAGAAGGTCATACCGACTGAGGGCGCCGTAGCGCCACATGTGGTGCCAGTTGGCAGCGGTTCGCTCTTCTTCTAGTTCGAGGGCTTCCCGGAAGTCGAGGATGGGTTCTCGTTGGCGGGACCGGAGATAGAGATAGCTGGAGAACATTCGTTCAACGGGGTCCCGAAGACAGAGAACAAGCTTGACGTCGCTCTTGCAGTATTTGTCGATATTGGCGATTGATGGATCGGGGAACGCGAAGGTAGTAACGCTTCCTTCTCCCTTGATACAACTTTCCGGGTGTCCGTCAAAGAGTTTGCTGTAGGCGGCGGGTTCGGAGACGATGCGCTGGTTAATGAGGAAGTCGTCGCCAGGGCCTTGATAGTTGCCGGGCTGGCCAGCATGGGCGAGGAAGTGCGGTTCTTTGGGGTCGGTGATGTACACGTTGGGCTGAGACTCGAGAAACCGTGCGAGGGCTGAGGTTGAGCTTCGTGCGGCGCCGATGATGAGGAAGTCTGCGTGACCCACGTGCACCAGTATGGACGCTCGTTCGCCAAGATGCGTGCGTCCAAAAGGCTCATTACGCCTAAGGTCCCGGGTTGTATTGTGGCTAGTTGTGATACAGAAGATTCTTTTTGTAAGCGCCACCGAGTACGCCGTGGAGCATTTCGCGGCGCCCTATATTGCCTGGCTGAACGACAACTCCTATTCAGTGCACGTTCTGACCGGCTCCCAAATCGGAAACTATGAGCCGCCGTCTGGCGTTCTAACTGAAACTATTGGCCTTGAGCGACAGCCAAATCCGCTCAGCGACGCCAAGCAACTGTTGCAGCTCATCGGCTACATGCGATCGCACAAATTCGATGTGGTGTACTCCATCAGCCCCAAGGGTGGACTTATTGCGCAGTTGGCAGCGCGCATCGCAGGCGTTCCACATCGGATCCACTTCGTCACGGGGCAAACCTGGAAGACGAAGTCTGGAGCGGAACGTGAGATGCTCAAACGCCTCGATCAGCTGATGAACTCGGTGTGCACCCAGGCATATGTCGATAGTGCATCGCAGGCTGAGTTCTTGATTGAACAAGGTGTGCTCGCACGAGAAAAGGCGACCGTCCTGGGATCAGGCTCGGTGTCAGGTATTCAAGTTGAGGACTTTCCGTTCTCTGCAGAGAATCGAAAGACCGTGCGGGACCGGCATGGCTTCTCCGACGACCACATTGTGGTTTTCTTCCTCGGTCGAATTTCCTCGGTCAAGGGGGTCACCGACCTGGTTCGAGCTTTTGCAATCGCCTCTCGGGAAAACGACAAGTTGCGTCTCCTGTTGGTCGGCCCAGACGACGGAGCTTTACCGGAGGTAAAGCGCCTGATCGCCGAACAGCGGATCGGGCAGTTGGTGGGTGCTGAGTTTGAGTCGACG
>CAYUKM010000192.1:0-4590 GCA_964445255.1 uncultured Acidimicrobiales bacterium
CCTGAACGAGCGGCTGTCGACCGAAGTAGCGCGTTCGAACGTGGCGTGATCGATGGGCGTGCTTGAACTAAGCGAGAAGGTCTCCTCCGGTGGTGGTGCTGAGGGTGACAAGCGCACACCAAGTCGGGTGATCTTCGCAATCGCGACTGGCCTATTCGCCCTCTTCCTTGCCACCGGCGAGTATGCACTGCCGTATGGAACTGACACCTTCACCAACGCGGTGCAAGCCCGCGCGTTTGCCGATGACCAGAGTCCGTTCTTAGAGGAACTTGAGAGCATCTCCCAGCCCGAGTACCAGGGGACGTTCCATTGGCTCGTAGACGCACCCGACGGTCCGACAGCGCAATATCCACCCGGAACGGCTCTGTGGGCAGCACCTTTCTACCTTTTCGACACAAGTCTCCAGACCATCACGGTCGCGGTTCCAGAGGAGATCTCGACCGGTGCGGAAACCGAAACGTTCGGCGTTCCCGGGACCCTTGTCCCGGCGACCGTAGCGGCTGCGCTGAGTGTGGCGATCGCTATGGCGTTCTTCGGTCTGACGATTTCGCCGCACCTCCCGAGCCGCGCCACTGTCGTTGCGATGCTCGCAGGAGCGCTTGGTACAGGTGCCTGGTCGGTAGCAGCGGACAAACTCTGGCAGCACGGTCCGGCAATGATGTGGATATCGATCGGGACGTACTTTGCGTCCCGGGATCGGTTCGCTCTGTCAGGAGTGGCGTTCGCGATCGGGGTTGCAACCCGTCCTCACTCGGCGGTCATCGCCGCCGGTATCGGGCTGGCCGTAGCGATCAGTCGTCGCTCGCTCCGAGAAGTTTCGGCGCTTGGAGCTATTTCGTTTCTCGGTGTACTTGCACTCAGCGCGTACAACGACTTTGTGTTCGGGGAATTCACTCCCTTGGGCGGCTATCGAGTGTCCGGTTTCACGGGGGGCGGCACAAACTCGCCAGTGCTTGTTGCCGGTCGCCTGGTGGGTGCCATCGTGCACACACAGGTCGGCATCCTCTGGACGTCTCCGTTCATTGTTGTTGCGTTGATTGCAGTCGTGATGACGGCACGGCGTCACACCCCTGATTGGGCGATCGGCGCGGCCATTGGTGGCTTGCTCTATTTGGTTGTGCAGTTCCGAAGCAATCGCCTGACCGGGGGAGAGGGATTCTTTAGCTATCGATACCCCCTCGAAGCCCTCATGGCTGCAGGGCCGATGTTCGCCTTTGCTACCTGGCAGTGGATAAAGGACTCGCCTCTTCGGCATCGTCTGGTTCGGGTGACGATTGTGATCTCGATAGTGGCACACGGGGTCGGCGCGCTATTGCCGACCGCCTAGATCCACGTCGGTCATCAGCAGCGCCAACGCGCAGAACTTCGTATGAACCGGAGTTTTGACCGAGACTCTCCGGGTGAAGTACACGTACGTGATCGTTGGTGGAGGAAGCGCTGGGTGCGCGCTCGCCAACCGTCTGAGTGCCGATCCTGACAACTCGGTCCTCGTGCTTGAAGCCGGGCGAAAGGACTGGCGCTGGGACGTCTTCATTCACATGCCCGCCGCACTCACGTACCCGATCGGTAGTCGCTTCTACGACTGGAAGTACGAGACCGAACCCGAGCCCCACATGAACGGTCGGAAGATTTATCACGCCCGAGGCAAGGTGCTCGGTGGCTCGTCGAGCATCAACGGCATGATCTTCCAACGGGGCAACCCGATGGACTTTGACCGATGGGCACAAGTCGATGGCATGGAGCACTGGGACTACGCCCATTGCCTGCCGTACTTCAAGAAGATGGAGAATCGGCTCATCGGTGGTGACGCCTACCGAGGAGACGCCGGTCCGATGAAGCTCGAGACCGGCCCTGCCCGCAACCCGCTATTTGACGCTTGGCTCGCGGCAGGCCCGCAAGCCGGGTTCCCGTCGACCACCGACGTGAACGGCTTTCGCCAAGAGGGGTTTGCGGTGTTCGACAAGAACGTCGTTCGGGGTCGCCGTCTCAGCGCGGCGCGCGCGTATTTACACCCTGTTCTCGACCGACCGAACCTCACGCTCGAAACGCTGGCCACTGCGGACAAGATTCTCTTCGATGGCAACCGAGCCACCGGTGTGCAGTATCGCCGGGGACGCAAGACCAAGGTTGCTCAGGCCGAAAATGTCGTTACCTGCGGGGGAGCGTTCAATACGCCCCAACTGCTTCAACTCTCTGGTGTTGGCGATGGCGAGCATCTCAAATCGCTCGGTATCGAGATCGTCAGCGATCTGCCAGGCGTAGGCGAGAATCTGCAGGACCACCTCGAGGTCTACATCCAGCACGCCTGCAAAGCACCGGTGTCGATGCAGCCCTACAACGCCAAATGGCGCATGCCTTTTATCGGCTTGCAGTGGCTTGCCCGTCGCGGCCCGGCCGCCACCAATCACTTCGAAGCCGGTGCCTTCGTTCGGAGCAACGACACCGTCGAATACCCGAACCTGATGTATCACTTCTTGCCGATTGCGATCCGCTACGACGGGTCATCACCAGCGGGTGGGCACGGTTACCAGGTTCACGTCGGCCCTATGTACTCCGATGTTCGTGGCTCGGTGAAGATCCGCAGCACCGACCCAAAGGAGAAGCCGGCGGTGGTGTTCAACTATCTGTCGACGGAGAATGATCGCAGAGAATGGGTCGAAGCAATTCGCACTACTCGCCACATCTTGAGCCAGCCCGCATTTGGGCCTTACGACGGTGGTGAGCTCTCGCCAGGTCCTGAAGTGGAGACCGACGAGCAGATCCTCGACTGGATTCGTCGAGACGCAGAAACAGCGCTTCACCCAAGCTGCACGGCCAAGATGGGTCCATCCTCCGACCCGATGGCCGTCGTCGACCCGCACACCATGGCCGTACACGGAACAGAGGGTCTCTATGCCGTCGATGCTTCGGTCCTGCCAGCGGTTAGCAACGGCAACATCTACGCCCCGACGATGATGATCGCCGAGCGCGCCGCCGACATGATCCTGGGCAACGAACAAGTGGCAGCCGACTACGCCGAGGTCTATCGCAACCCGACCGCAGGCCAATTTCACGACGGTTCCTAGCCAAGACCCGAACCTCTCTGGAAAGGGCCATTCAGTACGGCCATAGCGGTGATTGGTTCACGCCGAAGGCAACGCGATCTCCTAGCTCTGATCCCTGCGGACCAACTCGGTGTGCTCTGCGGATTTTCCCACGGGTAGTCGCCTGTGGGAACCAATTTGAAATCCCCCGGCGATAGGGCTCGCACCGTTGGTGCGAGCCCGTCGTCGTTCCTAGAGCGACAGCGTTTGACCGGTTTGGGTGATGCGCTCGGTGTTGGTGCGTTGGAGGAAGCCGTCGCCGTCCACCGATGTGTTGGTGTTGGCGCAGCCTCCATCGGCGTGGGTCTGGTAGTTCAAGCGCACCGATCGGACGTCGTGGACTGCGCCGTCGACACCGATGCCGGAAAGGTTGCTCCAGCGAATGGCTGCTGACGGATGGTCGCAGTGAGCGAACACTTCACTCCACACCACCGGGCCTCCGAGGTGATTAGCGTCGACCCAGAGATCGCGGATGACTGTCTCTTCTCCGGTTGTTGTATCGGTCACCGAACCCCGCCAGCCGCGCTCGGGCGAACGGTAGACCCGTAGGACGTAGGGCCGATTCGGATACCAACGACATGTTCGGGTGTTGATGTTGTTCAGCGCCGAGGGCAACGGCGACAGCGATCCGTCGAGTTCGCCAGCGCCGTCGCGGTAGCCGCCCCAGTTGACGGCGCAGCTGTCGGGGTAGCTCGAATGATGTTGCAGGCCGATGTGCCCGCCGCCGATCCGGCCGGCCGGGCCCATGAAGCTCACCTGCAACGCCCAGAAGTAGAGGATCGGCACAGTGGGAGGTTCGACGACTTCAATCGTCGCTCGCACCTCGGCCAGTGGCGCGTTCGCAATGTTCCAGTTCAGATGAAACGAAGAGGCCTTATTGCTCGACGTCGGTGCGCCGGCGATCCGGGGTGTGTCTGCAGCTAGGGCCCGCTGCACCATGCGAGAAAAGAAACCGGTCATCAATCACGGTTTATCACCCAGACTTCTCGGGTCGGGGAACTTGGATGCGTAGTCTGCGAGGATGACCGACTCGAAACATTCGTCCCGCGAGCTCGTGGAACGAATGGCCGCCAATGCCCTCAGCTATGTGGTCGATCCACCGCGCGAAACCGATCTCGTCGTAGACCTCGCCAGTCCCGATGAACTCGTCGCGCTATTCGATTGTGTTGTTTCGCTCGGCTTTGACGACATCACCGCTGCAGCGAGCGACGATGCGCTCGTTGCCGCTTCGGAGCTGGTGATCAAGCATTCGGTGCATACGAGCCATCCCCGATTCATCAACCAAAACTTTGCCGGACCCGATCCGGTATCGGTTGTTGGCGACTGGCTGGGAGCGGCACTGAACACCACAGGTGCGACTTTCGAAGCGGCGCCAGTCTTCACACTGATGGAGAGTGCCGTGCTCGCAAAGCTCGGCCGATTCGCTGGCTATGTAGAACCTGGTGGGGAGCAGCTACCGACGTTGCCGCCGGGCTTGTTTTGCCCCGGAGGATCGACGGCCACCCTG
>CAYUKM010000193.1:0-4555 GCA_964445255.1 uncultured Acidimicrobiales bacterium
TGCGGTGGCATTTGTCTTCGAATCCGGTGGTGCGCTACCTCGCTGCGTTCCCGATGGCTCAACCGGCTCGCAACGGAGCCTCTGTCTGCCTGGATGCGAGAGAACGTGAGGGGATCTGCCCAACACTGGTTCGAAGTCTCATGTTGTCAACTGCCGGGATTCACAACGTGTGACACCGGACACGTCATACGTTTTCAGATGAACCTCACGCTTGTCAAAATGGGATTGCGACATTTGTGACCTTGCCTAGAAATGGTGCAACAAAGCCTCACGTACACAGGGCCCGGGAGCGCTTTGCGCTCGCTCCAGTCCGAACTCTTCGGTGAGAGACACAGCGTCAATGCGGGCCTCCACACCATCGACTACCTGACCCGCAATCGCGAGAACGGGGATTTCGTGGGAGTTGGCCAGGGCGACCACGCCGCCCACGACCTTGCCCTCAAAGGACTCATTGTCGACGGAACCTTCGCCTGTCACCACGAGATCAGCGGCTTCAAGCTCTGCGTGTAGGCCGACTTGTTCGGCGACGATCCCGAAGCCGTCTTCTAATCGCGCTCCGAGGGCGGCGAGCCCGCCAGCCAATCCACCGGCTGCACCAGCACGTTCGAGCTTCGATACATCGACGCCGAATCGGTCCTTGTAGGTGTCGACCAAGGTGGTCAGGCGGTTCGTCAGCATCTTCACCTGCGCGGGCGACGCGCCCTTCTGGGGGCCGAACACGGCCGCAGCGTCCACGAAGCGGGTGCGAACGTCGCAGGCCACGACCACATCGACGTCGGCAAAACGTTGCGCAGATCCAATGGCATCGATCGCCCCAAGCCCGCCATCGGTCGTCGCCGACCCTCCCACGCCGACAATCACCTTTCGGGCGCCGTGCTCGACGGCTTCGCTTATGAGTTCGCCCACTCCGGTTGTACTCGCTGTTAGCGGATCGTTGCCGTCGGGTCCGCCCGCGAGAACGAGCCCAGAAGTTCGAGCCATTTCGATGACGGCCACACCTCCGTCGAGGCGCCACTCGGCCTCAACCGGCTCGCCGAGCGGGCCGGTCACCAACGATGTTCGATTGGGCCCTCCCAAGGCTTCGAGCGTCCCGTCGCCCCCGTCCGCGAGCGGTACTTGGGCACATGTATGGCCACGCTCGACCGCTGCTGCGGCGATCGCGGCACTTATCTCGGCGGCCGTAGCGGTCCCTTTGAACTTGTCTGGTGCAGCCACGATATGCATGAGCTAACGGTAGGCCCAGCAAGGCTAAGGTGCGTATGTGAAGCGGCCTGTGGTGATCGTCTCAAATCGCGGTCCAATCTCCTTTGAACTCCGCAACGAGGAACTCGTTCCCTCTCGCGGCTCCGGTGGGCTTGTGAGCGGTCTCGGTCCGCTGGTGAGAGACACCGACACTACGTGGATCGCGGCTGCGCTCTCCGATGGCGATCGCAAAGCTGGTGAATCGGGGACGATCACTGCGGCAGGGTTTCGAGTCCGCACTCTCGCCATCGACAAGGACACTCTCGACAAGGCATACAACGTCATCGCAAACGAAACCCTCTGGTACGTCAACCACGGTCTCTACGCCCACGCTCGGACGCCGGTGATCGATACGGAGTGGTACGAGGCCTGGGGCGCCTATCGCCGCTACAACGAGATTTTCGCCGAGTCGATCATTGAGGACGCCCCCGACAACGCGATCGTCCTCGTGCAAGACCACCATCTCGCGCTAGTCGGCCCCAAGGTCCGCGATGGCAGGCCAGACGTATCGACGGTCCACTTCACACACACCCCGTTCGCCAATCCCGACGAGTTGCGCGTCCTGCCCGAACTGGCCCGAACCGAACTACTACTCGGCTACATGGGTCACGATGCCCTCGGCTTCCATTCGTCTCGGTGGAGCGACAACTTCATCGCGTGCAGCCGCGAAACGTTGGGGGTGCGGCCGACGAAGACATTCATCTCGCCGCTCGGACCGGACGCGGACGAGATCACCGGGTTCGCGAGGTCCCCAGCCTGTGAGGCTGAATACGCCTCCGTGGTCGACGAGGTTGGCGACCTACGGGTTATCGGTCGACCCGAACGCCTCGAGCTGTCCAAAAATCTCCTTCGTGGATTCTGGGCCTATGACGAGCTACTTGCCGCACGCCCCGACCTCCACGAGATGGTGGTCTTCGTCGCGAATCTGTCGCCGAGCCGCACCGCGGTGCGGGACTACATCGAGTACCGAAGAGAAATCGAGTCCACGGTGGAGGACATCAACGCCCGCTGGGGAACCGACTCCTGGACGCCGGTTCTCTATCGGGCCGAGAGCAATTACCCCCGTGCGGTCGCGTTGATGCGCCGCTACGACGTGCTGCTCATCAACCCAATTCGAGACGGACTCAATCTGGTAGCCAAAGAGGGTCCGCTGGTGAACGAACGCAACGGTGTCCTCCTACTAAGTCGGGAGGCCGGAGCCTTCGATGAACTGTCGGGCATTGCGACCGAGGTACACCCCTACGACATCACCCAGACCGCGCAGGCAATGTCAGACGCGCTCGATATGGACGAAGAAGTTCGAGCCGAGATGAACGAGGATCTCCGAGACATCGCACGGAGTCGAGGCCCTCGGCAATGGCTCGACGAGCAACTCGGTGCCGTCCCAGATGACGATTCGAATCCGGCCGACGCCTAATCCTGCGACAAAGCTGCAGCGAGCTCCAAAAGTAGATCACGGACGTACTCGGGGCCGTCGACGATGTCTGTAGCGACGGCACGGATCGAGTCCGGAGCCTCGGCACTGGCCACGAGAACGCTGGCTGCATCGGTCAACGACCCATCGCCAGCGCGAACCGCGAGGAGCTCAAATGCCGACTGGTCGCCTACGTCGTCCCCAAAGTAGGCCGCGGTGCGAACTGAACCGAGCATTCGGTCGACAGCGTCGCCCTTACCCCCGAGCCCTGGTGGGTGGATCTCTACAGATTGTTTGGCGTCCCTCGCGTCCAATCCCGTTTCGATGGCGATACCCGTCGCCCACCGTCGTACTCGGTCCGCAACCTCGGCGGGCTGACCGCGGTAATGCACCGTGAGTGAATATGTCTTGTCTTCGACCGAGTCGCTTCCAAACTCCTGGCTAGCCCTCGCTACGGTGCTAGCGATGGCGGGCAGCCACTGCTTGGCTTCGGCGTCGACCCCAGCGTTCCCATCAACTCGTTGTTCAAGCCCGTAAAGACCCGAAAGTTGCACCCGGTCATCGGTAAAGAAGGTTTCGAGGAACGAAATTGGGCGACCCGACACGATCGCAACCACCCCCACGTGGCCAGTAAGCGTCTCGATACTTTCCACCACCCCTGGCAGCGGTGCAACCGACTCCGGATCATCTTGGATCGGGGCGAGGGTGCCGTCGAGATCGAAGAACAGTCCTACGGTTGCCGGGTTGGCAACAACCGCGGCGCGAACGGCATCGAGGGCCACGAAAGTCCTAGGAGGTCACGCTGGAGGGACCGACTCATCAGAGCCGATGATGACAATGACGTTCGCGTTGTCTAGGCGCCCGTCGGCGATGGCTCCAGGGTCGACGCTGATCGAGTCAGGCGCCGGAAGTACCGCGTCAGGGGCTGCGCCCAATGCCTCGCCGATCATGATCGCGTTGCCATCAAAACCGGGCCGATAGAAAATCACGCCCGACGCGGTCGCCGGAGCGTTTGAAACCTCTGCGGTGTAGCCGTCTGCGACGAGTACGTCTCGGATACCTCCGGCAACACCAGCGGTACCTCGACCGTTCGCGACTAGGACGGTCACCTCATTGGTTGGTACGGGAGGGCCACCCTCAACCGGTGGATCCGTAACTACGGTCTCACCTTCTTCAGGAATCGGCGGGATGGTCTCGGTTGCAGCAGCAGCGTCATCGTCTGGCGTGCCTACCGACGGCGCGGCGGCGTCTTCAGTACCAGTGTCGTTGTCGCCTGCGGCCCCGTCAGCATCTGCAGTTTCCGCAGCAGCATCGGTATCACCTGCGGCGAGCTCTGTTTGGGGATCGTCGAGAGCGAACATCACGAGGAGGAGCCCAATGATTAGCGCAAGGGCGATGAGCATTGCGCCGCGCGCGGCTGCTCCGCCGGTGGATCGAGTGAGAGAGCCGTCTTCGGCCGCGTGGTATCCAGAGGAGGTCATCGTGCTGGTGGTTGTTCTATCTCACGTTCGAAGCGAGCGCGGCGTCGGCGGTCCCGCATGCGGCGTAGACGCCGGATCACCAGCGGATCAAACTCGTAGGCTTCCTCGGAATCGATCAGATCCCCGAGAAGCTCGTAATAACGAGTAGTCGATAATTCGAATCGTTCGCGAATAATCGATTCCTTCGAACCTTCCTCAGACCACCAGGAACGTTCGAACTCAATGATTGCGCGGTCTCGCTCAGTCAGTGCCATCGGTGCCAAGTGTTACCGGTCTCGACCGCTATTACAAGCACCCCAAATGAAAAGCCCGGAAGCGACGGAGAAGTTCCGTACAATGGCCGCTGCGCCGCCTTAGCTCAGCTGGTAGAGCAACGCTCTTGTAAAGCGTAGGTCATCGGTTCGACTCCGATAGGCGG
>CAYUKM010000194.1:0-4482 GCA_964445255.1 uncultured Acidimicrobiales bacterium
GTCTTTGGTTCGCTATCGAATACGTCGAGGGCGGCGCCCGCGATGGTGCCCTCCTTGATTGCCTCGGCGAGGTCGGCTTCGTTCACGATGCCACCTCGAGCCACGTTGACCACTCGAAGGTTTGGCTTGGCGAGCTTCAGCCGATCGGCGTTGATGAGGTCGATGGTTTCTGGAGTGCGGGCGAGGTGGAGAGTTAAGAAGTCAGCTTCGGCGACGAGTTCGTCGAGACCCATCAGTTCCACTCCGAGCTCTGATGCCCGTTCGGTACTAACGAAGGGGTCGTGTCCGATCAAACGCATTCCGAAGGCCTTGGCCCGGGTTGCGACGATTCCGCCGATGTTTCCCAACCCGATAATGCCGAGTGACTTATCCATGAGTTCGACGCCGCTCCAGTTGGAGCGTTCCCATCGGCCCTCGGCGAGCGCTGCGTGGGCTTGGGGAACATTTCGGGCCACGGCGAGCAACAAGGCGAGCGTGTGCTCAGCTGCCGAAACTGAGTTGGATGTGGGAGCGTTCGCAACAATGACCCCGGCCGCGGTAGCAGCTTCGGTGTCGACGTTGTCGAGGCCCACTCCAGCGCGTCCAACTACCTGCAGGACATCGCTCGCTTCGATCACCTCGGCGGTGATCTGTGTCGCCGATCGGATGATCACGCCGTGGGCTCCAACGATCGCCCCTTGGAGTTCTTCGGGGGACAGACCGAGTTGGACGTCCACATCGTGTCCAGCTTCTCGAAGAAGGTCGAGTCCAGATTCGGCGAGTTTTTCAGCTACAAGGATCCGCATCCTTCTAACTTACGCAGCGAAGTCTCTCGTAGCGCTCCTGGGACATCGGTCTTCGTGTGATTCTTGGCTCCTTGTCCGGACGAAGGCCGGGAGAATCAATCTTCGACGGTCTTTTCGGCGACGAGTTCTTCGCGTCGCACGCCGAGCATAAAGAGCACGGCGTCGAGGTGCGGAGTGCTCAGGGTGGTGTCGGCGGCTTCTCGAACTACCCGCTTTGCACAGAAGGCGACGCCGAGTCCAGCCGTTGCCAACATGTCGAGGTCGTTTGCACCGTCGCCCACCGCAACTACTTGTTCGAGGGCGATGCCTTCGACGGTGGCGATCTCTCGTAAGAAGTCAGCTTTGGCGGCTCGGTCGACGATGGGGCCGTCGATCTTTCCGGTCAGTATCCCTCGACGGATCTCGAGGGTGTTCGCCTTGGCGTAATCCAGGTCGAGTCGGTCGCTCAAAAGGCTAGTGAAACTCGTGAAGCCTCCGCTGACGATGGCGACTTTGTACCCGAGGTGCTTCAGCGTGCCAATGAACGTTCCTGCGCCCTGGGTCAGTTCGAGGCGTTCGTACGCTCGGTCGATGATCTCTACCGGTTGACCGGCGAGAAGCGCGACACGCTCACGTAGCGACTCCTCGAAATCGAGCTTTCCTTGCATGGCCGCCTCGGTAATTGCAGCGCATTGCTCGCCGACGCCTGCCTGGTCGGCCAGCAGGTCGATCATCTCGTTTTGAATCAGGGTCGAGTCGACATCGAGGACGATCAGTCGCTGGGCGCGCCGCCGTAGGCCGCTTCGTTGTACCGCAACGTCAAACCGAGGGCTATCGGCCGCTGTGTCGACCAACAATGCTCGCATCTCGTCGAGATGCCCGCCGTGAACTTCAAACTCGTAACACCAGACGGGCTTTCGTGCGAGGCGTTTGATGCGTTCGATGTTCCCGTTGGCCTTGGCGATGGCGGCGGTGACTTGGGCGAGGTCTTGGGGACCGAGTTCGGGGCCGATCACCGAAACGACAAGAGAGGGTAGTGATGGCACAGGAATCGCGTTGACGACATCAAAGTCGACATCGAGGCCACGTTCCCATCCGATCAACAAGATGTCTTTCAGCACGTCTTGGCCTGGGGGGACGTCGACTACCAACTCAAGGGTCAAGCGGCCGCGGACAACGATCTGTTCAAGGTCTTGGACGTGTGCTTCAGAGCGTGCGAGTACCGCCATCACACTGGAGGTGATCCCGGTCTGATCTGGTCCAGAGATCCGGATAAGGATTGTCTCGCGTTCTTCGAGGGCCATAACTAAACGCTAGCTACCGATGATGTCGCCGGCTCGGGCCTCAACAGATTTAGCGCCGCGTTTAATGAGAACCCGAGCGGCAACGATGCCCGCAATGAAGCCGAAGAGATGCCCCTCAAAGGAAACGCCTGGTCGTGGGACAAAACCGAACAGGATCGTTCCACCGTAGAGGAACAACGTGACTAGGCCGACGCCGATCGATAGGGGTCGTCGCTCAAAGAACGCCGATGCGACGAGAAAGCCAAACAGACCAAAGACCCAACCTGAAGCGCCGATGTGGTTTTCGTTCGATCCAATTGCGAACGCCCACACGAGCAGTCCGCCGAGGGCGATGATGATCGCGCTCGCGCTAATCCAACGTCGTGAGCCACTGATGAGAACGAGACCGCTCAGGATCGCGAACGGGATCGTGTTGGCGATGAGGTGTGGAAAGCCGCTGTGCAGGAACGGTGACCACAAAATCCCGTCGAGCCCGTCGAGCATCCGAGGCCGGATGCCATTGGAGTCGATGCTGTCGATGCCAATGCTGAGAACCTCGACCACCCACATGATTGCGAGAGCACCAACGACCAAGCCGAGACGACCAGTAAGCCACTCAGGAAGGCCAGAGCGGCCGGGGGATTCAGAAGGGAGCGAAGCATCCGCCATAGGGCCAGTTTAACGCTGTTCTTCTACTCAGCGTCTGGCGGAGCCGCCGGGTGAAGGGTGTCCATCAGGAGATTGAGATGGTCGAGGTCCTTTACGTCGAGGACTTGGAAGTACATGCGCGTGCATCCGGCTTCTTCGAAGGCGGTGATTCGCTCGGCGGCCTCTTCGACGAGGCCTGCGATACCGTTTTGACGTAGTTCGTTCTTCTCTCGACCGATCGCCTCCGCTCGTCGAGCGAATTCCGCTTCGCTCTCACCGAGGGCCACAACTTGGGCCGCGGACCACACCAGACTCTCGGGATCGCGCTCGCGTGCCTCGCATGCTTCCACTACCGGGCCGCAGATTTCGGTCCACTCCTCAGGGCCAGCAAAGGCGATGTTGAACTCGCTCGCATACGCGGCGGCAAGTGCAGGTGTTCGCCGCTTGCCTCGACCGCCGATGATGATCGGTGGCGCTGGTCGCTGCCATGGTCGAGGGAGCGCGGGCGAGTCGGTGAGCGTGTAGTGCTTTCCCTCGTACGAGAAGTTTTCGCCTTCAGCGGTTCCCCAGAGCCCAGAGATAATTGCGAGCGCTTCGCTAAAGCGGTCGAAGCGCTCAGAAGCGGGAGGAAACGCAATGCCGATCGCTGTGTGTTCTTCCTCGTACCAGCCAGCACCGAGACCGAGTTCGACACGTCCTGCACTCATCTCATCTACCTGCGCGACCGTGATCGCTAGCTGACCGGGGTGGTGGAAGGTCACCGGTGATACCAGACTCCCGATGCGAATCTTCTCGGTGTCACGAGCCAGGCCAGCCAGGGTGGTCCATGTCGAAAGGGGACCCGGTAGGCCACTGACCGAGTCGCCCATCTTCAGGTAGTGGTCGGAGCTGAAGAACCCGTTGAAACCGAGTTCCTCGGCTCGTTGAGCGAGCGTCACGACCTCGGAGTAGGTGGTGCCTTGCTGGGGTTCGATGAAAATGCGAGCGTCCATCAGGCGCTCACGCTAGCCCCTAACGCGTCTGGAGTTGCGATTCGATGCGTTGGGCGGTCGCCGCGACGCGTTCACCGAGTTCTGTTTGGTCGATTTCGCCTGGGAACCGGAACGCTGGTCCGTGGATATGGAGAGCCAATGTCGTCCGACCTGTCTGATCGGCAATCGGTGCTGCGACCGAGTTGATGTCGTCGGTGAATTCTTGGAACACCCACGCATAGCCATCACCACGAATCTGCTCGAAACGTGACCGCAACGCCGCGGGTTCGGTCATGGTCTGTGGCGTCAACGCTTCAAGGTCGCGACTGAGAAAAGCGTTCTGCGTTGCCTTCGGTGAGAAGGCCAGAGCGGAGAGTCCGGCTGGTACGGCGTGGGCTGGGGTGGGTTCGTCCGTCCAGTCACGGACGAGAACCGAGGAGTCCGGGTCATCAACCTGTAGCAGGGTTCGCACGATCGTTCCGTCGAAACGGTTGAGGCCGACGGCCTCGCCGGTGAACTCCATTAGCTCGACCATGTGGGGGCGAGCAATGTCGATGGCGCTCCTGCCGGTATCGAGCGCTCGTCCGAGCTCGGCGATGCCATCACCAAGCTCATATCGGCCGTCGTCGTTTTGTTGGACTGCTCGCTCGACGTCGAGGCTCGACAACAGGCGCGAAACCGTGCTCTTGGGCAAACCGGTTCGTTCGCTCAGGTCGGTGACCCCCGCGGGTCCGAGCGATAGTGCTCGCAAAATGCTGAAGGCCCGCTCGATTGATTGCACACCAGCCATGGATCGATCGTACCACGATGCGGAAC
>CAYUKM010000195.1:0-497 GCA_964445255.1 uncultured Acidimicrobiales bacterium
TGAGGGAATTGCTAGCGGACTAGGCCGATTGGCCTAAATACCTCTGTGGGGGTGCCGATAAAGCGTTATGGCTAAGACTGCATCAAAGTCCAAAGACAACAAGGGCGCTACGACGACCAAGGGCAAGCGGCAAAAGGGGTCGAAGACCGACCCAACCTCGCAGGCCAAGATCAAGAAGGTCAGTAGAGCGGTAACCCGCCTGGTGAACCCGGGTAGCCAAGTCGACTGCATGCACTGCGACGAGCGGATCAAGTTCCAGGCCAAGATGCGGCACCAAGAAGTGATCTGCAACGTCTACGAGAAGTCCAAGTGGGTCCGCGTCGACCACTACCACGCGGATTGCTACAAAAAGGCAAAGCAGCCCTACGGCAAACCCCTCGACTGAATCTTCCACGCCGCTCGGTTTGTCCGGGCCGATGGGCGTGATGTGTGCGGGCCTACGTCTTCCACGCCGCTCGGTTTGTCCGGGCCGATGGGCGTGATGTGTGCGGGCCTAC
>CAYUKM010000195.1:597-4477 GCA_964445255.1 uncultured Acidimicrobiales bacterium
GTCTTCCACGCCGCTCGGTTTGTCCGGGCAGGTGGGCGTCGTAAGTGCGAGTGGCTTCTAGACTCTTCTCGATGGATTCCGCCACTCCAGAACTTGGCCGCCTGCTCGTACTCGGACGGGATCACCAAAGCTGGGGAGCTGTTGCATCGACAACGGTCGGAAGCCTCGCCGGTGCCGCGATCAGCGTGGGGTCCGATCCCGCATCGCCGAGCACGCAGTTCAAATACGACCCGGACGTCGCAAACGAAGACGCAGGGTGTTTGATCTCCAGCCAAGACTGGGTCGGCATGGCCGTCGCCGATGCCCACTACGGCCCAGAGTCAAGCCACCTGATTATCGAACGCCTGCACAACATGTGGGGCAAGATTCGTCCGACAGACCTCGGTCATCTCGCCCAAATGATCGAGTTCCTCCGACAAGGTGAGCCGGCAGTAACCGAATCGGAGACCACGCTCCTTGCCGTCACCTACGACCGGGCGAGCCGAACCGGGTTTGGCATATCGTTCGGCGACTCAACCTTTGCAATCGCCGGACCCCACAGGCCGGCCGAGCCGATCAATCCACTCGACCATCGCTTCGTGAGCACCGTCCATCGAGAGTCTTTGCGTCATGGTGCCGCCTTCAAGTTCAAGGCAGGACCCGGTGAACTACTCCTCGCCTTCACCGATGGCATCGATGGTTGCCACTACCGGAATCCCGAAACGTCTGTGCGTACGTCCGACATCGACCGGATTGCAAAAGAGGCTGGCTACGAGCCACACAGCACGGTCAGGACTCTCACCGAACTCGCGCTGGCGGGCGTGCGCGGCAACCCCGGAGGCGAAGACAACATCGTCGCTCTCGCCGCGCTCGCCTAGCGAACCAGTGGCTTGTATTTGATTCGAGTTGGTCCCGCGGCGTCGCCGAGCTCCTTCTTGCGGAACGCCTCGTACTCGCTGAAGTTGCCTTCGAACCAGCGCACCTGTGAATCGCCTTCGAAAGCGAGCACATGGGTAGCGATGCGATCGAGGAACCAGCGGTCGTGCGAGATCACTACGGCACACCCTGGGTAGGCCTCGAGGCCGCCCTCTAGTGCTCGCAACGTCTCAACATCGAGATCGTTAGTCGGCTCATCCAACATCAATAGGTTGGCCCCGGACTTGAGAATCTTTGCGAGGTGTACGCGGTTGCGCTCACCACCCGAGAGAACCCCGACCTTCTTTTGTTGGTCGGATCCTCGGAAGTTGAACGAGGCGACGTACTGCCGCGAGTTCATCTCTCGAGTGCCTAGGTGCAAGAAGTCATGACCGCCGCTGATCTCGTCGAACACGGTCGCGTTGGCGTCGAGGGTGTCTCGACTCTGATCGACGTAACCAAGCTCCACCGTTGAACCGATAGTGATCGACCCGGAGTCGGGCTCTTCGTCGCCGGTAATCATCTTGAACAGCGTGGTCTTACCCGCACCGTTCGCGCCGATCACACCCACGATGCCTGCCGGGGGAAGCGTGAAGGACAGATCGTCGATCAACAGGCGGTCGCCAAATCCTTTCGATACGCCGTTGAACTCGATGACCTGATCACCCAAGCGGTTGTTTGCCGGGATGGTGATCTGTAGATCAGCCGAGCGACCTTCGGCCTGCTTTTGCTCAGCTACCAATTGGTCGTATGCCGCAAGGCGAGCCTTGCCCTTGGACTGGCGGGCCTTGGGTGCCATGCGAACCCATTCGAGTTCGGAAGCGATCGTCTTCTTGCGAGCTTCGTCGGCCTTTTCTTCCGATTCCAGGCGAGCTTGCTTCTGCTCCAACCAGGAGGTGTAGTTCCCTTCAAAGGGGTAACCGCGGCCTCGGTCGAGCTCGAGGATCCACTGAGCCGCATTGTCGAGGAAGTAGCGATCGTGAGTGATCGCTACCACGGTTCCTTCGTAGTCCTGCAAGAAGCGCTCCAGCCACGCCACCGATTCGGCGTCGAGGTGGTTGGTGGGCTCATCGAGGAGGAGCAGGTCGGGGCGTGAGAGCAGCAGGCGCGCAAGCGCCACCCGACGTCGTTCACCGCCGGAGAGGTTGGTGACCTCTGCATCACCTGGCGGTAGGCGCAAGGCGTCCGCGGCGATCTCGACCGTTCGCTTGAGATCCCACGCGCCAGCGGCCTCGATCTTCTTCTCGAGGTCGGCCTGGCGATCCCCAAGCTTCTCGAAGTCGGCGTCCGGGTCGCTCCACCCTGCCAAGACCTCGTCATACTCGGCGAGCAAACCTGCGATCTCTCCGACACCTTCCATGACGTTCTCATGCACGGTCTTGGATTCGTCGAGCTGGGGCTCCTGCTCGAGGTGCCCAACCGTGAAGCTGTCGGTCAGACGAGCCTCTCCGGTGTAGTCGTCATCCTTGCCTGCCATGATCCGCAGCACCGTTGACTTACCCGCGCCATTGGCCCCCAATACACCGATCTTGGCGCCGGGAAAGAACGACAGGGAGACTTCTTTGAGGATGTCCTTGTCCGGCGGAACAAACTTGGACAACTTGTGCATCGTATAGATGTATTGCGCGCTCATGGCGCTGAGACTATCTAGCCTCACCCCGAACGCGAAACGCTCCAGGGCAACTTGCCCCGGAGCGTTCAGCGTTTCAGTTGTTTTCGGTCGCTATGGGCGACGGCCCACAGGTCGGAACCAAGCGCCCGCAACAGCGAACCACATGCCCAACGTTGCAGCGATCAAGCCGATGAGTACGAAGGTTCGGCTGGTGACACCAGTGATGGCCAGGGCGCCTACTTCTTGTTCTTCGGTTGCGCCTTGAACCTCGACGGTTACCTCTTCCTCGTCACATGACTCAGTGGCAGCGACGACCTCGCCTGCACGATCCGTGCCGGCAGGACACTCGATAGCTCCACCGACCTCAACGGGTGCTGGGTCTTCGTCGTCGCAGGTGACTCCGGCGACTTCGACGGCTTCTTCGGTTCCGTCGCCGGTGGTGATGACGAGTTCGCCGTCTTCGTTGCAGACAGCTTCGGTTACACCGTTGGCTTCGTCTTCGTTGCAGGCGGTGTCGGTGACGGTTTCGGTTCCGTCAGCGGCGGTTACGACGACTACGCCGTCCTCGTTGCAGACAGCCTCGGCTACGTCGCTGACGTCAGTGTTGTCACCGTCGTCGTCGCCGCAGTTGGCTGCGCTTGCGCCGTTGGCGCCCTCTGGGCCATCAACGATGGTGCCGCTGGCATCGCATACCTCAACGATTCCACCGACCTCAACGGGTGCTGGGTCTTCGTCGTCGCAGGTGACTCCGACGGCTTCTTCGGTTCCGTCGCCGGTGGTGATGACGAGTTCGCCGTCTTCGTTGCAGACAGCTTCGGTTACACCGTTGGCTTCGTCTTCGTTGCAGACGGTGTCGGTCACGGTTTCGTTTCCGTCGGCGTCGGTTACGACGACTGCGACGACTACGACGACGAAGCCGTCTTCGTTGCAGACAGCTTCGACGACGTCGGTGACGCCTTCGTCGTCGCCGCAGTTCTCCGCGGATGCGCCGTTGACGCCCTCTGGGCCGTCGACCACGGTGCCGCTTGCGTCGCAGACCTCAGCGGGTGCTGGGTCGTCGCAGGTGACAGCGGCGACTTCGACGGCTTCTTCGGTTCCGTCGCCGGTGGTGATGACGAGTTCGCCGTCTTCGTTGCAGACAGCTTCGGTTACACCGTTGGCTTCGTCTTCGTTGCAGGCGGTGTCGGTGACGGTTTCGGTTCCGTCAGCGGCGGTTACGACGACTACGCCGTCCTCGTTGCAGACAGCCTCGGCTACGTCGCTGACGTCAGTGTTGTCACCGTCGTCGTCGCCGCAGTTGGCTGCGCTTGCGCCGTTGGCGCCCTCTGGGCCATCAACGATGGTGCCGCTGGCATCACAGACCACGACAGGATC
>CAYUKM010000196.1:0-4394 GCA_964445255.1 uncultured Acidimicrobiales bacterium
TCAAAGCGTCCACCCTCAAGCGGGTACTGCACCGTGGTGCCCAGACGATTTCTACCCACGACATCGACACTGCCAGGCGTACGCCACGTCACGGCAAAGTCATCGGCGACCCGTGAGGTGTTCTCGAATTGAACCAACCCTGGGCCAGTGACCTCCCACGTGAAGGAAGCCTCAGGTTCGAAGTCCTCCACATCTATGCGGAGCAGGTCGATGTCTCGACCGATGAGGTTCTCCGCCCATACCTCGCCGTTGTAACGTCCATCATCAGGGACACGGAACACCGCGGTTGGACCATTTCCACCTTCGACGAGTTCCGCCCCATCGAGCTCCCAGTTCCAAGCGGTCGGGTTGTTCTCGAACACCGCCTCGAGACGAATGAGGTTCCCCTCCTGGGTCACGTTCACGTCGGTAATTACGGCTTGAACCCCAGCGGGGATGATGTCGGTCAGGATAGTTGTCTCTGCTCGTTCACCATCTGGAGATGTCACTCGCAAGATGATGTTTCGGCGCTGTTCGGTGGGGAAAGCAAAGACGGTCTGGGCTTCGTTCGGTGTCGTGTTGAGCACCGCATTTCCATTAATCCACAGGAACTCGGCAGCATTCTGCGATGCGGACCCATCGCACTCAAGGACCTGGCCAACCACCGAGCAGGTAGCGACCGCAACCGGTGGCATCGAAATCTGGACCCTGGCGGTCGCCGCTTGCGAAGCGCCCACTTGGTTACGAACTACCAAGGTCACGTCGAAGGTTCCGCCGTTCTCGTACGTGTGCTGTGGCGAGCGCTGCCCCGAAGTGTTGCCATCGCCAAAGTTCCACTCCCACTCCTCGGCGTCGCTCGACGAGTCCGAGAACGTCACCGTTCGCCCGTTGACAGCGAGGTCGAAGTTCGCCACGGGTCGATTTGCAACAACCACCTGTTGACTGGCCGTCGAAGTTCCACCTTCATTGGAGACGCGAAGGGAGACCTGATATGTACCCGGTGCCTCGTACGCATAACTTGGCGAGCGCTGCGACGATGTGTTCCCGTCGCCGAAATCCCACGCCCAACTCGTCGGGGTGTTTTGGGACTGATCGGTAAACGAGATGACCTCGCCGGGTGCAACAACACCCTCCGACAGGCCAAACGCTGCCGACGGCGGATCGACCGGATCCACAACGGTGATGTTCACCCGAACTCGGTCAGATCCAGCGGCGTTCTCAACTTCAAGGAGTACTCGATAGGTACCGGGCTCGGACCAACGTTTGTTGACCATCTCGCCACGGCGAGTCGTGCCATCGCCAAAATCCCAATTCCACGAAGTCGGGCTGTTCGTTGACAGATCGGTGAAGGTCACCATCTCGTCGACGAGAACTTCGGTAGCGGTTTGGGTGAAGCGAGCTACAGGTGGATCGATCGAAGGTTGGACCTGCACGTCGACGAACGCTGAGTCAGATCCAGCCGAATTCGAGACTTCGAGTCGGACCCGGTACGTGCCGGGATCCTCAAATCGATGACGAACAGTCTCACCAGCACTCTCGGTTCCATCGCCGAAATCCCACGTGATAGATGTCGGATCGTTGCGCGAGAGGCTCGTGAAGGTAACCAACTGACCGTCCACGATGTCTGACTCGAAATCCCCGATAACGGCTTCGGGAGGATCCACGCCCGACAGCACTGTGATCACCGTCGACGCGGTGGTCGAACCCACGTCGCTCGCTGCGGTCAAGGTGACCGTGAAGGTGCCCGGCTCGTTGTAGCTGTGGGTGACGACCGTTCCGAGGTCACCGCTTCCATCACCGAAATCCCATTGGAGACTGTCCGGTGAGCCGGTGCTACGACTCGTGAAGGTGACCGACTCGCCCACCTCAATCGTGTTTCGATCGAAGCCGAAGTCAGCAGTAGGAGTGATCTCAACTGTTTCGGGCACGATCGTGATCTCTACTGTTTGTATGGCCTCGTCACCGGCGCCGTTAGCGACGATCATGGAGACAACGTAGGTTCCTCCTTCATCCCACTCCTTGTCGACGACCGGAAGATCGCGAGCACCAGTTCCGTCACCAAAGTCCCACGTCCACGATGTGGGGTTCCCCGAACTGAAATCGGTGAAACGAATCGGCTCTGCAACATTTGCCGTAATCGCTGACGCCGCGAAATTCGCGATCAGTTCCTCGGTCTCGACGGGCTCGGGCTCCTCGTCCTCTTCGAGCGGTAGTTCGGGTTCCGGTGCTGGCAGCGGGATCGCTTCGGCGTTGATGCCCACCCCGAACACCTCGGTATCTGCGAGGTCAGTGTCGAGTTCGTCTGCGTCGGCTCCATCTGTCGCTTCATCGCCGGCCGCTGCATTGTCATCGCCCGCCGCGATGACCGCCTCGCCGCTCCTACCAAGAATGCGGAGTCCACCTTGGCTCTCGGCATCCTCGCTCGGACTCACGGCGTCAGTGCCTTCTTCACCATCAGGGTTGAACTCGATAGCCGGTGCCACGATGGAGTCGATTTTGACTATGCGGGTGACCTCTCCGCTCTCTATCACCGCTGCTGAAGCGCCCAGGGGTTGGTTCGCCCAGACCGCAGCGCCCCGGAGCTCCAACTCGAATGGAGCCCCATTGTTCCCGAACGGGAAAACCGAGACCTGTGCGAGCTCCGCAATTTCAATAACGTGAACCTGCGACAAGGAGAAGTTGGGCAGGTATACGAACCCATCGTGCACAACGGGCTCACCGAACTCATCGGTTGGGCTCGTGTCCAGTGTGATCTCATCGCATCCTGTTGTTGGACTAGCTAGGGAGACCGTTGACGATGACGGGCTAAAGGAAGCGATCAACGGAGCTTCGTTCGGGCCGGTGCCACCGAAGAGCGCCCCATCCGCGGTCGTTGCCGACAGACAGAACGACAGGCCGAGTTCACCGGTCTCAAGCACAGGTGAGCTGGTGAGTCGAGCAGGGTCCACAAGGAAGGCGATGCCACCTGCGGAGACAACGTTTCGTGGCTGATCCGTATCGATGGCGGGAGGAAGCTCTTCGAGCACCTCAAATCGTTGATCATCCACCGAGACCAACGTGTCCGTCTCGCTCACCAGACCGACAAATCGACCGGTGCGTTCGACCGCGACGCTGCCTAATGGTTGCGCTAGCGGTATGGACTCGACGACGCTGGTTTGGGGATCAATCACCAGGATTTGGTCACTATCGGAGACGACAACAGCTGACTCGAAGTCCGGCGACGGGTGAACCTGCAACGCCCGGTCCTCGGGTTCAGAAGACAGCTCGAGGTCTAGCTGTAGAGCGGTTGTGAAACGCTGGCCATCGATCAAGGTGAGCTGACCCTCGGTGCGGTTGATAAGGGCAGCACCGCTTCCGTGAGGGGCTACTGCGAGATCAGCGCCGACGTCGGCCACGTCAATGCGCGTGGTCACTTCACCGGTGGACCCGTTTACTTTCAGTAGTTCGCCTTCAAGGCCGTGTTCGATCCACGCCTCCGGGTCAGCAAACGCCACTCCAGCCGACGCCTGTTCACCGGGTCGAAAGATAAGCAGAGCCGTCCCCACGAGCGCGACGATGACTGCAGCAGCCAGAACCACCCGAGTTCGCGACTCTGTTTTTGGCACCAAAACTCGACTCTCTACACCGACACGCAGCCCTTACGGTACCGATACCCCACGTTAAGTGAGGAACCGGGACGCAAATGATGGTAGGCGTCGCCTGCGGCACATTTTCCGCGGGCAGGGGCCACCTCACGCGCTGGGTTCCTTGAAACCCGCACCAAGCCTCTTGGGAGCCTCCAACATTGACTTAGGCTGGCCGTGATATGGACCGAGATCTCAAGCGTTGTTTAGGGCAAATGATGAAGGGCGTGCAAGTCGTGGCCTCATCCCATGACGGTCTCACGAGGGCGTATTGTTCGCATTGGGTCATGCAGGTGTCCTTCGAGGAACCGATCATGTTGGCCTCGATCTCACCCAAGCACGACACCCACGCACTGATCGAAGCGTCCGGGTGGTTCACCGTTTCGAACCTGGCGGGCGATCAAGTCGATGTCGGGCAATATTTTTCGTATCCCGGTCGAAAGTTCAAGCACATCGCAACCGAATGGCTGGTCGACAACGGTGACGGCAAGCCGATCGTCCCCGGCTGCATCTCCTGGGTCGACTGTGAGGTGATCGAGAAGCTCCCCACCAGTCTGGGCGATGATTTGGACCACGATCTCTTCTTGGCCCGAGTCACCGGGTTTGGTGAGGGCCGCCTTGGCGAAGATCCACTGCTCTACTCGTCACGACATGGCTGGCGCAAGGCTGGTGACAAGGCCCGCGAACCCGGTCGATCGGTCCGCGACGAATTGCTCGCCCGGCTAGAAGCCGAAGGTCTCGCCGACTAGCTCGCTGTGCCCTTTAGCGCCGGGGAGGCACCCAGGTGAGCCC
>CAYUKM010000197.1:0-4374 GCA_964445255.1 uncultured Acidimicrobiales bacterium
GCGTAAAGCGTTCGGTGAACGGCCGTAAGAGCCGCAAAGCAACTCTCAAGAAGGCCAAGGGCCATTACGGCAATCGCAGCCGTTCGTTCCGTTCGGCAAACGAATCGGTTATGCACGCAGGCAACTACGCCTTCCGTGACCGCCGTGCTCGCAAGGGCGAAATGCGTCGCCTTTGGGTCCAGCGCATCAACGCTGGTTGTCGTCTACACGACACCACCTACAGCCGCTTCATCTTCGGTCTCAAGGAGGCCGGAGTCGAGGTCGACCGCAAAGTCCTCGCCGATCTGGCAGTCAACGAGCCCGAGGCGTTCGCTTCGCTCGTCGAGACCGCCAAGGAAGCTGCCGCAACGGCAAACGAGGGAGCAGCGGCCTGATCCTCGAGCTTTCTGCTCGTAACCCACGGGTTGCAGACGTCCGGCGTCTGTTGCGCCAACGAGCGCAACGGCGCCGGTCATCTCGTTTTGTCGTGGAGACCCCGAAGCTCGTACTCGAAGCGTTCGATTCAGGACTGCGGGTTGAGTCGGTGATCATCCCGAGCGACGTCCACCCAGAGCCCGAGATCGCCGAGGCGTGTGATGCCGGCGACACCAAGCTGTTCTCGCTCGATGCCGACGCCTACGCCAAGCTCGCCGACGCCAAGACCCCACAGCCTGCTCTAGCCGTAGTGGAAGCACCGGCGCTCGCCGTCGACGAGCGATTCGAAGGCGATGGCCCGGCGATGTTCCTCGTTCTCGTCGATGTCTCCGACCCCGGCAACGTCGGCACGCTCATCCGCACCGCCGAAGCATCGGGCTGCTCTGGGGTCCTCGTTACCTCGGAGACCGCGGACGTGCTTTCGCCAAAGGTTGTCCGGTCCTCGGCTGGGTCCATGCTGCGGATGGCCATTGGAGAAGTCGACCGCGACGAGATGTTGGAGACACTGCGCGGGCTCGGCGCAACCTCGGTCGCGACCGCTTTGGATACCACGCCCTACAACGAGGTCGAAATCGCTGCAGACCAGCGAGTCGCGTTGCTCTTGGGATCAGAAGCCCATGGCCTCGGCGATGACCTTCTCAGTGCCGCGGACGTGCAGGTATCGATACCGATGCACGGCCAGGTCGAGTCGCTCAACGTCGCCACAACCGGAGCGGTGCTTGCTTTCTCGCTACGACTGGGGAGCGGTACGAACTAAGCTCCGGTGAGACAGTCGGCGACGATAAGCCAGCCGCCTTCGCCGATGGCTTGAATATCGTCTTGCAGTTCTTCCACCGAATCAGCGTCGCTATCAGCCGCGTCGTTGATGCAGTTGAACAGGTCCTCGTTTGATGCGACTTCGGTCCAAAGGCCAGCTTCACTCACGAGGGTTTCGAGATCCTCGGCAAAGGCGAGCGACGCAGGTTCTTCATCGACGAATGCGATCGCGGGAGGAACCGACGTCGGCGCTGGCTGCGTGAAGCCGTCGGAACCCGACGAGGAGCATGCTCCGAGCACAAGGAGCAACCCAAGAGAGGCTCGGAGTCTGCGAACTGATGGCATGGATTATGCGTCGGCACGGCCGACGCATAATTGAGCCGTCAGCCACAGATCTCAAAGGAGTTGTCGAGCGGGGTCAGCGCAGCGGCGTCAGCCCGGGCACGGAACTCGGCGAGGCCGGGCTGTGCGGCAAGCCAATCGAGTTTTGCGGCTTGGCCCGGTGTCGCGGGCTCCAGACCATAGACGTAGGCCGAGAATGCCTCAGCGAAGTCTTCCTCGGGGTTCGAAGCGGCGTAGGCACCGAAGTAGGAGTCGTTTATCGAACAACGCTGCTCGCCATCGGCGATGAAGGCCTCAGCGGAGCCGTTGATAGTCACGAGCACCGATGGGTCCCAGAACTCGGTCATCCACGCCCACATCAACGAGTCCTCTTCAAAGCAGCCCAGACTGTTGGAGTAGGTGTCGCACTCGTCTTCGAATACCGAGCGGTCCAACTCGAACTCGGTCTGGGTGATCACATGCGCCAGTTCGTGCGCGTTGGTTAGGCGCGCGATGTTCAGATCGTCGTTGTAGGCATCGATGCCAACCGCTAGGACGAATTGGGTGTCGTCCTCGGACATGGTCGTGACAAAGGCCAGGGTCTCTTCATCGCCATCTCCTGTCGATTGGAACCCGCCAAAGAGAACCAGATCGGTGAGTTGAGCCGATGGAACGATGACGGCCAGTTCCTCGAACGCTTCGATGACCGCTGGGTCCTCTTCGCCGTAACACACCTCGCCGAGGTTCCCGTCCACGACGTAGTGGCCCACGACGATCTCGGTGACGTCGTCATCGCCCAGCTCGAACGCGTCACAGACGACGTCGTCTCTGGTGAGCGAAGGGTCAAAGATCGCCAGGTCGACGAACAGTTCATCGAACTCATCTTCGGCGCCTTGTTCTGGGCTTGCCGTAGGCACGTCCGGCTCAACGGTGGTCCTTGGTTCCTCGCCGACTGTTCCTTCGATGGAACTCGAGCAGGCGGCCGCGAGGAGGAGCAGGATTGCCCCGAGGACGTAACGATGCACCGAGACAGTCTGGCCCACTATGGGGGCAAATGGGGATCTACGCGGCCTTTGCGGTCTCCGTTGGCCTTGCCGTTCGCTGCAGGATCGCGGCATCGAGTTCATCGGCGTAGCGGTTCCAGTGCCCTTCGCGTTGCACCCGGTTGAGTCCTGAGCGCAGGAGCTGCAACCACGGCAGATGGAGTAGTACCAACGACAGGGAGAGCAAATGAAAGACGAGCGCACCGTGGCCGGTCGGCAGGAGGTTGTCGCGAATCCACCATGTCGCGAGCAACGTGCATGGTGCCAGCGCCAGTGCAGGCAGGACTCGACGGAGCGTAAGGCTCCGAAGTCGCTGGTCCTTCTTGCGACCGAGGTGGAGTGCAAGGTCGAGAACTTCGGGTGTTTGGACCTCAAATTCGCCTGCAACTAGACGGCGATTCGCAGCAGTTGCAAAGCGTTCCAACACTTCGGGGTCGTGCCGATACGTCCGCAGTACGTGAGGCTCCCAGTTCCAGCCGAAGATCGTCAGCATGGGTGATTCGTCGCTGACGACCGCTTTGAGATCCGAAGCGTGGATTTCTGTTGTGCCGAATGGCTTGCCTATGTGTATTCGGTCGTCTTCCACCAGTACAGACGTGAAGAACGCGAACCGAATGCCCGAAAGCAACGCAAGCACTGCGAGCAGAAGCCACAACCCGCTGGATGAGAACAGTAGAACCGCTGTAGTAACAGCGACTGCAATGGCCAACGGAAACCAGCGGTACTGAGCGGTAGGCCAAAGACGCAACCCCGCTCCACGGTGCTCGGCGTTCGTCACCTCTGCGCTCCTCATACTGAAGAAATCGGTGCGTTCACGAGGGTGCTTTAGCTGGCAGCCGGTTCTACGCGTTCGTGCCTCGGTCCGCTGGCGGGGTAGCGAACCGAGGCACGATTAACGAAGGTTGGGGGAAACCCTCGCTAGATCAGTTGCTCGTCTTCCTTGCGGGCGCCAAGAACGAACGTTGCGCCGAGGACGACCAGGAGCACTGCGGCTCCGGCCGTAGCGGTGCTGGAGCGACCGGTGAGGGCTAGTGCGGCAGGTGCTGAGCCAAGGGATGCGACATCCTCGAACCACAGCTCGCCAACATGTCACTGGCCGGCTAGCGTTCCTTCGCTGTGGCTTCTTCAAATCGAGGGCGTCGAGAGCCATAGGTAGCGGCGAGTCCCACGCCGATCAAGGCGAGTGCCAAGAGCGCCAACTCATAGGACTCCACGCCCGTAAGGGCAAGAGTGGGTGGCGTCTCTGCGGTAGTTGGCCCAGTGACGGTGGTGGTCGTGGTGCTCGTTGGAGTTGTGGCGAGCGACAGCGATACCGTGTTCGCCTCGCCGGACTCGTTCCTCGACACCGTGAGACCGAGTACTTCCGAGAGTTCCTCGCCGTCGTCGTCGATCGCTCGTGCTTCGGCGATATCCGCAGTCGCCTCGAGGTCGGGTCCAGCGATGCGCAGAGTAATGTCCGTCGTCATTTCTTCACCGGGAGCGATCGGGCTAGCGGCCGTGATCGTCGCCTCATCGCCTATCAGTGTCCAGTCCTCGTCAGCGAGTTCCAGGCCGTCGGATAGCTCGGCAACGATCTCGATTTGGTCAGCCGCTACTTCACCGGTATTGGCCACTATGACCTGGAGATCAACCAGCTCGCCGGTCTGTACCTCCGATGCGGTCGAATTCGCAACGGTCATTCGGACAGCGAGCTCGAACGCTGGCAAGGCGGCCGCTTCCTCGGTTGCTGGGGCCTCGGCTGCGGGTACTGCTTCCTCGGTTGCTGGGGCCTCGGCTGCGGGTACTGCTTCCTCGGTTGCTGGGGCCTCGGCTGCGGGTACTGCTTCCTCGGTTGCTGGGG
>CAYUKM010000198.1:0-4327 GCA_964445255.1 uncultured Acidimicrobiales bacterium
CAGGTGCTCCGCGACCAGGACATTGGAGATCAAGCTCCGGTTCTTGCAGCGGTCGGCCCAATGCAATTCGAAGTAGCAACGCACCGTCTCGAAAACGAGTTCGGGGCGCCGGTGGAGTTGTCGATGACGAACTACTCGATCGCGCGCCTCACCGATGAGGAGTCGATGCCAGAGCTACGCGCCATGCAAGGTGTCGACGTCCTCGCCCGTTCCGACGGCACCCTGCTCGCACTGTTCGAAAGCCCGTATTGGCTCGACCGCCTCATCGGCGAACGGCCCGAACTCACCCTCGAGAAACTCGTCGCCGGCACCGGCTAACCAACCCAATATTTTTGTGGTCCAAAATCAGGCTATAGAGCTGAAAGCAGACCACAGATTCATTGGTTAGAAATCTGTGGTCAGAAATCGGGCTATACATCTGAAAACGGACCACAGATTTTCCAGGGGGGAACCGCTACGCTCTCGTTACTTGTTGGTAGTCAGGAGCGAGCATGAGTGGTTTGGTTGAAGGGCGCGTCGCGATCGTGTCGGGTGCAGGTCGAGGTATCGGACGCGAGCACGCTTTGTCCCTAGCCGCTCATGGCGCAAAGGTGGTCGTGAATGACCTCGGCGGTGATGTCCGGGGCGAGGGCGGTGACGAGTCGCCAGCCCAGTCCGTCGTAGAAGAGATCAAAGCACTGGGCGGCGAAGCGGTCGTCAACGGGGCCAACGTGGCCGACTTCGACCAAGCCAAAGAAATGATCGACCAGGCGATCGAGACGTTTGGCGGCCTCGACATCCTGATCAACAACGCTGGAATCTTGCGAGACCGGATCATCTTCAAGATGGAAGAGTCCGACTGGGATGCGGTAATCAACGTGCACCTCAAGGGCACCTTCGCCCCTACCCGCCATGCAGCGGTGTATTGGCGAGAGCAGAGCAAGGCGGGCAACCAGCCCGACGCTCGAGTGATCAACACCTCCTCTCCGTCAGGCATCTACGGCAACGTCGGCCAGTCGAACTACGGCGCAGCCAAAGCCGGCATCGCCTCGTTCACTTCGATCACCGCGATGGAGTTGGCCAACTACGGCGTCACGGTCAACGCGATCGCTCCCGCCGCGTACACCCGAATGACGAAGGATCTCCCTGGCTTCGACCAGCTCACCGATGAACAGATCGGTGGCCTCGACCCGCGCTGGATAGCGAACGTCGCGACCTGGCTTGCATCGCCAGAGTCAGCTGGTATCACCGGCCGTGTCTTCGACGTGATGGGCCCACGCGTGGGCGTGTCAGAGGGTTGGGTGCTCGGCCCGCAGGGTGAACAACCAGACGAGCCGGAGGGGCTTGGCGATCTGATGCGGAGCATCTGTAACGACGCCCGCCTCAACTCGAACATGTTCGGCCAACCCCAAGACGGCAACGGCCGCCCACACAACGCGAACTGAGTTTCTCGCTCGTTCCTCGCTCCAGCTGAAGCCTGCGTGGCGCCTGAACGCTCCCCCTGAAAGGGAAGAAATCGGGCTGAAAGCGTTCCGCCATAATTAGCGGCGGAGCCGCATGGCGGAAGACGATTTCAGCCCCAGCTGGCAGTTCCGGCGGGGGCTAGCACTACCCACGTTTGGCCCGGGGCTAGGTTCATCGCGGTGCCGTTGCCATCGGTGAGGGTGTACGGCTGAGCGCCTCCGCCGCGACTCCAGCCTCCGATCGTGGCGGTGCCATCACGGAAGATCCAGGCTTGGCCCGAGCCGATCGTCTCCGCGTCGACCGACGCTGCGTCGACCTGGCTCTGAACGTAAGGCACGAACATAACAACGACGTTCTGCGGATCGAGCAGCTCACCGGTTCGAGTGGTGTGCGTGCTTCCGCTCTGTGAGCGGGTCCAGGCCGAACCGTTCCAGTCGAAGCGATACGAAGAACGTGCTGAAAGCGAAACCGAACTCGCTGGCTGAGCGGTGGTGGAGTTGTTTGCGCCGTAGCTGAAGATCGCGGTCGGGTTACCACCACCACCGCAGCCGCCGAGGGCGGTTGGGTCGACGAAGAGATTGTCTGGAGCGCTGTATCGGCCGTCGCGAGCAAACGGTGCCCGGTCGGTGTTGATGAAGGGCGTAAAGAGTCCGCCGTCAGCAGCGGCCGCGAACTGCCTTGCTACACCGGCGTTGCTACCCGAATAGCCGAACACTGGGTTGTTGAGGTTTTGAGCGAGCTGGAGATCGGTGGTACGTCCGGATCGAACCGGGCCAACAGCGGCTGGCCGTTGCGAATGGAACACAGCGAAGAAGCGTGTCGCGGTCGCTTCGATTCGTTCCTCAAAGACGATGTCGGCCTGATCGAGGCCGATCAGCGAGGCTCGGCTCGCAGAGTTGTTGTTCGATACCTTGACGACAACGGCTGGCATATTGGACGGGATCGATGCCTGGAGGCCGGTGAACGGCGCGGTTCGAGTGGTCGCGGCACCGACATTGTTCGCACATGCAGGTCGAGGGATCGTGACCGGCGGTGGACCAGTTGCTGGGGCCGCCGTGGTCGGTACGTTCGTCTCGGGCGTGGAGCTGGTTGTGCTGGATGTTGTTGAGGAAGTCGAGGAGGACGTCGTGGAGGACTCCGGGACTTCGGAGGTGGTAGTCGACGTCAACTCGTCAATATCTCCGATATCTCCGCTGCTTGGTGCTGGCCCCAGCGGGCGCCCGTCATCGAAGACGAGATCAATCGTCGTGGTCGTCTCGATCAACGTGGTCGTAGTAGTCGTCGTGGTGGTGCTCGATGCCGCTGATACGGCAGTGGGATCGGCCGAACCGACCGTCGACAAGGCTTCCGAGGCGCGGCTGGAGGCACCGGACGGTGAGGTAATCAACGCAAAGGTGACAGCCAAAGCGATCCCGCCGCTAAAGACAGCACTTCTTACGGGCATATAGGCCTTTCGGCCTGTATCTTTCTGATTCAAATAGCTCATTCGATATTTCCCGAAACGGCCGACAAGTATTGGCCCTGCGGGAAAGTGATCGGGTGATCGAGGGCGTGGCTAAAGACCTTTGTTTCCATAATGGAACGCCCCTGGCTCGAAACCGCGGACCGAACTGTTGCAACGAGGTCGTCCTCGGTTACTCGAGACGAGCAACTCGCCTGGAATAGGCGACCGCCGGGACGGATCAACGGGAGCGCGAGTTCCGTGAGCTTTCGATAGGCGCGTATGGCTCGGTCACGTTCCGATGCCTTCGTGGCGAACGCGGGCGGATCAACGACCACAACGTCGTACCGTTCCCCCGCCTGGCCGAGGGCGTCCAGAACCTCGAACGCGTCGCCAATGCTCTGTCGATGTGGCACCGATGCCAAGTCGTTGCGAGCCAGGTTCTCCACCACCGCGTTCATCGCAGGTTGGGAGATGTCGACACTGTGGACCGAACGTGCCCCTTGTGCTGCTGCGTGCACAGTAAACCCACCAGTGCAACAGAACACGTCGAGGACATCGGCGCCCCTCGACTTGGAGCCAACGAAGACTCGATTGTCTCGTTGGTCGAGAAAGTGCCCGGTCTTTTGACCATTGACCACATCTGCCCCGAAGCGCAGATCGTTCTCTGTGAACTCAACAACATCTGGTGACTGGGGCCCGAGGATCACCATCCCGTCACGAAGCCCGGCCGCGACGGTCACCCGATCGGCTTGCATCTTGCGACCAAGGCGCAGCACGATCCTCTCGGGACTATCAGTTCGTGTGACCGAGGCGAGCACGCCTTGGAGATGCGGTAACCATGCCGAGGAGTACAGCTTGATTACGGCCGTGCGGTCGTAGCGGTCGATGATGAGCCCGCCGAGTCCGTCGTTCTCACCGTTAATCCAACGCCATCCGGTCGTGCCAGAAGCGAGAAGTGGTTGGCGAACCGCGTGCGCTCGCGACAAGACGCCGTCCCAAAACGACTGGTCGATCTGCAGCGGCTTCCCCCGATGAAGAACCCGAAGCCGTATCGGTGAGGTGGGGTCCCACAAACCAATCGCTGAGAATTTGCGCTTGTCGTCGAAGATGACGGCGAGGGTTCCTGGGTCGGCCTGTTCATCAGATACCGACGTGATCGACTCGCCGTATACCCACGGGTGACCACCGCGTACTTGACGTAGGGCGTCCTTAGTCAACCTGACACTGAGTCGCCGATCCGACAGTGTGGGCAGCGCGGAGGAGTCGAGCTCGGTAACCACGTGGTGATCCTCGCGCAAATGGTGATCTGTTGAATACTCCGCCGCCGCACACGGACGTTATCACTGCAGAAAACGACAAACACCCGCCGTTAGGCGGGTGTTGAAGTGGAGCCAGGGAGAATCGAACTCCCGACATCTTGCTTGCAAAGCAAGCGCTCTA
>CAYUKM010000199.1:0-1954 GCA_964445255.1 uncultured Acidimicrobiales bacterium
TCGTCGGGCTCATAACCCGAAGGTCGCAGGTTCAAATCCTGCCCCCGCCACTAAATCGGAGGCCCGGAAACACAACAGTTTCCGGGTTTCTGCCGTTATGGGCGAATGATCGGCTTGCGGTCAGAGATAACAACGAGGCAACACTCTTGTGAGGCGGTTCGTTCGTCAGCGGCTCAATCTGGTTGTAGGTGAGCGGTATGACCGTTGAGGCGACCCTGGGCGACAAGGGAGGTGCTTCCTGGGACGAGGAGACTCGGGGGTGACGATCAGTCTCAGTGCGTTGACGGGCTTGGGTTGGTCGACTTGAGCTCCGGAAGACACGATGAGCCTGACGAGTTGTTTTCTGATTGAACGCGATCGAGCCGCTAGAATTGGTGTGAAGTAGATGTGCTTTCTCGTCGGGGGTGTGTTGCATCGTGAGTTTGGTCAGGATTGTGTTGGGCGTGGCGGTTCTGCTGTTGCCCATAACTGAGCAAGGTCGTTTTCGCGACGAGTGGCGTGCTGAGGTTGCCGCAGTACGAGAAGCGTCTGGAAGCTTGGCCGCGCTCGGTCTTGCAGCCCGGCTCCTGCAGGCAGCACCCCGAATGACCATGACGATGCGGGCGAGCAGCGAGAGTGGCTACGCCGAACTGAGCTTCGGCATTATCTTCTCGGTCTTCCCCGCCGCCGTGCTCTCGGTGCTCGCGATCCAGACCGGGGTGTGGATCATGCTGGTCGGTGAGTTGGCGCTGATTGCAGGGATTTTGCTCATGACCTCAGGGTTCTGGAGCTTGGAGGGTCGACTGTTCGACTCCGGCCGTTGCCAATTGGGTCTGGCTCTAGCTCTTGTCGGGAGCGTGATCGAAATAATCGTTCGACGATCGACCGGGTTCGGTCCACCGATTGACGCTGTCGTGAGCGCCACCATCCCTCACGCGGTCATTCTCCTGGGGCTTATCTTGTGGGTCGCGTCAAGTTACGCAGGCCGATTTCGCTTCCGGGTGTTGCGGTTGGCTGTAGGTCTTATCGCGCCAGCGGCTGTGCTCAATCTGGTCGCGGTACTCATCAACGGCTTCTCATTGACCGGCTTCGACCGGTTCGGCGTGCTGATGTACGCGGTGCCATCGGCAGCGCTGGCCTGGGCGTGCTACTCGATCGTTGGTCGAAGCAAGGTCTTCAATGACCAGCCAGTCGCTAGTCAACAGGCGTAGAGGTCTAGTCAGGCCTGGGGCGGATCTAGGCCTGCGCGAGTCCTTCATTGCCTAGGTTTCCGCGACGATCAAGAGCTGCGGTGGCATCAATGCGGCCCTGTGCTGTCAGCGTGTAGTAGCGGCGAACCGGCCGGTTCGCTTCGCTTGGGTCGATGTCTTCCCAGGAGCTGTCCACCCACCCAATGCTCTCTAAGCGGGTCAACATTGGATACAACGTCCCTGGTCCGACGCTGGCGCTGTTGGAAAGCTCCATGCCATACGCCCGGCCTCCCTCGGCGCCAAGCAGCTGAGCAAGCACCCTCGCAGTGGGTTTCGTCAGACGCTGGACCATTGCTTCCACTCTAGCGGATCGCGCGCGATTTCTCTAGCATGGTGGCCATTATCCGATATAGGGTGTAGACTAATCGATATAGGGAGCTGGCGGGGCGTCCCTATGCGGTTGGCACTCACAGTTTGCTGTGGGTGCTGACCGCACAAGCCTCACTGCATCTTTCCCTCTAACTCACACAGGTTTGATGCACTACACGAGAAAGGCCCGGAACCAGAACGGTTCCGGGCCTTCTTAGTTTTCGACCCAGCGGGAATCAAGCGAGGCGCTACCCCTTGGCCTTTTTGATTGCTCGCTGGAGCTGAGCCTTGTTCATTGATGAACGGCCCGGGATGTCGAGCTTCTGGGCTTGTTCGTAGAGCTCATCTCGCGTCGCACCTGAGGTAGAACTTTTAGCTGTGGTCTTCTTCGCTGCTGCTTTCTTCTTGGCTGGTGC
>CAYUKM010000199.1:2054-4303 GCA_964445255.1 uncultured Acidimicrobiales bacterium
TTGTCGCAGTCTTCTTCGCTACTGCTTTCTTCTTGGCTGGTGCCTTTCTTGTCGTAGTCTTCTTCGCTGTTGTATCGACCACGTCCGAGCCGCTCGACTTTGACGTGCTTGGCTTTGTGCCGAACATTTCCTCTAGCCGCTTCTCGATCGCGGACCCGACGTCGTGGAGTGCTTCGAAGGCTTCGCCCAAGCTGTCATTGAACTTTTCGATCACCTGCGCTCGCAGTTGGTCGAACGCTTCGCGCGGATCGGTGGGCTCGTTGGATGATGTGTTGTTCGCCATGATCCCGAGCGTAATGCGGGTGCTAGACACTACGCCTTCATAAGACACAGAAAGGCCCGGGACCTATTGCTAAGTCCGGGCCTTTCCGGGCTACCGCCACCCAGATGAAATGGAGGGGGAAGCACCAAATGGGTGTTGTGGCACCGTTCAGTGTTGCGATTGGCTATGCGTCACGCGCAATGGAGGAGCGCTTGAAGGCGATCCTCGGTCAAGTCGATGTATTGCACCGATGTGACCTCGGTATTCGAAATTTCCGTTTCCGCCAGTGCCTGTTTCGTCAGAAACCGTAGGACTCTCACCAATGGAGATTCCCAGTGTTGTGTAAGTGCTTGGTCGACATGGTGCCAGACCGAGACTTCAGGTTTTGTTGGAGTGACCAGCCTGGCCAGTCGATGGACTTCTCTTTCCAGGTTCTGATCAGGAGGTCGCGCAAGCGTGCTCATGAATCCCGCCTTTCTTTCGCCCGCACTACTAGGGTCGGCGCTCGATAACTTCTGCTTAGGCGAAGTAGCAATTTTGGGCACGCCCACCTCTAGGGTCAAAATCGCATTTGTTGGACCTGTGCTGACAGACCGCCATCTAGCACCCACAGTTGGCCGGTGGCATAGCGGGCTTCGTCAGATGCCAGCCAGAAGACCAGGTTGGCCATGTCATCGGGGGTGCCGATGGTTCGTAGGGGGTGAACGGCCTTGGCCTCGGCCCGTGCGGTCTCAATGTCAACGTCGTCCGGGAAGAACTGGTCGAGCATCGGGGTGTCGATGTAGCCCGGGCAGATCACATTGACGCGAATTCCCTCGGGCCCATGGTCCACCGCCATGGCCTTGGTGATCATATGGACCGCGCCCTTGGTGGCGCAGTAGGCGGCGAGTTTCGGGTCGGCCATGTAGCCGTCGTAGCTACCGAAGTTGACGATCGACGCGCCGGGCGATTGGCGCAGCATTGGCAGTGCGTACTTCGAGGTGAGGTAGGTGCCGGTCACGTTGATCGCGAAGATTCGTTCCCATTCGGCCAGCGAGGTCTCCTCGACGGTCTTCTCGATCTCGATGCCCGCTGCGTTGACCACGATGTCCAACCGGCCTCGGTCGGCCTCGATGCGCTCGAGGCCCGCAATGACCGAAGCCTCTTCGGTGACATCGAAGTGCAGAAACTCGCCGGCTGCTGGAGCGTCGCCGATCGTGCCTGCCTCGCTGAGGTCCGCGGCATAGACGTGCGCTCCCTCTCGTTCGAGTCGAGCACACACGGCTCGGCCAGCCCCACCCCGTCCGCCGGTCACCAGCGCGACCCGCCCGTCGATCGGCTTGGTCATGACTGCACCTTTCGATAGTGGTCGAGCACGAGTCCATGGAAGTGATGCAATGCGTGTTCCGATAGCCCCGAACCCGACGGGTCGTTGACGATCCGCCCTTGGGTGAACGCCGGCGTTTCCATTCCTCGCTGCACCGACTCGACCAAATTGATGTCCTCTACCTGGAGTACCTCGTCGAGGTAGTGGATCGACTCGAGCTCGGCCTCGTTCGGCTCTGCTGACTCGAGGAAGAAGTCGTACGTCTCATACGTCCGGTTCGGGCCGGCCGGGATGATCTTGAGGACGATCATGTTCCCACGCCCCGGGTAGCGCATCATGCATGTATTGGGCCAAAGCCACCAGACCGCGTGATCGGTGACCGTAGCTTGGCTCACGTCGTACGCGCTGTTGTCGGACTTGCCAGCTTCTGCCATATGGCTCGAGTAGATGCCATGCGTTGTCACTTTGTAGGTGTCCATGTCGACGAGCGACACGAAGTCCTTGTGGGCGATATGGCAGTGGTAGCACTCCAAGAAGTTGTCGACGACGTTCTTCCAGTTGCTGTTGATCTCATATGTCAGGCGATGGGCGAAGGTGAGTTGTTCTACGTCAGGGGCCCAATGGGCGATCTCGGCGCCGAGATCACCGGACTGTTCGGCGAGGGGAGCGGATTCTGGGTCA
>CAYUKM010000200.1:0-4199 GCA_964445255.1 uncultured Acidimicrobiales bacterium
ATTGATGAGTCGATGGCGATCGGCACGTCGGTGACCGCTTGGACTTCTTGGATGGCTCGTACGAGCAGTGCTGGTTCGTCGGCGAGCGGGATGCCAGCGTTGACGTCGAGCATCTGCGCACCCGCTTCGACCTGGGCGATCGCATCAGAAACGACACGGCTGAAGTCGCCATTCTTCATCTCTTCGGCGAGTAGCTTGCGGCCGGTCGGATTGATGCGCTCGCCGATCATGACGAACGGGCGACCGAAGCCGATGACCACCTCTTTGGTTGCGGAGCTAATGATCGTGTCTGTCATGACGGTTCCTGACTCGGTGAATCTTCTGGACTGAACCCGCCGGTTCGAACGAATTCGTTTAATCGTTCTTTGGTGAACTCTTCCTCGATGGAAGCGACGAGTTCAGCAACAGCTGCATCTACATCGGCGTCGGGGTCGATGGGGCGGGTTTCCTGGCCCATCTCTGCGATGTAGCTGTTGGCGTCCTTCTTGTCGGCCACCATGGCTGCTCGGTCGATCGCCTTTTGGAAGCGTGGCGGTAGCTCGACCTGGACTTTGCGGTCTCCGATGGTGCCATTGATCTGGGCGGGGATGTCTCGCCACTTGATGATCTTGAGCGCGGGACCGCCGCGCCGGCGACGGCCGCTCACGCTACCCGTAGCTCCAGCAGTCGGGTCTCCAGTGCTCCTCGTCCGACGTCTAATTGGTCGAACTCCAGGTTCAGTTTGTTCGCGCATGCCTTTGCACTTTCAGTCAGCTCCGGGGTTGGGTCTTGGGCGATGTAGAGCACTCGGGTGTAGTTGCCGAAGTACATCTCGGCGAGTTCAGGGTGCGCGGTCAGGCCGAGGGCGCCGAAGATCAGCGCGCCTTGATGCTTGACCAAGTAGTCGGTGAGGTACAGCGTGCCGATTTCGTTCTCGTGCTCTTCGAGAAATCGGTCGACGCCGGCGAAGAACGCGTAACAATGATCGCCAGGTAGGCGTGACGCGTGCGGAAACCGCTCGAGCAGTCGGTCGAGATGCCCGCCAGTGCCGCAGTCGCCGTATCCGATCAGGATCGACGCGTACCGATCGGCCTTGTCGACCAGCACCTCTTCGAGTGCGGGCGTGATCTTCTCCGGTCGATTGTGAAACGCCGCGGGCAAGTATTCGAAATCGACGTGTTCCCAACCGTTCGCGTTCACGATGGCGCGCACCTCTGCGGCCAGAGCGCCACACCCGAGCACGAGGACGCGCTCAGATGAATCGGGGGAGACGTCAGGCAGCACGCTTCTCGGCGACGAGCTTGCTTGCGGTCTCCGAAGCCACTGCAGCGTCGCGACAGTAGGCATCGGCGCCTACCGCTTCGCCAAACTCTTCGTTGAGGGGTGCGCCACCGACCAAGATGATGTAGTCGTCGCGCATGCCCCGTTCGGTGAGGGTGTCGATGACGACCTTCATGTAGGGCATGGTGGTGGTGAGAAGTGCGGACATGCCGAGAATATCCGGCTTGTGCTCCTCGAGGGCTTCGATGTACTCATCGACGTCGGTGTTGATACCGATGTCGATCACTTCGAAGCCAGCGCCTTCGAGCATCATGGCGACCAGGTTCTTGCCAATGTCGTGAATGTCGCCCTTGACGGTGCCGATGACGACTTTCCCGATTGGCTCTGCGCCGGTCTCGGCCAGAAGCGGCCGAAGAATCTCCATTCCGGCTTTCATGGCGTTCGCGGCCAGTAGTACTTCAGGCACGAACAAGATGCCGTCTCGGAAATCGATGCCGACGATACGCATCCCCTCGACGAGGGCATCGTTAAGTACTCGATCGGCGCTCCAGCCGCGTTCGAGCAGGATGTTCGTACCTTCGACGATTTCCTCGCCCAGACCGTCGTAGAGGTCGTCGTGCATCTGAGCGGTCAATTCATCATCGGGAAGTTCGGCCAGAACGATGTCGTCTTCTTCACTCATCAACGATCCTTTAGCAGTTCCGCATCGTGGAACGGAACCATATCATGGAACACATCGTCGGGAAAGCCTTGCCATGTGGTCTAAAAGGCCCGCAATTTTGGTCGATTGATCACCAGTGAAGAACGACGTCGTGACGGCAGGGATTGGGTCAGTTTCGTTCGCTGTGCTCGCAGCGGGCGGACTTGTCTTTGCCGCGGGCACAGCGATTGCCACCGCGGGTCTTACGTTTCTGCTCATCGTCGCCCTCTTCGGATTCATCTGGACGCTGCAATCTTCGCGTCGCGAACGGGCCGAACTGGCCGAACTCGAAGGACTTAATCGCACGGGAGACGGTGCCCGTGACCAAGAGATAACGGCTGAAGAGGTAATCGCCGCGCGACGGCTCCGAGAGGACGAGTCGGCGGTACTCGGGCTTATTGCTGAGGATCAGGAGATGGAGACGGTCCTCAAGCGAATCACCGAAATGCTGTCCACGCAGTATTCAAACAGCCGGTTTCGGATCGTCAGCGACAGTGTTTTCGACGACCAGGTCGTGGACGGTGTCTGGCAAGTAAAACCGCGGACTTCTACGGCAATGGGCTGGGAACTGCAGGCGGTAATCGGGTCCGGTGACACGCTCGAGCCAGCGGTAATGACGATGGCGGCAGACCTGGCCCGGTTGACCGTGGACAAGGAGCACAGCCAGAGCACGCTGCGCTACCAAGCCGACCATGACGCCCTGACCGGTTTGTTGAGTCGTCGTGCGGTACTCGAAGTGATCGAGAACGCGCTCGCTACCGGCGACAGCGTCGGCGTCATCTATTGCGATGTCGACGAGTTCAAGGAGATAAACGACACCCTTGGCCATCAAGCTGGCGACGATCTACTCATCGGTATCGCAGGGCGCCTCAAAGAAGCGATGGAAGCGATGCCATTTGCTTGCCATTCCGGTCGAATCGGCGGTGATGAGTACTTGTTGGCAGCCGTCGGCGCAACATCAGGACAACTCAAAACCCTCGTTGAGCGTCTGTCGTTCGATATCCAGGCCCCCTTCAGCCTCGGTCGTTCCGCCATCTCCACTTCCTTGTCGATCGGCGTGTCTTTCAGACTTCCCGAAAACGGAAACCGTGAGCAGATAAACCCCAACGAGATCCTCCGAGAGGCCGATATCGCGCTGTACCAAGTGAAGCGTTCAGGACGTAATGGATTCCGGTTCTTCGATACTGAGCTGCGGGAAAGAGAAGCAGAACGCAAGCTCCTCGAAGAAGACTTGCGCCAGTCGATCACTAATCGGTCGGGTCTCTTCGCTGAGTATCAGCCACAGTTCGATGTCCAAATGCAACTCGTTGGGTTTGAAGCGTTGGGCCGTTGGGATCGCAGTGGTGTTGGGCGAGTGAGTCCAGCGGAGTTCATCCCCGTGGCCGTCGAGCGAAACATGATGGCCGAGTTCGACCTCGAGCTCTTTCAGACCGTCGCGGAGATGCTCGGTCACCTTCGCCGCCAGGGTCAACCCCTTGGCAAAGTCGCCATCAATGTGTCCGCCGAACGGTTGGAGGATCCACAGTTCGTCCAGACCACTCTCTCTGTGCTCCGTCGCAGGGCCATAGATCCCTCGACGATCGTGTTGGAGATTACGGAGTCCTCCTTGCTAAAGGACCTTCGTGAGCGCGGTCGCCGCCTTGAGGAACTTCGAGCTTGGGGTATCCGCATCGCCATTGATGATTTTGGTACCGGCTACTCCTCTCTGTCGTACCTGCGCGATCTTCCGGTCGACATCGTGAAACTCGATCGGGAGTTCGTGAGCGACATCGACCAGTCGCCGATGAGCCAGGCGATCGTGCAAGCGATTCTGACCTTGTCGAAGGTATTGGAACTAGAAGTAGTTGCCGAGGGAATCGAGCGGAAGTCGCAGATTGAGGTGCTCGCTGGCTTGGGCTGCGATGTGTTCCAGGGATTCCTGCTCGGCAAGCCATTGCCCATCGAGCTCGCGCACGACATCGCGCGGCGACAGTGGCCGCCAGACCCCTTCCAGAGTGGCTACGACTGGCCCGAGGTGCCGCCGAATGCGCGAGGACTCGAACAGTTTGGTCAGCTTCCGGAATTCAAGACGCTCTGACGCCAGCTCTCCGTGGCTTCAACTTGATTGAAGGTAAACACGTGAAGCCCGCTGATGTTCAAGTCTTCTAGCGACGGGGCCAGTGGCTCCAAGATGTCGTCGGGGTCGTAAGCCCCAGGAGCGAGCAACTGCTTGACCGCTGCGCGATTCTTCTTGAGGTAT
>CAYUKM010000201.1:0-4134 GCA_964445255.1 uncultured Acidimicrobiales bacterium
AGAAGAACGCCGGAATGAAAAGCGCCGGGATGAATGACTCGGGCTCGCGAGGAATGCTGCGCAGCGCACGACTCGCAATGGCTAACAGGTCGCCGAAGAAGCCTGACGGCTTGGCCCGGACGTCTGATCGAACGGTCGTGGGTGTCGTGGTCATGTCGAAACCTCGATTCGGTCGCCGGTGAGTTCGAGGAACACATCGTCGAGTGTGGGGGTGCGCAATGTGAGCTCGGCGACTTCTGCGCCGACATTGTCGAGAGCGATTGCTATGGGAGACACGGCGGCAGCACCGTTGCTCACCGAAACGAGCAGCGAGTGTGGGCCGCGATCGACCTTGTCGACTCCGGGCAGTGCTTCTAATGCGGCGACCGCGGGGTCGTCATCGGAGTTGAGCCGCACCTGCACGACGTCGGAACCGACCGAACGCTTCAGTTCCTCGGGGGTGCCTTCGCCGACGATCTTGCCATCGTTGATGATGCCGACCCGACCGGCGAGCTCGTCGGCTTCTTCCAAGTACTGGGTGGTCAGAAATATCGTGGTGCCAAACTGGCTGTTGAGCGAACGCACCTCTTCCCACACGCGGGCACGGCTTGTGGGGTCGAGACCAGTTGTGGGCTCGTCGAGGAACAGTAGATCGGGGTTGTGCATAAGCGAAGCGGCCAGGTCGAGGCGCCGTTTCATACCGCCGGAGTACTCGCGGATCCACCGGTCGATGGCGTCGAATTCGATCAGCGTTGACAGTTCGTCGATGCGTTGAGCGACCTCCTTCTTGGTGAGTCCGTAGAGCGCCCCCTGGAGTTGGAGAATCTCCCGGCCCGACTGCTTGTCGTCGAGCGAAGCATCCTGCAACGCGGCGCCGATGCGAAGACGAATGTCGTTCGCTCCAGTAACCACGTCGTGCCCGAGCACAGTCGCCTTGCCGTCGGTCGGTTCGAGCAAGGTGGTCAACATCTTGACCACCGTCGACTTGCCCGCACCGTTTGGCCCGAGGAAGCCGTAGATCTCGCCTTGTTGTACGGTCAGGTCGACGCCGCGCACAGCGTGCACATCGCCAAAACTCCGAGCCAGGTCCTTGGTAACAATCACGTTTTCCACTGAGGGGAAGCTACTGGAGCGCGCTGACATCATGCCGGTTCGTTCGCCAGGGTTTGGCTAGCGACGATTGTCAGATGGAGCGGAGCTCTTCGTCCGAGGGTGTTCCGCATGTACCTCCGTCATCGGCTGTGTAGACGGTGACTCGCGCCTCATGCCCTTCACTATGACCAAGGCGCCCTGGTTGTCTACGGCGATGAGGCATCGAGAAGACCCGCCGAAGAAATATTTGAAGCTTGTCTACGTTTTAGGTACTTGGAGGCTTGTACAAGCAATGATCCATTTCGAAACGTGGTACCAGCGTGAGTACCCCCGCATCGTCAACACCTTGACGCTGACGACCGGAGACCGACAGGTCGCGGTCGATGCAGCGTCGGAGGCGTTCGTGCGGGCCCTCGCCAAGTGGGACCGCGTTTCGGTGATGGAACGACCCGGGGGCTGGCTCTACAAAGTCGCCCTGAACGACGCACGCAAGCGACTGCGCAAAGCACGCCGAGACCGTGACACCGCGGCCGACGTGCCATGGGCCCCGACGGCGACAATGCCTGTCGAACCCGACCACGAGCTGTGGGCTGCGGTGGCACAACTGCCACAACGCACCCGAGAAGCCGTGGTGCTTCGCTATGTCGCCGACCTCACCGAACCCGCCATCGCCGAAGCGCTCGGGGTTCGCCGAGGAACCGTCGCCACGATGTTGCGTCGTGCTCACGAGAAACTTGCTACCGAACTCGGTCCCGGCCGAGTCGACGAAGGATCCATGCTCCATGCATTCCGATAACCACCTCTCCGAACGTTTGACCCAAGCCGGTCAACGCGCCGCCGGCCGAACCGGGGCGACACCACCACCGCTTGACTCGATCCGAGTCGAGGTCGCGCGCCGTCAACGCAGCCAACGAACCTTCACCGGCATCGTCACTGCACTCGCATTGATCGCCATCATTCCGGTCGCTGCGTTCTTCTTCACTCGCGGCGACGATGCCGGGGTTGTGACCGCTGCAGCCGATACCCAAGCACTAGCAGCGCAGACCACGTCGCCTGAGACGACCACTACGACCGCACCAATAACGGCTGATCTCGACACAGCGGCAGCTCAGGGCTTGGAGTTTGACTTCGGTGGTGACCTCGATGAGAACGTCGACGTGCAGATCCAGATCGGTGATCGCAGCTACAGCCTCGAGGTCATCGTCGATGATGAGGCTGCCCCTCGTGCGGCTGAAGCTGAAGCCGCTGCTGAAGATACTCGGATCATCGGCGACACGACCGTATGGCTGCGTGGTGTAGATGGCCAGACCGAAGCCTCGGCTCTCGTCGATGAGGGCGTCTTCGCCGCGGCGACCGGCCCGAGCGAAGAGGTCATCGATGCGCTAGACGAACTCGGTGAGCTCGCAGATGCGGCGTCATCGTTCTTCGATGGTGATACCGATATCGAAGGCCTTCTCGGCCCGGATTTCGACATCGAAGAGTTCCTCGGCCCAGACGCCAACATCGAAGAGTTCTTGGGACCGGACTTCAACATCGAAGAGTTCCTCGGCCCAGATTTCGATCCACAGCAGTTCTTCGAAGACGGAGCACTGCCCTTCGACCCGGAAGCGTTCCTCGGCCCGGATTTCGACATCGAAGAGTTCCTCGGCCCCGACTTCGACATTGAGCAGTTCTTTGACGGTGAGCTTCCGTTTGACCTTGAAGGCCTAGAAGAAGGCGATTTCAACTTGGGCGACCTCTTCGGCCAGCTCAACGAGCTCGAAGAATGCTTCGGCCCAGCGCTTGAGAATGCGGAGGCCACTGGCACCTTCACCCTCCCCGACTGCGATGTTGAGGAGTCGACGGCGACGTAGCTCCACGCGAGCCTCCCGTAACTCGCAGACCCATCATCATCTGCTGCTTCGGTTAATGCCCGGTCGATCGATAGCCCATCAACGCCGGCCGCCACGATGAGGCAAAGGATCTTGCGCATGTTGCCCGTCAGGTTGACCTCGGATCCACCGCGGTAGAGCGATGTTGGTCCGAATACGCGAATCTTGAACTTCGCTGGCGACTTGTTTCCCACGCGTGTATTCATACCGTCATCTGGCTGGCTTCAGAAAGTCCAAGTCCTCGGACGAGAAGAACTAATCTCGGCGAATGGCAGAGACAGAGACATTCCACCTCGGACTTGATGCCTCGATGATCGAGGGTGCGACGCTTGCGATCGTTCCTGGTGATCCCGAACGGGTGGTGAAGATCGCCAACCTGCTCGACGACCCACAGCGACTCGCCGCACATCGCGAGTTCACCTCATGGCTCGCCAAGATCGACAGCACTCCGATCGTCATCACGTCGACCGGAATCGGTGGACCATCTACCTCGATCGCAGTCGAGGAGCTGGCACAACTCGGCGTGCGTACCTTCCTGCGGGTCGGAACCACGGGGGGTATCCAACCCGACGTGCGTGCTGGCGATGTGATCGTTACCACCGCTTCGGTTCGTCTCGACGGAGCGAGCCAACACTTTGCTCCCACGGAGTTTCCGGCGGTAGCGAACTTCGCGTGTACGAGAGCTCTAGTGGAAGCGGCTGAGGAAAGCGGAGCAAAACTGCATGTCGGCGTGACGGCGTCGACCGATACCTTCTATCCCGGTCAAGAACGGTACGACACGTTCTCCGGCAGGGTTGTCGAGCGGTTCCGGGGTTCACTCGAAGAGTGGCAATCGATGGGAGTGCTCAACTACGAGATGGAGTCGGCAACCTTGCTCACCATGTGTGCGAGCTCTGGACTTCGAGCCGGATGCGTAGCGGGCGTGATCGTCGCACGTGACGAGGAAGAGATCCCCGACATGGAAACGGTACGACGCAGCGAAAGCACCGCAGTGAACATCGTCGTAGAGGCAGCGAGGATCTTGGTCACAGCCTCCACGTAGGTGGTCGTCACACGCTCGTTCTCGCCCAGCTACGCGGTCGACCCACCGACTAAACCTCGACCACAAGATGCCGATTAAGAGACATGAAGGGAGTGCCTGAACGAGCGGCTGTCGACCGAAGTAGCGCGTTCGAACGTGGCGTGATCGATG
>CAYUKM010000202.1:0-4113 GCA_964445255.1 uncultured Acidimicrobiales bacterium
GAATCAATCAACACCCAGTCAGCGGTAGGCCCACTCTTCGAAGGCAGCATCGTCGAAGACGCTCCAGAAGCAGCAGCCGACGACGCCGGTGACGACGCTCCCGCTGACGATGCGGCTCCTGCTCCTAGCAGTTTCCGCCTTGTTGATGGCGAGTTCAACCGGTACCTCCAGGCATCCTTTGGAAACGCCTCGACGACCAACGTTGCACACACCACCACCGAGTGGGATGTCATTCCGACCGGTGACGGCGCTGTCTACATCCAGAATGCCTACACCCGCCGTTTCCTCGCTGCGGACGGATCGAATGTGGGTCTTGCTGAAGGCGGCATCCGTTGGACGCTCGCAGACGCTGGTGATGGTGCGTACTACATCGTCAACGAAGAGTCCGGCGCCTTGCTAAACGCTGATCGTCCTCGCTTCAACGTAAACACGAGCACCGAACCTGCTCCTTCTTCTAGCTGGACTCTTGTTCCAACGGAGAGTGGAACATTTCCCGACTCGATTGCGCTGCCCGACGGATTCGCTCCTGAAGGCATCACCCTCGACGGCACAACCGGGTACGTGGGATCACTCACGAACGGAGCAATTCAGCAGATCGACGTTCGTACCGGTGAGTCAACAGAGTTCGCACCCGCAACCGACGATGGCGGACCAACCATTGGTTTGGAAGTTGATAACAATGGACGCCTCTGGGCGGCCGCTGGTGGACCAGTTCCGGGGCTCTTTCCCGACGCTGTTGCGGGCTTTCGGGTTTACGACACCAACACCGGCGGTCTCCTGATCGGCCAGGATCTGCCAAACGTTGGCCTAGTGAACGATATTTGGATCACTAGCGATGCCGCATGGCTGACAGATTCGTTCTCGCCAAACCTGATTCGTGTACCGATCGCCGAAGACGGTACCATCGGCGAGGCCGAACTCGTGGCGATTGGTGGCGAATGGGTGCAACCTGAGGGCTTCGGTGCGAACGGAATCGTCGCAACGGCAGACGAGGCTTATCTGATCGTTGCCCAAGCAATGGGTCCGGAGAACGACGGCAGCTCTGCACTGTTTGTCCTCCCTCTCGATAGCGGCGCTTCTTCACTCGATGCGACCCGCATCCAACTCGACGCACCACTGTTGGGCGGCGACGGCCTCGTGCTCGACGGCAGCACGCTCTACGTCGTGGGTGGGCCAGGAGTCACCGAGATCGCGCTGAGCGACAGCCTCACAACAGGTGCCGTGCAAGGCGTGCTGACTGTGCCCGGTGGAATCACGCCAACCACTGCCGACGCCTTTAGCTCGCAGCTGTACGTGGTCGACGCAAACTTCCCGGCCTTCGGCACACCGGACACGCCATTTCAGGTCGTTGCAATTTCCCGATAAGTCTCTAGCGGTCTCTCGCTCGTAGGCCTACGAGCGAGAGACCGAGCCATTTCCTCCACGCCTAGAACGTGATGATGGTGTATCCCTCGCGGGTGAGCGCGGGAAGGCTTGCGTGGTCGTTGTGCTCGTCGAGCATGGTGTAACCAGCTGCATTGATTGCGTCGACCGACTCATGGGCCTTCGCACAGTAGGAGCATGCACCTCGCACGTTGCCGCGGACGCTCTCGAGCAGGCCGTTCAGAGGATGATCGGCCTTTGAGATAGCGGCGAGAGACTCCACGCCAGATCCGTCGAACACAACAGTGACGTCGTCGCCGGCTTCTTTGTACTCAGCAGCGGTTCCGAGGGCACGGTAGACCTTGGCGTTGTCGTTATCGAACACCGTGTAGATGACGATTGCAATCTTTGACATATTGGTTTCTCCTTGTTCTTTGATGAACCCGTTAGTTACCCAACGTTCGAGGTGAAAAGTCGAGAAACGTGCGCTGTATTCCAGTGAGTGAAAGATTTGTTGACGAGAGCGGACGCATTGCGTCCCACTAGACAGCGACGTTCAGGTGGTCGGCACGTTTTGGACGATGTCGGAGATGGCTGGATAGTCGCCGAGCATCTTCCCCACATAGCGCCACGTCTCGTTCTGGTCGGCGTCGAAGATAACAATCGCTGGGCTCTTCGTGGCTTCGGTCGGTTGAACCGAGAAGTTGCGGAATTGGCGGAACCCCTTGGCGTAGTTCGTGAGGCCTTCGATCGAAGCCACTTCGCCAAGAGTCAAATCCCTGATCCCAAGTTCCTTGCGGAACGAGTTGTCGGCGTCGATCAAAAGTGGGAACGGCATCTCCTTTTGCATCGCTGTCGCTACTGCGGCCGACTTGCTGCTGACGATGACGGTCTTGGCGCCAGCGGCCTCAAATTCTGACTGAGCCTCACGCAACTGCGTGAGGAATCCGTTGCAGGGAAGTCAACCGTAGAAGCGAGCGGCCTGGACCACCAGCGGTGCGCCCGCATAGCCGGTGAGCGAGACCGGCGAGCCATCGGTGCGGGTTAGGTTCACATTGTCGAGTTTCATGGAGCGACTCTACCGAGGGTGACCTTTCGGTCGCTGGAGAACGACAAAATCCCCCGCTTGGAAGCGAGGGGTCTTGTGGTGTCGAAGGGGCGGCTATTCGCGGTCCTAGGGCTATAGAACGCTTCGCCCGAAGGCACTCTGCACCAAGGTGACCGCGCGTTCGGCAGACACGTTGCCGTGGTCGAGGAACGGGTTCAACTCGACGACCTCGATGGAGGTCATCTGCGCTGTGTCGGCACAGTTTTCCAGTAGCTGATGAGCCTCTCGAAAGCTCACGCCTCCCCCGACGAGCGTCCCGGACCCCGGGATTACCTCGGGGTCACAACCGTCCACGTCGAAACTGACGTGGAACCCGGTGGTGTCGCTGGTGACGACCTCGAGCGCTCGCCTCGATACCTCGGCCATTCCCAGTTCGTCGATGTCGCGCATCGTGAACGTGGTAATCCCGGCTTCTCGAATCACCGCTCGCTCGTCGGGGTCGATCGAGCGAATGCCGATGAGGGCGACGTTCTCGGGTTTGACCGCCGGAGCGAACCCGGCGATGTTCGCAAGCTCGGGGTCCCCGAGCCCGAGCAGGTGCGCCAGCGGCATCCCGTGAATGTTCCCCGAGGGGGAAGTCTCGGGAAGGTTCATGTCACCGTGTGCGTCGAACCACAACAACCCGATGTCTTCGCCTTGACTCCTGTAGTGAGCGGAAACGCCGGCCACGGTGCCCATGGCGACGGAGTGATCGCCGCCGATGATCACCGGGGTAGCTCCATCGACCAACGCTTGGCGGGTGGTCGCCGCCAGTTCGGTGCAGACCGCCAGAATCTCTGCGCGGAACCGAGCATCGCAGCGCTTGGAGACCCGGGTTTCCATCGCCGGAACGAACGTGTCCTTTTCGGTTAACACGTCGAGTCCTTGTTTTGTGAGAGCAGCACCGAGGCCGGCGACTCGCATCGCCGATGGGCCGCCGTCTGTACCGCGCCTCGACGCCCCTAGGTCGATGGGGACGTTGATGATTTGCACTGAGCGGGTCGCGAGCGTTGCCGAACGTGGGTTCATTGGGTCACCAACATCGACATCTTCGACGGGAGAAGCGAGAAAAGGTTCTTCGGGTCGGCGGGTTCGGCGATCATGTCGAGCTTTTCGCAGAAGTCGGTTCCGGTGACGCTGTCTCGGACGAAACGCAGGGCGGAGAAGTCCTCGATCGCGAAACCGACGGAATCGAAGATGGTGATTTGCTCCGTGCTGGTCCGCCCCTCGCGCTGGCCCGTGAGCACCTGCCACAGTTCGACCACGGGATAATCGGGTTCTAGCCGCTGGATCTCGCCTTCGATTCGCGTCTGTTCGGGGTACTCCACAAAGATGGTGGACCGACGCAGAAGAGTGCTGTCGAGTTCGGTCTTGCCGGGGCAATCGCCCCCGATGGCGTTGATGTGCACCCCGGTTGGGACCATGTCGTCGGAAAGGATCGTGGCATTGGTCTTGTCCGCCGTGCACGTCGTGATGATCTGGGCGCCTCTAAGAGCGTCAATGGTGTTGGCCGCTGCCACGATGTCGAAGCCCAATGGCGACAGGTTATTGATGAGTTTCGTTACCGCTTCGGGGTCGGTGTCCCAAAGGCGCAAACGGTTGACTCCGAGCGCCTCGCGCATGGCGATGGCCTGGAACTCTGATTGCGCTCCTGTCCCGATCAT
>CAYUKM010000203.1:0-4094 GCA_964445255.1 uncultured Acidimicrobiales bacterium
ATTCGACACCCTGCTGTTCGATCACAAGATCAATGCGAGCGCTGGCACCAAGTGGGCACTCGCCATTATTGCCATCGCTGCCGGCTCCGTCGGGATGTACCTGGCGTGGAAGTACTACTTCAAGAAGGAGCTCGACCCTAAGGGAATCGAGCGGCCGATCCTTGCTAAGGGTTGGAACTACGACAACGCGGTCACTGCCTTCATGGGTGGCCCGGGCAGGGCGATGTTCAATTTCATCGCCGCCTTCGATGCCAAAGTTGTTGACGGGCTCGTCAATGGCACCGGCGCAGCGGTGCGTGGCACCGGTGGCCTGGTGCGAAGACTCCAGTCCGGATACGTGCGCTCGTACGCTCTCGGAATCACCGTGGGTACCGTCGCGCTTCTGGCGTGGTTCTTTGTGAGGGCAGCAACATGATCGACTTTCCTGTCCTGACCTCGCTCATCGTCGTTCCCGCCGTTGGCGCGATGATCTTGGCGATGGTGCCAGCTGCTCGCACCGAGATTCATCGTCTCGTTGGATTGATCGCCACCGGCATCACCGGCGCGTTGACCGTCTGGGTCCTCATCGAGTTCAACGTCGACGATGCCGGCCTCCAGTTCCGCAACCCTGACCCGAACGTTTGGGTCGAGAGCCTCGGCATTCGCTGGGATCTCGCCGTCGACGGCATCAGCTTGTTCCTCGTGGTGCTCACCGGACTCTTGTTCCCGCTCGCTATAGCGGGCGTGAAACCTGAGCACAGCCCGAAGAACTACTACGCATGGATCGTGCTGCTCGAGGCTGGGATCATGGGCGTCTTTATGAGCCTCGATCTGTTCTTCTTCTTCGTGTTCTTCGAAGTTGTGCTCGTCCCCATGTACTTCCTTATCGGTGGCTGGGGCCACGGCAACCGCATCTATGCGGCGACGAAGTTCTTCATATTCACTATGTTCGGCTCCGCGCTCATGCTCGTCGGTATCTTGGCGATCGTTTTCCTCAGTGAAGAGGCGCTCGGCCGGGTTACCTTCGATGTGGTTGCACTCGCCGAAGCCCAAGCCTGGGGTCAAACCGCAGGTCGCTGGATCTTCCTGTCGTTTGTACTGGCCTTTGCGGTGAAGGTGCCGGTGTTCCCGGTCCACACCTGGCTGCCTGATGCGCACACCGAAGCTCCCACAGCCGGTTCGGTAATCCTGGCTGGTGTCATGTTGAAGTTGGGTACCTACGGATTCTTCCGCTTCGGCCTGTTCTTGTTCCCCGAAGCCGCCACATGGTTTGCGCCGGTCATGTTGATTCTCGGAACGATCGGCATCTTGTATGGCGCGGCCGCGGCAACCATGCAAAAAGATTTGAAACGCCTAGTGGCGTACTCATCGGTGGCTCACCTTGGGTTCATCATGTTGGGTACGTTCGCCATCACCACCGAGGCGCTCGTCGGTTCGGTCATGCAGATGGTCAACCACGGTCTCTCCACCGGTGCGTTGTTCTTCTTGGTCGGCTGGATGTACGAGCGTCGCCACACTCGTCAGATTTCCGATCTCGGTGGCATCCAGAAGGTCGCGCCGGTGTTCGCTGGTGCCTTCACCTTGGTGATGTTCTCCTCGATTGGCTTGCCCGGGCTCAACGGCTTCGTCGGCGAGTTCCTGATCTTGATCGGGGCCTTTGTGGCTAGCCCATGGATCGCCTCGATTGCTGCAGCCGGGGTGATCTTTGCTGCCCTCTACATGTTGTGGGCCTATCAGCGTGTCTTCCACGGTCCGGCCGAGGGCGGTAACGCCGAGATGGAAGACCTGCGCATGTCGGAGGGCATGATCCTGTTACCGATGATCGCCCTGATCATCTTCACCGGCGTCTTCCCACGTCCAATGCTCGAGCGCATCGAGCCATCGATCGACGCCCTCATCGTGCACATCGATGAGCGGGTCGATGACTGGAGCGAGCCCACGGTGACCGTTCTTTCGCCTTCCGCAGACGGAGAGTCGCAAGCCGACGAAGAGGGTGAGGGCTGATGTTGCTCGCACAAGTAGTCACACCTGATGTCGACTGGCAGATTTTGTCCCCGATGCTGTTCCTCGGCGTCGCCGGTCTGTTGATTCTCACGATGACCTCGATCCGCAAGGACATCCCGACATGGTTCATCACCGGCTGGACGGTTACCGCTGCGCTGTTGTCGGCGATCGCTGGACTGTTCTTGTGGGATCGCCTCGGCGATGAAGGACCAGGCGCCACGATCGCCTCGTCGGTCGGGTTCGATGGCTTCTCGATCTTCCTGAGCGTCGTTATCGCCCTTGCGGTAGCTATGGCAGCACTGCTTGTACACACCTACGTCGAGCGCGAAGAGCTGGACGGGGTCGAAATCCATACGCTGTTGCTCCTCTCGGGAGCTGGCGGTGTGATCATGTCGTTCTCGAACGACCTGATCGTGTTCTTCCTCGGTCTCGAAACACTCTCGCTAGCCGTCTACGTGCTCGCAGCGCTACATCGTCGCCGTTACACCTCCCAAGAAGCAGGCATGAAGTACTTCGTGCTCGGTGCGTTCTCGTCAACGTTCTTTCTCTATGGAATGGCGCTCATCTACGGTGCAACTGGATCGCTCAATTTGGTGGCAATCAACGAGTTCCTCGAGTTGTCCGATTTCCTCGACGACGGCTTGTTGTTGGGAGGCGTTGCACTACTGATCGTGGGGCTCGTCTTCAAGGTCAGTGCCGCACCGTTCCACTCGTGGGCCCCCGACGTCTATGACGGAGCGCCAACGCCGGTCGTTGCCTACATGGCTTCGGGTGTGAAGGTCGCTGGCTTCGCTGGACTGCTTCGCATCTTGTCGGTCACTTTCGAGCCCATTGTTGACGACTGGCGCCTTGTAATCGAAGTGATCGCGGCGCTTACCCTGATCATTGGTTCGGTTTCGGCGATCGTGCAGACCAACGTCAAGCGCATGCTCGCGTACTCATCTATCAGTCACGCTGGCTTCATCCTGCTCGGCGTACTCGCCGCAACCGAGCGCGGCACCGCCGCCTCACTGTTCTACGTGGCGAGCTACACGTTCCTCGTCGCGGGCACCTTCGGTGTGCTGACGGTCGTCGGCGAAAAGGGCGACAACGATTACGGCTTCAAAGTGTTCAACGGGCTCGCCAAGCGCCGCCCGATGCTCGGCTTCGCCATGTTGATCTTTTTGCTCGCTCAGGCCGGTGTACCGCTCACCAGTGGCTTCTTTGCCAAGTTCGAAGTGATCGCTGCAGCAATCGACGTGCGTAGCTACTGGGTCGCGATCGTGGCGATGCTCGCCGCGGTCGTTAGCGCATACCTGTACATCCGGATACTGATCGCCATGTTCCTCTCCGCACCCGCCGAGGATGCTCGGCCGGTGATCGTGCCGCCTACGGTGGCCGTCGTGCTCGGCGTCTCGGTCATCGTGACGCTTCTGTTTGGAATTTTCCCGGGCCTTCTCGACGGTCTCGCCCAAGACGCGATGGCCGTCCTCGCCAACGGGGGCTGAGCCGATGCGCCTCTCGCGTGACGAGGCGCGTGAAATCACTGCGATCGCCCTTATGTTGGCGATCGGCCTCCGGGCTTTCTCGGGGCTGGTCCGTTGGCTCGACGAACTCGACAGCGGCGGGGGAGCGGGAACGTTCGTCTCGACGGCGTTCGAACCCTTCGGTTCGACGATGGCCACGCTCACGTTGGGTCTGGCTTTGCTGGTCGTGTTGTCGCCTGCCGGTGCGATCTCAATGAAGGTCCGCAAGCCTGCCACGATCACGGCGCTTCTCGTCACCGCAGGAGCCACGATCATCATTCTCAACCGCCTAATCGCTGGTGGCGGTTCGATCTTGGGCCGAATCTGGTTCACCATGCTCGACAAGTTCCCTGCCCTCATTCTCGCCGGCGCCGCGCTCTTCATCCTGCGAAACCACGACCCCGAGCGCTAGGCATCACCAGAGCGCTTTACCGCAGAAAATCTGACGCAAATGTTGGTCCCATCAATATTGGGGGTACTAGCGTCTCGGTCGTCTAGTGACTTTCGGTGAGGAGACATGGTGGTTGAGATGCGGAAACCGCGCGGATTGCGGCTGATTTGGGTTACGTGCGTACTAGCGGTGGTATCGGTGGTGGCCGTCTTGTT
>CAYUKM010000204.1:0-4000 GCA_964445255.1 uncultured Acidimicrobiales bacterium
CTTAGCGCCAGCGCATGCCCTGAGTCGATTCCGGCAATCTTGAGGGCGTCGCCCTGCTCGGGACTGTCGTGATAGGCCGAAGCAACTGAGTCCTCGAGTTCTGCGGTCAAGACATCCGGTGAGAAGTTGAAAGCAGGCCCGTTGGCGTTCGTCGAGTGCAGTTCGAATTCGCCTGATTCAGATCGGACCAGTACGTCCGCCTGATCGAATCCGATCGATGCAGCACTCTCGGATGTAATGCGCAGGATGTCGTCGGTACCTTGCTGGCCTGACATTTGGCGGGCGCTTTCGGTGATCTTGCGCAACTGGTGCGAGGTCTTGTCTGCATTGCGTCGAGCTTCACCGAGGCTCTGAATGCGGTCCTGGGCTGAATCGGCCATCAGCGCGGCCGGGCCGGATACGAACAGTACGGCGAGAACCTGTTGGATCGAAAGGACGAGTGCTTCGGTGGTGGCGTCTCCAGAGACTGTGGTGGTGAGCCGCAACGCTAGGAAAGCCAAGCTGAGGCCGAACCAGACGAAAGCAGCGGACGAAACCGAGAAGAAGACCGCTGTCTCCAACACAGGCGTGATCAAGGCGACCCATGCTAGAGGGCTGGTGTCGGCATCGATGACGGCCATAACGCCGATCGCAAGAACTGAGTCGAGCGCGATCAGGACGCCCGGATGGAGAGAGTGGGCCTGCGTCTTGCGTAGCAGTCGAGCTACGGCGATGACGCTCATCACCAAGGCGACAACGGAGGCAACGGCGACAAGTCCTTGCACGAGGAGGAACGCCGAGCTTCCTCGCTCGAATCCCCGGAGGAAGAGTGTCCCCAGGATCACCGCAGCCATGGTGGCGCGCGTAAGGACAAAGGCGCTCGCCACCGCCCGATTTTGGGAAACTAGCGAGGACGTTGAGTCACTCAGTAGGCGCGAAAGCCGTAACAACTGCACACCTTACGATCGGCATGTCTCGCTGGACATTGAGTGGGTCTAACAGTTCAACTTTGGATTCAGCGTCGAACTGCAAAGGTAGTGGCTAGCTCGAAATCTTGACCGGGGCGCCGAGTGGCAGCCGTTCTGCCAACAGTTGCATGACTTCATTTGTTACACGGACACATCCATTAGAGACCCCGTGCCCAAGTTCAACGTCTGGAAAATGCGTTCCGTGGATCGCGATTACTGGAAGACCGCCGGAGAAAGTGTCCAACACTTCCGAGAAACTTGAGAGTACGACCGACCATTCGCCGAGGTGTTGCTCCTCTGGTGGATTGCGACGTTTTGCAGCTACGTAGAATGTTCCGAGCGGAGTTGGAGTTGTATCGGTTCCGATCGCAGCTTGCGCGTCGCTAATCAATCGATCACCGTCAAATACCTTGACCGAAGTCGATCCAAGATCGACCTCCGCGTGCACAAAGGTCTCCCCGAGGGCGTAGTGCTCGGTCGGAATCCAACCTTCTGTGCCGTTAGGACGGATGGGAAGTTGGACCTTGACCCAATCGTCGCCAATATCGCCTTCGGTGACCATCATCGTCAGCGGTCCACCGAACTGATGCGGATTCGGCACAACGAACGGTAGGGCCATTAGGGCGCCATCTGGTTCTTCGTGGGCGATCAGGGCACCGATCGAGCTTCGAGCCGTCGCGACCACCGTCCGGTGTGGATCCGCGGGTGCCTCCGTCGTCGTGGATGATGTCGTTGTTGTCTCGGGAGCTGACGTGGTTGTGGTGGTGGGTCGCGTAGATGTTGTCGTACTACTCGGAGCGGTTTCTGGCGCGCCTCCAAGAACGTCGGTTGATGGTGTTGATGCCGCGCATCCGGCGCCCGCAACCCCGAGGGCAAGGATGCCGACAACTATCTCTCGTCGTTGCACACATCCACGATACTTTGCTCGTTTCGACCAGCGGTGATGCCTGCCTAGGGGAGGTTTGTTTCGAGTTTGGTCCAATCGGACCAGTTCGTTCGGTTTCCTCCAGCGGCGCGGGCCGAGTCGAGGTTTACGAGCGCTGCTAGGAGAAGTTCGTTCGGGTCAATGAGATGGGACTCCGTCGTGTGCACGGCGCCGATCGTGATCGTGGTTGGCTCGATGTCCGCGAGATCGTATGGCGTAGTACTACCGACACGTTGACGCAGTGCATCGGCTACGCGGGTCATCCCGATGCGGTCGGAGCCGGGCATCGCAACCGCGATTGTGAAGTCGTCGAGTTTCTCTACAACGTCGTTTCGACGGACATTTGCCCGTGCCATCGCAATGATGTGGTTCAGGAGTTCGGTTCGTGTAGCCGCTAGCTGTGTTTCGTCGGTGCTGGCTTCGATGACGAGCAAGGCTCCCTCATTGTCAAATGCAGCGAACGCGTGGCGAATCGAGTCCGAGATCCGATGCAATTCGACCCGGCCGTTTATTGAGGCGTCTAGCGCCTCATCAGGAAACGTATCGAAAAGGGACTGCTGGAGGAGGAGGGGAGACCCCTCAAAGAAAAGTGCCGTCATGGAACACTCCGTCTGGTTAGTGCCCGCGGGCTCAATTACGGCGCGAACCCAAAATTTCTTGAGCGGGCTAGTACTCGAAACCTGTCGAGTTTCAGCGTTCCTCTCGCCGGTAGGCGAGGCCGATTGCTGCTGGCGCAACGCTTGGGCGGTTCCTCGAACGGATCGAGAAAAGCACCAGAACCACGATGGTGAGCAAGAACGGAAGCATGCTGATCAGAATCGGGCTGATCTCGACGCCGAAGGTTTGCAGGCGAGGCTCGAGGGCAATGAGCCCTCCGAAGAGGAGCGACCCGACGAGGACCCGCCCCGGTTTCCAGGCGCCAAAGATCACTAGGGCGACCGCGATCCAGCCACGCCCAGCGGTGGTGCCTTCGGTCCAGCCAGGGGCGAGGACGATGGTGAGGAAGGCACCTGACGCTCCGGCGAAGAATCCACCGATGGCCACGGCGATGAGTCGGATCTTCACAACCGACTGTCCAGCAGCATCTGCGGTCGCGGCACTCTCGCCCACCGCGCGCAGAGCCAGTCCAGCTCGGGTTCGAGTGAAGATGAACCTTGTGGCGATTCCGCAGAAGATGGCGATCCAACTGACCGCCGTCATTGAGAAGATGGTCTCGCCGGCAAAAGGTATGTCGCTGAGTGGTCCGAGGTTCACCGGTTCGAAGACAGCGTTCGGGCGCTCCACGATGAGATCGCGGCCTAGAAAGGCTGACAGCCCCAGACCGAAAATGGTCAGTGCAAGTCCGCTAACGACCTGATCTGCGCCCAGCACGACGGAGACGATGCCATGGATCATTGCGAACAGGCCGCCGACAACTATCGCTGCGAGCAGTGCCGCCCACGGATTTCCGGTCTCGACGCCAACCCAAAAGGCGGTCATACCCCCCATCGCCATCATGCCTTCCACGCCAAGGTTGAGAACTCCGGCACGTTCGGCGATGGTTTCGCCAAGTGCGGCGAGGTAGAGAAGTGTGCCGAACTCGATGACCGAGATGAGCAGCCCCATCATTGTTGCGGCGTTCATGCGGTCGCCACCTCCACGGATGCATTCGACCGACTGGGCCGCACGAATCGGTATTCGGTGAACACAGCCGCTGTGAGTGCCCCGAACAAGATGAGTGCCTGCAACACATTCGAGATCGAGGGTGGGACCCCGGTGGTTTGGATGGCTTCGCCGCCGATCTGCACAGCGCCGAATGCGACCGCGACTGCGGCCACACCTGAAGGGCGCATGAGCGCGAGCGCCGCCACAATGATTCCAGCGAAGCCGAATCCATTCGCGACGCCCTCGACGATGCGAGCCGAGTTTCCGGTGAGCTCGATTCCGCCGGCAAGCCCTGCGATTGCTCCCGAGAGCAGTAGCACCGTAAACACCTTGGTGCGCAGTGAGATGCCGACATACTCCGCGGCCTGAGCCGAGGAGCCGGCGATCCGAAGTTCATAACCCCATTTGCTTCGCGCGGACCAGATGCCAAAGCCGATGACCACGACGGCGGCGATGATGATGCCGATGTGGGCTCGTTCAAAGA
>CAYUKM010000205.1:0-3988 GCA_964445255.1 uncultured Acidimicrobiales bacterium
GCGGTCTCCGATGAGGTCGAGGCTGCCTATGTCGAAACCGAAGCGGCCAGCCCGGTGCCACAGATCGATCAGCGCCTCGTCGATTTCATGGTGGACGAGTGCGACTTCTCGATGGAGCACGCCGACGGCTCGTTCCTCGAACACCTCGTCTTCTGCCACGACTACGCCGCTCACTACTACCCCGAGCATTCGCCGAACGTGGCCCTGCTCCACTCGATTCTGGGAACGGCCACCAACACGTTCGCGATGGACGCGATCAAGATCCCGAAGCTCAAAGAACTGCTGACCGACTTCGAGGCCACTCACGTCGAGACCTTCCCCTCGCTGCTTCGCCTGCTCTACAACGCGGAGTTCCTCGAAGAACTCGAGTCGAACATGCACCGGCTCGAAAAGATCGACGCTCTGCATTTCAACCGGGTGATCGACAACGAACCGCTCACCATCGACGGCGGGGCGATGTGGACCAACCTCAACTATCACCTCATGCACTTTGTCGACTTCATGCCTGCCGCCAATTGGCCCGCCCATAGCGCCGACCCACTACTGCAGATGTTTAACCGGCTATCCAGCCTGCTCGACCGCGCCGGACAACGTCAGGCCAAAGTTGACGTAACCTTCCCAACAGCTAAGCGTGCGCCAGTGGACGAGGAGCGGACACCGTTTGGTCGCGTGGTCGGCCTATTGCCTGCGACCGTCACCTTGAAGCTGGCCAAGAAGTCGATCGTCGAGTACTCGGAGGCCTGCGGCCACGACCTTGGCTACCGCATCAGCTGGGCGAGATAGCGGCGTCGAGCCTGAACAGAACCTTTGCAGACCCTTCAGGCTGGTCTTACCGCCATCACTTACAGTTTTCTCCGTGCCTGAGTTCGAACGATCGCGCTATCGACGCCTTAGCCGCCGCGCCATGCTCAAGAGCCTCGGCGCGGGAGCGGCCGCCGTTGGTGTTGCGGCCTGTGGCAACAACGACGCCCAAGTGTTCGCGGGAGCTGTCGCCCAGCCAGTGCAAACCACCACGACCACAACAACGACGACCACCACGACTCCACCCGCGCGCCAAGAGGCGGAGACCTCGACGACCCAACCCGCTGAGCCTGTCTTCACCGACGATCCCGCGGTCGCCGGGTCGATGGTGATCTCGTTCACCTACACCCACGGACCGGTCGGCAAGCTCGAACCGCCTTATGTCGCGGTGTGGGTCGAGAACGCCGAAGGCGAACTGCTCGACACAATCGCCCTCTTCTTCGAACAGACTCGCCGTGGCGGCCGCTGGCTCGATCACCTCGACACTTGGTACGCCCGAGATACCGCTCGCATCAATGCCGGCGGTGCGGACACGGCCCGCACGATCTCGTCGGCCACCCGCCCTCCTGGCGACTATGCGGTGTTGTGGGACGGCTTCGCCCAAGGGGTCCAGCTTCCCGCGGGCGACTACTTCATCGCGATTGAAGCAGCTCGAGAAGACGGCCCCTACTCGCTGATTCGTCAGCCGTTCCAACTCACCGGCTCCCTCGCCGAGACCACACTTCCCGACGACGCAGAGTTGTCGAAAGCCTCGGTGCGGATAGATGTCTAACGGTATGGATTCGCTCACCCGCGCCGACGATGCGCTCGCTCGGCGTGTTGCCGAGCAACAGGCTCGCCAATCCGAACGTTCGTCCGCGCCGGAGAACGGTGGGGGAGCGACGACCGGAAAGAAGCTGGCCAACAAGGGCCAGCGCTGGATGCGCTGGACCCACGTCTACGTGAGCATGGTCGCGTTCGTAATCATCGGATTCTTCGGCGTCACCGGTCTGCTACTCAACAACCCGACCTGGCTCGGCGGAACCGAGCGTGTGACTACCTCCCTCGAAGGCACCTTGCCCGAGTCGGTCCGGGACGGCGACGAAGTCGAATTCCTTCTCGTCAGCGAGTTCCTCCGAAGCGAGCACGGCATCGGGGGCGAGGTCACCAACTTCGATCAGCAGGAGAACGAGGGCTCGATCAACTACACCGCCCCGGCATTCGGCGCTTCATTCCGTTTTGATGTGGTCAGCCTCGATTACACCGGCACGATCACCGAAGAGGGCTTCGTGAACGCCTTGCGAGACCTGCACACCGGGAGCGATACCAACATTGCCTGGAGTTGGATCATCGATATCTCCGCCGGGCTGCTCGTGATCGTTTCGTTCAGCGGACTCGGTATGCAGTTGCTCATGCGCAGGCGTCGACAACGAGCCATGATCCTGCTCGTTATCGGAGCGATCGTGACCGTCGCTCTCGGCTGGCTCACCCTCGCGTAAAGCGATCCGTCGACTCGATCACTTCTCCATCGGCGGTGACCAGTAGGCAAGCAGCGTTCTCCGACGCGATGAGTTCGAGGCTCTCGCTCGGTTCTAGGACGAGCGCCGCCGTCGCAAGCACGTCGGCGGTCGCTGCGTCGCTCGCGACGACGGTTGCCTGGCGAACATGCTCGACTGGCAGTCCGGTTCGTGGATCGAGCACCCGTGAGTAGCGTCGTCCATCGATCGTGCAGTACCGATGGACCGTCCCGCTGGTAGCCAGAGCCTCATTCGACACTTCGATCGTGGCCATCGGTGCGACATTGTCATAGGGCCGTGCCGGGTCCTCGATTCCCACGACCACCGACCCTTCACCTCGGTGCACAAGATCGCCGCCCAAGCTCAACCACGCGCCATCAGGTTTGCCGCCGCTCGCGAAAGCGGCATCGAGGCCTCGGTCGGCGATCCACCCCTTGGCCAGCGCATTGAAGTCGAGATGCTCGTGTCCCTCTGGGTCGAGGGTCGCGACCAGCTTCGCCAATGTCTCGGTCGTGGGCACCGCGTCGAGCTGAGCGGACACCGTCCATATATCGACCAACGGTTGAGCTGTCGGATGGAACGCGCCTCCCGTCTTGCGGTGCCAGTCTCTGGCCAGCGCCCACACGTCGTTCAGCTCGGGGGAGTCCGTCGAACCCGAACGTCGAAGTGCATGCAGGTCACTCGACTCGTCGAACACCGTGAAGATTGATTCGAGCCGCTCGACCTCGCTGAGGATTCGTTCCTCAGCCGGCTCCGCCGATGCCGTTGTTCCGGCGAGCGCCTCTACCTCGCAGCGAGTACCGAGCAGCGGGTCACGTACACGCACGGTAGCGGCCGGCTAGGCGGTGTAGCCGAAACGCTCGAGATCGGGAGCGTAGATCTCGGCGAGACGTTGCCGGTCGGCGGCTGCGAGCTCCGGCTTTTCCTTCTTCGAACGGTTCCGGTGGTGGCTGGTCTCGCGGGTGAGTCCCACCATTCGCAAGAACTGGTCGAGGTCCTCCTCGAAGGTCTCCATGCGCCCGAGCAGATCGAGCTTTTCGGGGATCAAGTTTGTCTGTAGCCGGAGGTGACGATCGCAGCGAGCTGGGTCCTGCTCGGAGAACCAGTCGATGAAGTTGGTGAGGTCGCGCATCTTCTCGCGGGTCTCATCATCGAAGTCGTACGCGTTCGCGCGCATGACCCGGTTCTGCCAGGCCGACACAAATCGTTCGATCGGATGACGAACGAAGGCCACCCGGGTGTAGTTCGGCGCCAACCAATCCGGGACGATCAGATTCGACGAGTGCTCAAGTGCTAGCACTGCATCGGACTCACGCAGAGTCGTCAGCGTGGTGCGAGTTCCGACCTTGGCCACCCGATACCAAATGAACTTGTGGGTATGGCTAACCGTGACGTTGTAGCGATCGGGCATTGGCCCCGGAAGCTTGCGATGGATCTTGCGCAGGTTCTTCTGGAATTGCTTCGCCCGAGGCGTGAGGTGCTCACGATCATTCACGTGCTCGGACTGCAACACCATCTGGGTGAACTTGTTGATCATGTCTCCCAATCACCACATTCGGCGGCGACTGGAGTTTATCGCCCCTCGTGTTGACCCGATCGGCTATGCGATGTTGGCCACGATGCGTACTGGCCCTACCCTTGCCTGCGGAAGGTTGCCAGAGCGGACGAATGGGGCGGCCTCGAAAGCCGTT
>CAYUKM010000206.1:0-3966 GCA_964445255.1 uncultured Acidimicrobiales bacterium
TCGGCGGCTGGGAACACCGGCGCATCGAGCGACACGACTTCTTCCTCGAGAGCCGCAGCCGCAGTGACCATCTTGAAGGTCGACCCCGGGAAGTACACCTCTCGATACGTGCGTGGGAGTAAGGGGTTGTTGGGGTCGGCGAGCAGGTTCTGTCGAGCGGCCCTGGCTTCAGCATTGTCGACGTCGGCCAAGGTGTTGGGGTCGTAGCTCGGGTACGACCACAACGAGAGGATCTCCCCCGTACGCGGATCGAGCGCAACGACCGACCCGGTCCGTTCGCCGAGCGCCTCTCGTGCCGCCTCTTGCAGTTCGACGGAAAGCGTGGTGTTGACGTCCGCTGTGCTCGAGGCGCCGCCGAGCAGCTCACGGAACCCGTCGGAGAGTGCGTTACGTTCGCCACGGAGTTCGTCATCGAAGGTGGACTCAAGGCCGTCGTTACCTGCGTCGAAGCTCACGAACCCGGTCACTTCGGCGAATAGCTCACCGAGCGGATACTCGCGTTGACGCTCGACGACACCTTCTTCCAACTCGACCGAGCGGGCCAGGACGGTGCCATCGGCCGACCGGATCTCGCCTCGCGGCGCACCGAAGTCCTCCACCAGAGGTCGACTGTTAGCGGGGTGGGTCTCGAGCGCCTCCACATTGAAGAACTGGAGCCGGTTTAGCTGAGCGAATAGCGCCAGGTACGCAATCATGAGTCCGATGCCGAGGCGGATGATCTGGCGGCTCACGATGCGACCACCGTGGGTTGGGAATCGTCTTTGGGCTGTCGGCTTCGGCGGTCGACCCCGTCGTGGGAGATACGTAGCAGCAACGCGATCAGCACATAGTTCGATACGAGCGACGAACCGCCGTAGCTCACGAACGGCAAGGTGATCCCGGTCAGCGGGAAGAGGCGAATGACGCCGCCGATGATGATGAACGCCTGAACACCGATGAGCGTCGCTAGAGCTGTGGCCAGCAACGAACCGAAGTCGTCCGGCGTGTCGATCGCTATCCGAAGCCCAGCGGCAACGATCGCGACGAACGCAATCAAAATGCCGGTCGACCCGAGAAGACCGAACTCTTCGCCGATCGCGGCGAAAATGAAGTCGGTTTCGACCTCAGGAATCCGGAACGGTTCGCCACGGCCGGGCCCGGTACCGGTGAGGCCACCGTTCGCAAGCGCGAACGTGGCCTGCAGCGGCTGGAAACCGAGATTGTTCGGGTCGGCCCACGGGTCGAGCCAAGCGTCGAGACGCCGGTCGACGTGGCCGAACAGTCGAGCCGACACCGTGCCGCCAATCGCAAAGAGCACGACCCCGAACAGCAGGTAGCTGAGTCGATCCGTCGCCACCCACAACATGATCACCACCACTAGGAACAACAAGAGCGACGAGCCGAGATCTTTCTCGAAGACCATGACCAGGAGCGAGCCACCCCAGGCGGCCATGACCGGTGCGAGGTGCTTGGGCTGCGGGAACGTCAGTGGCCCGACGTTGAAACGGGTCTCCTGCAAGATCGTGCGCTTCTCGGCTAGGTAACTCGCCACGAAGATGGCCAAGGCGATCTTGGCGAACTCGCCGGGCTGGAAGTTGATGGGCCCAACCCGCACCCAGATTCGAGCACCGTTGACCTCCCGGCCGAACACTGGCAGCAGTGGGAGCAAGAGCAACACAATGCCGGCGATGCCGATGAGGTAGCGGTACTTGTCGAGCTCCTTGATGCGAGGCACGAAGACGAGAGTGCCCGTAAACGCGGCGATTCCGACCCCGGTCCACACCGCTTGTTGACCAGGCAGCTGGGTGGCGTCGGGGATGTCGTTCGCGAGTCGGGCGATGAACACATAACCCAAGCCGTTTAGCAACGCCACCACCGGCAGAATCCGCGGTTCGGCGAGTGGAGCGAATTTACGCAACACGAGGTGAGCACACACGATCAGCCCGAGGACGACACCAAAGAACGGAAGCAGGTCGACCGGGATAGTCGCCGTGCGGCCAAGACTGGCAAGAACGTACGCTCCGACCGTAATCGCGCCAGCAGCGACGATAAGAGCGAGTTCGAGGTTGCGCTTCGAGCTCATTGGATCCCTCGGGGGCGCGACTAGCCCGACTCGACGACGTCGACGATCAGGACCGAAATGTTGTCACGCCCACCGGCGCCGTTGGCTTGCTTTACGAGCTCGGCAGCAGCATCAGATGGAGAAGGCGTGTTCTTGAGTACCGCACGCACATCGTCGTTCGAGACCTCGTTCACGAGGCCGTCGGAGCACAGCAGATAGCGCTGGCCCACCTGTGATCGCAGCACCCACGTGTCGACCTCCACATCTGAATCGGCACCCAGGGCTCGCGTCACGACATTGCGTTGTGGGTGACGCTGGGCTTCGTGTGTGGTGATCTGACCGGCGCGGACCAGTTCCTCGACCAAGCTGTGGTCGACGCTCACCTGTTGCAGCACCTCGTTCTCGAACACGTAGAGCCGACTATCGCCAACGTTCGCCGCCGCAAAGTAGAGCGGACCGCCAGGTTCTTCTGTTGGCAGCACGGCAATCGCGACGACGGTGGTGCCCATGCCGTCGAGATCCGACTGCTTCGATCCCCGCTCGCGGATCCTTTCGTTGGCGTCGACGACGGCCTGTTCAAGTTGCTCAACCGAGTCGACCTCACCCAGATCGACGAAGTGGTTCGTGGTGATACCCGATGCAACCTCACCCCCTTGGTGGCCCCCCATGCCGTCGGCAACGACGAAAAGGTTGCCGTTAGCCATGACAGAGTCCTGGTTTGCTCGTCGGACCATGCCGACATCGGTCTGGTATCCCCAGCGGATCGTCGTCTTCATGAGAATTCCAGAACCGTACTTCCGATCCGCACCCGATCACCAGACCGCAGCACTACAGGTGCCACAAGTCTCTCTTGATTGAGGAAGGTGCCATTGGTGGAACCGGCGTCTTCGACCACGAACTTACGATCCCGCCAGGCGATTCTGGCATGCACCGATGAGATGTAGGTGTCGTCCAAGGTCAGTGAGCACTTGGCGGCCCGACCGATGGTGAGCTCGTCCCCGATCGACATCGTGGATCCGGCGAGCTCAGCGGGCTCGATGATCGTCACTTGGCCGGTTGGAGCCTGCCCTTGCTTACGCGCCACCGGGGCCGCCTTCTTCGCGTTGACAGCTGGAGCCACGGCCGTTGCCGGCTTACGCAATTGGCTTACCGCCGACCAAAGCACCCAGGCAAAGAAGACATAGAGGAACCCCAGCAGGCCGATACGAAGGAGGGTGAGGGCAGCGTCTGACATGGGTCTACGAAGCGTCGAAAGTGAACACGGTTGCGCCGATGGTGACCTTGTCGCCATCGAGGAGAAGCTGGGCGTCGCTACGGAAGCCATTGACCCGAGTGCCGTTGGTGGAGCCGAGATCTTCGACGATCCACCCTCGACCGGATGGGCGGAGGCGAGCGTGATTCCGAGACGCTAGATCATCGTCGATCACGATGTCAGACGCCTCGTCTCGGCCGAGCAGGATGCCGTCAGCTGAGATGCCGAGCAGTCCGTACCGATATCCATCGGGGTAGACGAGTGTTCCGGGCGGGATGCCCGCGATGGAGTGCTCGGTCGTGGCGTAGACCTCGATCGTGCCTCGAATTGCTTCATCGGTGGCAGCGACGGTGACTATCAGCGGACCTTCAAAGGCAAACCCGAGAGAGCGAGCATGGTCTCGAGCTTTGGACAAAAGACGCTTCTCGATCTGCCCGGTGCTGTGCGAGAGCGCCTCGGCATCGGCGGGGTTGACCCGCACTTCGATCTCGTTGGGCATAGTGCGACTGCCATCTCGGCCGCGACGTGCGCCGGCCTCAAGCTCGCGCTCAACTCGCTTCTCGATCTCCAGTGGAGTTACGTCCGCGCTAAAGACTCGACCCAGGACGCCATCTACGCCCCGCTCGATAGCGCGTTCTACATCACGCAAACCCATATCTACAACGCTACTCGC
>CAYUKM010000207.1:0-3965 GCA_964445255.1 uncultured Acidimicrobiales bacterium
AACATCCGAGACAACGCTGGCAACACCGCAACCAGCGCCGAAAACCCCATCACCAACTTCACCATCGGATAGTCGCGGTGCTCCGGCGCACGACGTCTTATCCCCCAGGGGCTGGCTGGCCCGTGTCCCCCCGGGTGACGCTCCGGACACCTAGATGGTTTGCAGGTCTGACACTTCGAATTGGCGTTTTGAAACCAGCCGGAAAGCTATCCGGAATAGTTCTACGACGATCAATAAGATGGCGGCTGATGCCAGTGTGATACCCGTAAGCGCCACCATGCCCAAGGCCAATGCGTAAACACCCAGGTACGCCCAGTCTTCTTTGACCCCGGTGCGGTACACGATCGTGGCCTCAAACGGGAAGGTCCTACTGAAGACAAACTGAAAGCCTCCGTAAGCGGCGATCAGAACCGCGAGCAGCCCGATGTCCGTACCATCAAAACGCTCCAGGATGTCCGCAACCCAGGGAACGAAATTCACGACCAACGCACCGACCGCAGCACCGATGAAGCTCACGAATGAAAGACGGCTCAACCGCGCATTGGTGGCCCGGTTCTCCTCACTGTTGACATCCAACGCTTTCTTGTGCCCGAAACGCATCCAGAAGAACAGCTGCCAGTTAAAGAACAAACCTGATCGATAGACAAGCGTGACAAGCAGGGCTTCGGCGGATGGCAAGATCAACGCTGAAAGCACAACAACCGCTGAGTAGAACTGCGTGACGCTTAAGGCTCGAACCCCTTTGACAACGTCTTTGACCTGAGGCGTTATGGAGCCGATAACCGAAACCGTGGACCGGCGTTCAGGAATGAACGCTTGATAACCAACGAGCGCCGTGACCATTAGGGCAGCCGGCACCAACGTGAATTCTCCGAATAACAGCACGGACAGCGAGCCGAGAAATACGGTCACGTTCTGGACGTAGATTCCTCCGTGGTTACTAAATGCCGCTCGCACGCGTTCGCTCTCCACCGCGTGCGCAGTAAGCGCAGCAGCGAAGAGAGCTATCTCCGAGGGCGCACCTTGTGCAACGGCGATTAGCGCACCGGCGACAGCAAACACCAAGGCGTAGAGCGCAAAGTACGGTCGGTGCCGAGTGGCCAAGATCTCATCGCTGTCTTGCATCGCCACTAGTCGTGTTACCAGACCAAACCCTGCGAGAGGTTGAAAGAGCTGAGCAAAGCTAATGGCCGATAAGAACGCTACGGCCTGGCCCGTTGGAAGAATCGTGGTTGCGATGACCACATTTCCCAAAGCGATCATCGCTGCGAAGAGCTTGAACGCAACTGCACTCGATATCAATGTATTTAGCGCTTTGCCTGAGAGATCTGCGCCGGTCGAGGACTCTTCGGCTCGGCCTCGGTCTTGTTGGCGAGAAGACCCGCCCCGATTACGAAGTAGAGCGGATAACGAATTCGGAAGACGTTGCCGTAATTCGATGAGAAGAACGCTGCAACTAGGACGTACATGATGAAGAGAAGCTTGGCAGGATACGTGCCTTCTTTGAACAACTTTCGCGTTCCGTACGCGAAGAACATGCTGTCTACGGCAGACAGAAGCAGCGCCACTGAACGGATTTCAAACGGCAGCGGAAGCACGAAGAACGTAAGGAGCTGAATCGGGTACCGCAGTGGAAGCGGCATTCGTTGAAGAGCCCCACCAAGAATGTCGGAGCCTCCACCTACACCAGTGACGTTGGTCCTTGTACCGCGGTCCTCGCTGAACTCGACGAAGAATGCAGGCAAGTTTCCGATCGATACGCCGCCTTGGACTCCGAGTAGCGCTGGGGCGAATCGGAGAGCGAATACTCCGGCCATCAACCCTGCGAAGATCAAGGCAAACTTGGTCACCGGCAATTTTGAATTGCGGAAAGCAAGGAACCACACAAGCGCAAAGATGATCAGAAGGTTTTCGGGTCGGATCCAGAACATCGCGATACTTGCCAGCAGGACAGGCACCGGAAGCCTTCTGGTATCGAACTGCTTGCCGAACGCAAGCACCAGCGCCATCAGAACTAGCCCAATAAACGGGTCTCGCAGCGAGAACAGAGCGAAGTTGATAACCGCAGGGCCAAGGAAATAGCGATGTGCCTTAGTCTCGCGGTCAAATAGGTGGGTGTAGGTCACGGCGGTAACTGCTACGTTTGTCCCGATAGCTGCATACCAGCTGTTAGCAACGAAGAACGCAGGCGCGTTCGCTATGGCTTGAACCGCAAACGTTCGGTTTGGCCGCTCACTTTCCTGACCTTTAAACCAATCGAAGGCAAACTCGGAAGCGAACTTCTGCTCGATGATCCCAAAGCGCAAGTTTACGGCGGCGACCGCCGTCGCTCCTATGAGTATCGCCAGTGACCCCAACAACGCAGCTTGCGATACAGGTCGCCTGAGCACGAGCAGCGTCCCAAAGACGGCATAGCTCACGAATGATCCGATTAAGAGACTTACGAGCATATGGATTGACGACCGATGTTCATGAAGTGCACTCCAGGCAGGGTTGAGAGATTGACTAACATCGCTATTCCCGCGGTCGAATAGAACATTCTACGACGGTTCGCGGCAGCGATGCTAGGCCCAATCAACCAGTGGGGCATCTGGCCCATAAAGACCTTCTGAGGTGGCGTCACATGAAAGCAATAGTTCTCGCAGGCGGAACGGGCAGTCGGCTGCACCCCCTTACCAAAGCGATGTCGAAGCAACTGCTCCCTGTCTACGACAAACCAATGATCTACTTCCCGTTGTCGGTTCTGATGCTTGCGGAACTCCGGGAGATTCTGATCATCACCACGCCACACGAAGCGGAAGGGTTCACGCGACTCCTTGGCGACGGCTCACAGTTCGGTGTGACCTTCGACTACGCGACTCAACCAAGCCCCGACGGTCTGGCCCAAGCATTCCTCATCGGCGAAGATTTCCTTGCTGGTGACTCGGCGTGCCTGATCCTAGGTGACAACCTCTTCTGGGGATCGGGCCTGCCGCCAATGCTGCGTGCAGCTGGCGCCCATGATTCCGGAGCGACGGTCTTTGGATACGAGGTTGATGACCCCGAACGATTCGGCGTCGTCGAGGTCGGCCCCGACGGCCGGGCGGTCTCCATCGAAGAAAAGCCACCGGAGCCCAAAAGCAATCTCGCAGTCACCGGCCTATATTTCTACGACTCTCAGGTGTGCGAGGTCGCCAAGCAAATCGAACCGTCGGCTCGCGGTGAACTCGAAATCACTTCGGTCAACAACTGGTACCTTGAAAATAGTGAGCTACGGGTGCAGAAGTTGGCTCGAGGGCACACCTGGTTCGATACCGGGACCTTCGATTCGATGTCTGAGGCAAGCGAGTTTGTGCGAGTTGTACAGAACACGCAACGTTCGCAAATTGCTTGCCTTGAAGAAATCGCTTGGAACCAAGGGTGGATTGATGATGAAGCCCTGCACGCGGCTGCGAACTCGATGGCTAAGAACAGCTACGGACAATACCTAAAAGGGCTCCTAAACCAATGAAGATTCTCGTTACCGGCGGACTCGGATTTATTGGCTCAGCTGTGGTGCGGCGACTCATCGACCACACCGAGCATGAAGTCGTAAACCTCGATGCAATCACCTATGCAGCGACCAAGGCATCAGTAGCCGTCGTTGCGGACGATCCTCGCTATTCGTTTGTTCAAGCTGACATTCGAGATACCAAGGCGCTCGCAGAAATCTTTGACGTTCACAATCCTGAGGCCGTCTTGCACCTCGCGGCTGAAAGCCACGTAGACCGGTCAATCGATGGGCCACGAGACTTTCTTGAGACCAACATTATGGGAACGTTCAACCTTCTCGAGGCAGCGCGAAACTCCGGTGTTTCGCGATTCCATCATGTCTCGACCGATGAGGTCTTCGGTTCGCTGTCCATGGATGACCCCTCCTTCACCGAAACGACGCCATACGACCCAAAGTCCCCCTATTCCGCAAGCAAGGCTGCATCTGATCATCT
>CAYUKM010000208.1:0-3930 GCA_964445255.1 uncultured Acidimicrobiales bacterium
GTCGTGGTCTCTTCCGGAGCTTCGGTCGCTGTCGACTCTTCGATTACTGAGTCGCTTGCTGCCTCGTCCTCCCCGCCGCAGGCTGCGAGTCCAAGGCCGATCACGAGCAAGAAAAGTAGTTTGCGCAAAGCCACATCCATCTCACAAGAGTCTAGGAGCTGGTGCTCCTTCGGCGCTCTGACCCAGTAACTAACTACAGCAACTCGATGAGTTGTCGGCTGTGAACCACGTTCGCGCCGCCAGATTTGGCACCTGACCGAACGCGCTTGTCGCTGCTTACCACCGCGACCGGTCGCCGTCGATCGATCGCCGTCACCATCGCGATGATCTCGTCGTCAGCCTCGACGCCCGCCGCGGTAAACCGGCAACGGACCCGGTCTCGGTTCGCCAATTTAGGCACCGCGACGTCTGCTCCGTCGAAGACCACTTCGAAGTTGGCTCCATAGCGGGCGGTGAGCGCAGCCAGCCCGTTCGACAACCATTCGCGCTGCAGGTCGAGGTCTTTGCTCGGGTCGGCTTCCTTGGTGACGTTGTAGCCATCGATTAACACGGTCATGCCGGGAATCCCGAGGAGATACTCGACATATTCCACCGAGTCGTCGAACAGCCCGTGGGGCACCGGAAGGGGAACACGTCGCTCAACGGCCACTGCCTCTGGGGTGGCTGCACCGCGGAGATTTTCCATCTGCGCTTGCAGCTCGCTTATCGTCGCCTCCATCGCATCGATCGACGAACGCACTTCAGCGTTGGTCACCGCTCCCCCGACCTGATTGGTCGAGAGTTGGGCCGCCGTCATGGTTTCGACAAGCGCCTCAAGACGTTTGCGCTCGGTGACGTGGCGGACCATCACCTCTTCGGTGTGTTTGAGCTCACCGACGGCACGTTTTCGTTCGGCGCTGAGCTCCTCGTTCGCAGCCTTGACCTTCTTCAGATCTTCACTGACCGTCTCCAGCTCGGCGCGCAACTCTTCGATCTCATCGTCTCGCTCAGATAATCGTTTCTGCGTTTGAACGAGTCCAGCCCGAGCATCGTCACGCGAGGTCTTCGCTGCCGCCACTGCCTCTTCGAGCCGCGCGATCTGGCCACTGGACTCGATCACGGGTTCCTCCGCCGCACCCACCATGGTGTCGACGAAATCTTGCCAACCATCGGGCCGTTCGAGGAACATCATCCCGATCCGTCCGACCTTGGCTTCGGTCGCCGCTTCGGCGACGCGAGCACGGAAATCCTCGTCGGACTCCAATGTCTCGTAGAGCGCTTCCTTGGCCTTGGCGGGCACCTTCTTGAACTTCAAGATCGGCGCCACCTTGGGCGGCGACGGGATGGGTGGCTTTGCGCGCCGACCCGTCTTGGCGACGGCTAGCGCGAGTTCAAGAGTCGGGTCGAAGAGTTCGGAGGGCACGGCTATGCGTTCGACGCCGTGATCAGCGCCTCGAGTCGGGCGGCTGCTGCTCCCGAATCAAGGGCCTCAGTGGCGCGAGCCAGACCATCGGCCATGTCGTCGGCGATGCCCGCCACGACCAGCCCCGCGGCGGCGTTGAGTGACACGATGTCGCGCACCGGGCCTTTCTCCCCAGCGAAGAGACGATGGGCGATCGCTGCGTTGGCCTCGGCGTCTCCGCCGTCAAGTGCACCAACGGGGGCAGGGCCTATTCCGAAGTCCGACGGATCGATGGTGAAGGTGGAAATCTCTCCGTCGTTCAGCTCATGCACGGTTGTCGGGCCGAGCGAGACCTCGTCGAGTGAACCCTCACCGGTCACCACCCATGAGCGAACCGAGCCGGTGGCCGCGAGCACGTTGACCATGCGTTCGCCGAGCGCCGCGTCGGCGACCCCGACCACTTGGCGAGTCACCCAGGCGGGGTTGGCGAGCGGACCGAGCGCGTTGAAGACGGTCGGTATGCCAAGCTGAGTGCGTACGGGGCCAACGTGGCGCATCGCCGGGTGATAGGTACGAGCAAAGGCGAAGACCACGCCAGACTCTTTCACGACGGCTTCGAGCTTCTCGGGCGACACATCGAAGTTCACACCGAGCGCTTCGAGCAGGTCGAAGCTGCCAGAGGTCGATGAGGCCTTACGGTTGCCGTGCTTACATACGACGGCACCGGCGCCTGCGGCGACGAAGGTCGACATGGTCGACACGTTGAGCGCCGCTTTGCGACGACTCGGGGAGCCTCCCATACCAACGATGTCGATCGCGTTGTCCGGCATCGACAGCGGAGTCGACACGTTGCGCATAGCCCGCACAAGACCGGCGAGCTCTTCGACGCTCTCGCCCTTCTGACGCAGCGCAGTGATGAACCCAGCGATCTGTGCATCGGTGGCCTCACCTGCGAGGATGGTGTCAAGCACGGCCTCGGCGTGCTCACCGGTTATGTCTTCGCCAGCGGTCAGTGCCCCAAGTGTTGCGGGCCAACCACCGAAATCCTCAAGCGTCGTCACAGCTCGGAGGATACCTGCCTACCCCTACGCGGGCGACTTGTGCATCAGGGCGTTCCGCACGGCTGCACACACCAGCACGTCGTCTTGATTGAAGGCTCGATGTTCGAAGGTGACGATGCCTTGGTCGGGTTTCGACTTGGATTCGCGGGCGGCGATGATTTCGGTTTCGGCGTGGATGGTGTCGCCGTGAAAGACCGGGGCCGGGAACTGCACCGCCTCGAAACCGAGGTTCGCCACGGTCGTGCCGTGTGTGAGTTCGTGGACCGACAGCCCGACGAGCAGAGCCAGGGTGTACATCGAGTTCACGAGCACCTGACCGAACTGGGTCGTTGCCGCATAGTCGGCATCGAGGTGCAGTGGGGCCGGGTTCATGGTGGAAGTGGTGAAGCCGACGTTGTCGGCTTCGGTGATCGTGCGGGTCAACGCGTGCTGCACGAAGAGGCCGGGGGTCAGTTCCTCGAACCACATGCCTTTGGGGACGATCTCTCGTGGCATCACTCGACTCCTTCACTCTGGCTGAGAACGTGGCGGGCTTGTTCGGCTAGCGGGCCGTCGACCATCTGGCCTTCGAAATCGATGGCGGCCACGCCCGAACCGACCCCCGCTTCGTAGGCGGCGAGCAGTCGCTTGGCCCGGTCGACTTCGGCGTCGCTCGGCGTGAACCCGTCGTTGGCGATGGCGACTTGGTTGGGATGGATGCAGAGCTTGCCTGCATAGCCCATCGACCGAGCGACGAACGACTCGTCTCGCATGCGGTCGTCGTTGCGAAAGTCCGCGACGATTTGATCGAGGACGGGCTTTAGAGCGATGCGTCCCGCTTGTGCCACCGATGAACGGGCGTAGAGCACCTCGACGTTGGACTCGGTGCGTACACCCCCGAGGTCGGCAATGTAGTCCTCGGCGCCAAAGTAGCCGCCGACGACTTGGTCGTGACCCAAGAGCTGGCGAGCATCGGCCACACCGAGCGCGGTTTCGAGTCCGACGATCACGCCAAGGTGAGCCAGGCCAGCGTCGGCAAGCGCAGCTGCGCATTGCTCGAGTTGTTCGATCGATTCGACCATCGGCACGATCACTCCGTCGAGTTCCGGTGACAACCCCTGGGCGATGTCGTCATGGAACCAGGCGGTGGTCGGTGGGTTGATTCGTACGAACACCGCACTCCCCTGCCCCATGATCGTCGGAGCGAGCGTTACCGCGTTGGCGCGGCCGATGTCCTTTTGGTCGACGGGCGTGGCGTCTTCGCAGTCGATGACCACGGCATCGGGGCCGCTCCGCGGGAGCTTCGCAACAAGGTCTTCGCGAACTGCGGGCGCGAAGAGCACCGAGCGGATACGAGGCGGCAATGGACGGGGATTCATTAGACCGAAGCGTAGGACCGCTTGGCGACCTCTTCGAGCATCACCTCGGTCGCGCCTCCACCGATCGGCAGGATGCGTGCGTCTCGGTACATGCGCTCGATCGCCGATTCGCGCATGTATCCCATACCGC
>CAYUKM010000209.1:0-3880 GCA_964445255.1 uncultured Acidimicrobiales bacterium
GTCGTAGAGGAAGCGGGCCAGCTCGATGGGCATGTCACCTTGGATGCTGTGACCCGCTTCGTCGAACTTCTCGATGCGAGCGTCGGGTCGCCGACGCAGGAACTCCGCGACGTCATCGTCGTCAACCACCGACTGGTCTCGCATGCCTCGTGCAAGAGCGACCGGACCGTCGTGGTGCTCAAGGGCGTCCCAGAGACGGAGGTAGTCACGCTCGCCGTGCGCCGTTTCGGCAGTTGTTGCGTCAGCAAACACGCGGTGGCGGGCGTGTCGCCATACCCAACTTCCATCGTCGAGCTGTTCTGCGTTGTGGAGAATTCCGCGACGCAAGGAGCTCTCGCTTCGGGTTGGGTTGAATTCCATCGTTCGCGCAAGCAGTTCTTCAAAGCTGGCGAACGCGCTCGGACCGTTGACGAAACGAGGGATGTGATCAGCCTTCTCCTGGTTCACGCCAGGGGTGATATCGACAAGCACCATCGTCGAGAACAGGTTTGGGACCGCGGCCGATAGAGCCAAGGTGGTGAGCCCGCCTAGGCTCATTCCCACAACCGTCTGCGCACCCGGTGCCAGCTCACGGATTGCCAGAGCGATATCGAGTGCGTTGCGATCGACGTTGGCTGCACCGTCAGCTGGTGGGCCTGAATGGCCATGGCCTGGCATGTCGATTGCCACCAGCGACCGCCCGAGCGCGAGGCATACCGTGTCCCACGTGTGAGCGTTCTGCGCACCGCCATGGATGAGAACCAACTCGGGCTCAGACTCGCCCCACACGAGCGCGCTGATCTTGCGCCCGTCATCGGTCGAGACGTTCTCGCGTCGAACCACGGGCGGACCGGCGTACGTCAGACCGTGCTCAGCAGCGTTGTCAGCGAAGTAGGCGAACTCGTCGTAGAGAACTTTCGCCATCGCCTCCACCTCACCCAGCGCGACGAATGAGTTTTTGCTTATGTTCGACGAAATCCATGAGAACGAAGTCGCCGATGTTTTGGTTGTCGGCGAAGAAGGCCCGTCCGCCGTTCATCTTTGTGATTCGTTCAATAAAGCGTGTTAGGTGTGGCGTGGCGTCAAGCATAAACACGTTGATTCGAATGTTGTCGCGCGTGCATTTCTTTACTTCCCGCAAAGTGAGTGAGACGGTTTGGGCGGTCGGTGGATAGTTGAACTCAGGGCGCCCGATCTCGTTGATGTGGGCGGTCGGTTCACCATCGGTGATCATCAGGATCTGCTTCGTACCGGATTCACGGGAGAGCATCTGGCGAGCGAGCTGGAAGCCGTGTTGCATGTTGGTGCCATAGACGTAGTCCCACGACAGTTCCGCCAACTCGTTCGCCGGGATCTCGCGGGCAATCTCGCTGAAGGTGACCACGCCGAGATAGTCCTGCGGGAACTGTCCGGAGATCAGAGACTCCAACGCGAGCGCCACCTTCTTGGCGGGCACGAAGTTGTTCTTCATCGGCATTGACAAACTGAGGTCGAGCATCAGGACGGTCGAGGTGCGGGTGGTTCGCTCGGTACGTTCGATCTCGAAGTCGTCGGGGGTGAGGCTCACCGGTGTGCCGCCGCCGGTACGGCGAATCGCGTTGCGGACCGTGCGTTCGATGTTAAGGGAGAACGGGTCACCGAACTCATAGGGCTTGGTCTCGAAGTTTCGTTCGTGGCCGACGCCCGAAACCGACACGTTGTGGCGCCCGATCCGATCGGCGCTCAACTTGCTGTAGAGGTCCTCGAGGACGTTCTGGCCCACCTGGCGCAACCCTCGAGGCGTCAGTTCAAGCGCGCCCTCTTTGGTATTGATCAGCCCAGCCTCCTCGAGCATCTTTGTGAACTCGGCCAGTTGCTCCATCGAGTTAGCGGTGTCCTCACCCAACAGCTCGGCGGCCCGGTCAAAATCCAACTCCGCTAACGCCCCGGGGTTGGAGGTGTTTCGCAGTAGCTGCTCGATCTGGTCGAGGTCCCCGAGGTCAGACATGAGGTCGAGGGCCTGCCCGAACCCGAGGGGATCAGTGCCTTGGGTGTCATAGCCCTCTCCCCAGTTCATGTTGGGGAAGAGCCCTTGCAAATTGCTTGAGAGCTGACTCATCTGGAACTGCAGGTCGGCATCGCCGAGTAGCTGGTCCGATAGTGCCTGGAGCTGCGCGCGCTGTTCGGGCGTCATCGAATTGAACATCGCTTGGGCGGCAGCCATTCGCGCCGCCATAGCCTCGAGCAGTTCGTCCAGGTTCTCGGGGTTCTCGGGGAAGAACTGCCCGTGCTTGTCCATAAAGCCATCGAAGTCCGGTTCCTCGCCGTTTGCTCGTTGATCGAGCATGTCGTTGAGGTCCGCCATCATGTCCTTCATGGCGGCGAGGTCTTCTGGAGTCATGTTCGACATCGCGTCGCTCATGCCGTCGACGGCTTGTTGCATGAGCTGATTGCGCAGATCGCCAACGAGGTCGTCGTAGTCCTGTTGAGCCTTCTTCGACGTGAAGTCATAGTTGCCGAGCTCGCGTATCTGGCTTGGAAGATCGGGCGGCAAAAGATCGAGACGCAAGTTGCGCTCAGCGGCGCTCCTTGCGTCACGCGCGGCCTGCTCGGCATCGTCACCACATGCGGAGTACTCGGCCTGCGCGGCCAGGTTCTCTCGCTCGGAGGCCACGATGTCGTTCAGGCGCTCGGCGATGTCGCCAAACATCCCACCAAGATCGCCTTGGGCGAGCATCTCTTCTCGGCGCTCTTTGAGACGCTCAAGCATCTCGCGCAGACCCTGCATCCGCTCACCATTGAGGTCGTAACCCTCCTGAAGGAGCTTGCGGAGTGCTGCGTTCGGATCGCCGTGATAGGCGAGGTCATCAGTCATCTGAGAGAACAGGTCCTCGGCCGTCATGGCGTACTCGGCCTGCGTGCCGTCCCACGCGGAGTACGTAAACCGGTTCTGGCGTCTACGGCGTCGCCGACGAAAGATCATGGCCGCAGCGTATCGAAACGACCCCGGCCACGTTGGCCGGGGTCGTATTCAAAGCTTTCTTCTGTCTGTCAGCAGAGCAGCCCGAGCGAAGCGAAGCTGCGATTGCGGGAGTTACTGAGCGACGAACTCGATTCGGCGGCTGGCCGCCATGTCTTCGACTCCGTCGACGAGGATCGGCTGGGTTTCGCCGAAGCCGATTGGGGTGAAGCGTGACTCTTCGAGACCGTTGCTTACAAGGAAGTTCACTACCGACTGCGCACGAGCCTGTGAGAGTTCCTGGTTCACTTCCTCGGTGCCGTCGGTGTCGGTATGACCTTCAACAACTGCGTTCACGTTGGGGTTCTCGGTGAAGAACGCAACGGCCTGCTGGAGCGTCTCTTGCCCAGCGGCGGTGATCGTTGCCGAAGATACTTCGAACTCGATGTTTTCAAGGTCGAGTACTTGGTTGATCGTCGGTGGGGCCAATACGACGTCGACGATGTGCACGATGCCGTTGTCAGCCTCTAGGTCGGTGACAGTGACCAACGAGGTACCGTTCAGGATCACCCCACCGTCGTCCGTTGAGACTGCAATCGGCAGGCCGATCGATGAGGTCACGTTCTGACCGTCGAGGGCGATGAGCTCCTCTGCGGTTAGCGGCTGGTCGAGTACGTGGTATCCAACGAGCTGGTTTGCGACGTCCTGGTCGCCAGCGATCGCAGCGATTTGGTCTTGGCCTAGAGCCTCCAAAGCGGCATCAGATGGCGCAAACAACGTTCGCATCACGGTGTTGCCGTCTTCGTCTTCGATTTCTTCGAGGAAGTCTTGGAGACCGAGAGCACCACCGACTGCGGCGAACTGCTGAGCTTCACCCGATTCGGTCAACGCATCCCACATCGTGAACGGTTCCGGAGCCGGTGCCTCTGTCGTCGTCTCTGGAGCGGCCGTCGTCGTCGGAGC
>CAYUKM010000210.1:0-2362 GCA_964445255.1 uncultured Acidimicrobiales bacterium
CCGGCACGGCAGGTAACGACAGACTCGTCGGCACAGCCGGCGACGATGTCATCGTGGCCCTCGGTGGCGACGACCTCGTGATCGGCGGCGACGGCGACGATGTCATCTGCCTCGGTGACGGCAACGATCGAGCCATCGGCCAAAAGGGTGAAGACGTCATCTTTGGCGAGAACGGCAACGACCTCATGACCGGCGGCAACCGCGGCGACCTGATCGACGGCGGCCCCGGCAACGACACCATCCGCGGCAACAACGGCATCGACACCCTCCTCGGCGGCCCGGGTGACGACCTCGTCATCGGCGGCCGCAACAACGACTTCATCGAGGGCAACGAGGGCAACGACGACCTCCGCGGCGGCGCAGCACTCGACACGGTCCTCGGTGGTGACGGAGATGACGAAATACAAGCTGGAAGAGGGCGAGACTTGATCGACGGTGGGGCTGGCCTCGACCTCCTCGATGGTGGCCTTGGCGACGACGAGATCTTCTCCGCTATAGACAATATGGGAGACCTCATCGACGACCGAGAGGGCATAGACACGTGCATCGTTGATCCCTTCGACCTCGGCATCGGATGCGAAGTGGGAGACATCGACGGTCTAGAAGGGGCTGGCGATGGCGGCGTCACATTCAGTACAGACACGATTGCATCTTCGCAATTCGAACCAGGCTTTGCGGACGGCCCTTACTACGTCGTGCAGTACGCTGCGGTATCGAATCGTGAAGTCGAAATCAACGTCCTTGATGGCGCTGGCAATGCCCACACGACGCTCACTATCCCAGCTGGTATCGGGCTGTCAGCCGGGAACTTCTTGGTCCAAGGGGTGCCCAACCGAGTCGAGATCACCGGAGCCGACGAGTGGCACATCGGAATCGTCGACCCTGTCGTCTTCAGCATTGACACCTTTGGTGAGGCATTCGGCAATACCTCAGTCGTGTTTGGCGTATCGAACGCTCCGGCGGGAACCGACTCCGAAATCACCTTTACCAATGTGACCCAAGTTGATAGCTCGATCACGGTGGTCGTCCTCGGCCCAGATGGAATCGTCTTCAATGACCCCATCCCAGTTCCTGCGGGAGCGACAAACTTGTTGAGCGGAACCCTGTTCCCCGGAGATGAGGTCGTCGGGATCTTCGCTCCAGGGATCACCTGGGAGTTCCTCGAGCTGAACTAGCTCTGCTAGCCGTCGACCCGAACTCCGTCGAGGGCTCGCACGAGCCCAGCGGCAGCGTTGTTACCGATCTTATTGAAAGCGACCTGAAGCGCGGGCTCCCCGATGGCGAACACGCCGTTGAGCGTTAGCTCAGCGTCATAGGTAACCACTGATCCTTCACCGTCTCCAACGTCGTCGGCGACCACCGTGATCACGTCGACCGAGGTCAACTTGTCGCTCATCGCTTTGGCTACAAAGCGATGCGGCGAGTCGAACTCGGTGATCTCGTAGCGCAAGATCATCGTTCCCCCAACGCTCTTAACCTCCACGTCGTAGGCCGAACCAAGCTCGGAAATCTCCCCCACCGCCTGGGCGGCCGAAATGACCCCGGGGTCCCACAACGCGAAGTTGGAGAGATCGGACATGTAGGCGAACGCGTCCTCCGGCGACTTCGAAGTACGTAGCGACATCTCGTATCGGGCCATACCTGGTTGTATCTCAGATCTCCACGTGACAGCGGATCGACCGAGGCTGAGCTCAGTGTGACGTCGTCGAGGGCCGGTGAGTAGCCTCTCGCCAAGGGGAGAACCAATGTCTGCAAACCACTTCGAAGCGCTCGGCAAGAACCCGGCGAACTACGTACCGCTCACGCCGCTGTCGTTTCTGACACGCACCGCAGACCTGCACCCCGAGGGCGAGGCGGTCATCTACGGCGACCGTCGTTACAGCTGGGCTGACGTCGATGAGCGAACCACCCGCTTGGCCTCGGCGCTCCACAAACTCGGCGTGGGCGTCGGTGACACGGTCAGCGTCATGTGCCCCAATACGCCAGAGATCTTCGAGGCCCACTTCGGCGTACCGAAGGCAGGCGCTGTTCTGAATGCGATCAACACCCGCCTCGACGTCGACACAGTGGCCTACATCCTCGATCACTCCGACGCCAAGGTTCTCCTCGCAGACACCGCCCTGAGCGACACCGTTTCTGCGGCGCTGGCCAAGGTGGACCGAGAGATCATCGTCATCGATATCGATGACCCTGCTGGGCCCGGTGGCGAACGGCTCGGCTCGCAGACCTACGAGGAGTTCCTCGAGTCAGGCGACCCCAACCACGCCTGGTCGATGCCCGCCGATGAGTGGCAGGCGCACGCGCTCAACTACACCTCGGGAAGCACGGGTACTCCCAAAGGCGTCGTCTACCACCACCGCGG
>CAYUKM010000210.1:2462-3850 GCA_964445255.1 uncultured Acidimicrobiales bacterium
CGACTTCGATCACACAGTCCACGCGATGACCGCGGGCGCTCCCCCACCCGCAGCGATCCTCAAAGCCATCGAAGCGATCGGGTTCGACGTCATGCAGGTGTACGGACTCACCGAAACCTACGGTCACGTTTCCCAGTGCACCTGGCGAGATGAGTGGGATGTCCTCGATGACGACGGCCGCGCGGACAAGAAGGCATGGCAGGGCGTAACCATGCCGATGAACGAAGAGCTCGCGGTCTTCAACACCGAGACGATGGAACGGGTGCCCCTCGATGGCGAAACCCAAGGCGAGATCCTGATACGTGGCAACACGGTGATGAAGGGCTACTACAAAGACCCCGAAACCACCGCCACTGCTTTCAAGGGTGGCTGGTTCCACTCCGGCGATGGCGCTGTTTGGCACGAGAACGGCTACGTCCAGATCAAGGACCGCCTCAAAGACGTCATCATCTCCGGCGGAGAGAACGTGTCGTCGGTCGAGGTCGAGAACACCCTTTACAAACACCCAGCGGTTCTCGCTGCTGGCGTCGTGGCCAAGCCTCATGAGAAATGGGGTGAAGTACCGATGGCCTTCGTCGAGCTGAAGCCCGGCGCCGAAGCGACCGCCGACGAGATCATGGCGTTCTGCAAGGAACATCTGGCGGGATTCAAAACCCCCAAGGTCGTCGAGTTCTGCGAGCTTCCAAAGACCAGCACCGGCAAGATCCAAAAGTTTGTGCTTCGGGAGCGAGCTCGCGCCGAATGAGCGACGCGCCGCTCAGCCCCGCCCAACAAGAGGTTGTCGACCAGATCGGCGCGAAACGCGAGACCTGGCCAGAGTTCCCCGCCGAACTTCGAGTGCAATTGAAAGAGTTCATTCGCGACGGTATTGCCGAACAGGCCGACCGTCTTGGGGATCGAAAGATCTGGGCGAACAAGCACGCTGTTGCTTCGGTCCATGGTTGCGAGAAGCGCTACCTCGCAGACCGCGAGTTCCCCGGCTGGTCGGTGCCCTTGGCTCGCGGAACCGTCGTGCATAAGGCCATCGAATTCTCGATCAACTGGCAGGGCACCCCCGTGCCCGTGGATCTGGTGGATGAGTCCATGGCCAGCCTTGAGTTCGGCGAGCAGAACATCGCGGAGTTTCTCAAGGACCTGAGCAATGCCGACCGGGCCCAGTTGCGTTCCGACGCCATCGACCTCGTCTCGAAGTTCGACGAGTGTTGGCCCGATCTGAAGAAGCAATGGCGACCGGTTACCGAGTCGAAGGTCAGGATGGAACTCTTCGAAGGCAAGGTTGTCGTCCAGGGCAAGATCGATCTGACCCTCGGGCGAGCCGAAGGTTTGCGGGCGGGCAAGGTTCTTATCGATCTCAAGAGTGGCAAGGTGCAGCCCTACCACCTCGACGA
>CAYUKM010000211.1:0-3819 GCA_964445255.1 uncultured Acidimicrobiales bacterium
TTTTGTAGTCTCGCTCGCCGGGGGCTGAAAGCGCTTGCTCGAAGGCGTCATCCAGCAGGTCATTGACCATCCGAGCCGTGACTTCACGGCCAGCATCGAGGTACACAGCGGCGATCACTGCCTCCATAGCGTCGGCGAGTATCGATTCTTTTTCTCGCCCACCGGAGCTCTCTTCGCCTCTGCCAACACGTAGGTGTTCGCCGATGCCGATTCGACGTGCTGCGTCAGCCAAGCTGGGCGCGCTAACGACCTCGGCTCGGGCTTTGGCCATCCCGCCCTCGCTCATTTGGGGGGCGTCGCGGAAAAGTCTTTCGGTGATCGTCACGCCAAGAATCGAGTCCCCAAGGAACTCGAACCGCTCATTTGAGGGGTCATCGGGGTTCTCTGCACACCATGATCGGTGTGTGAGGGCGTGGATCAGCAAGGCTGGATCTTCGAATCGATGACCCAACGCTTCGTAGAGGCTCTCATAGGCAGGAGAACCCGCAGGCGGTTCGGCGCTAGGTTCCAAGGCGCCCGACGACGTAGTCGACGGCGTCCCGAACAGTCTTGAGGTCCTCAAGGTCGTCATCTTCGATCCGCATCTCGATTGAGCGTTCGCCCAACTCTTCTTCGATCGCTTCGACGAGTTCGATAAGTGCCAACGAATCAGCATCGAGGTCGTCTTGGAATGAGTCGCCCTCGCCGATCCCCGACGGTTCGATCTCTAGGATTTCAGCGAGTCGATTCTTGATAATTCCAAGAACGTCGTCGCGGGTAATGCTTTCAGACACGAAGTACTCCCCTAGCGCGTGAGCCTGACTGTATCCAAAAGTTCTATGGATTCAGGCGTTAACTGCAGCAGTGATTTTCCCGACGAGGTCAGTTTCGGCCATTTCGGCCGCTACCGAGATCGCATTGACCATCGCTTCGTCGCCGGAACTACCGTGACTAATGATGCACAGACCCTTGGTTCCAAGGAGCATCGCTCCCCCGTAGGTGTCGGCATCGAAGCGCTTGTACAGCGGCAAGAGCGTGGGAAGCAGTTGTTCGGAGGCCTCTTTTGCTTCAGGTGTTGAGCCAAATGCTTCGACGAGTGCGTTGATGATTTGGCGGGCGCCGCCTTCGAGCGTCTTCAGGGCCACGTTCCCTGTGAAGCCGTCGGTCACCACTACATCCACCTCGTTCCCCATCAGATCGCGGCCCTCGACATTGCCGACAAAGGTGGCCCCTTGTGCCGCCCAGTCGACTTTGCTCAGGTGCCCGAAAGCTTCTTTGACGAATGGGGTGCCCTTGCCTGCCTCTTCGCCAATGGAGAGCAACCCAACCCGTGGTTCCTCGACTCCGAAACGGTTGCGGGCGAACAATGCCCCCATTTGGCCAAACTGCACCATCCACTCGGGTTTGCACTCTGCATTCGCCCCAGCGTCGAGGAGAATGGTCGGCTCACCTTCAGCGCGAGGGATCGGCGTGGCGATTGCTGGTCGGGCTACACCCTTGATGCGGCCGGTGCGCAGCAGCGCAGAGGCCATTGTGGCCCCGGTATTGCCGGCACTGACCATTGCGCAGGCGACACCGTCTCGCACGGCCTCAGCGGCTCGAACGAGTGAGGAGTCCTTCATGGTGCGGACGCTCGTGCCTGGGTCGGCGTCCATAGCGATGACTTCCGAAGCTGCGATGACCTCGATGCCACCGGTATCGCCGAGCGCTTCGGGTTGACCGACGAGAACGACAGGGATGCCCCGTTCTTCAACAGCACGCCGGGCACCCGCAACAATCGCGTCTGGGGCGTTGTCACCCCCCATTGCATCCACCGCGACGGGCAACATGTTCTACGTTACGCCTTAATCAGTCGACTTCGATTGCTTGACGGCCGCCGTAGTGACCGCAGTTGTGGCACACGATGTGTGGACGCTTTGCTGCGCCGCATTGTGGGCACGTCGAGCGACCGCCCGCGCGTACACGCCATGCGGACGCCTTGCGGGAGCGGCTCTTGGCCTTGGAAGTCTTTTTCTTTGGAACTGCCATGGGTCACCCTGTAGATCTTGGGGGTTGCGAAATCGCGCGGCGCCTTCGATCAGGCGCACAAGCCTGACAGCGTAGCGCTATTCGGTCACTCTTCATCAAACGTGAGCGCAGACAATGCCGCCCATCGTGGGTCGATCTCGCGCTCTTCATCATCGCCAACTTCCGAAGCTGGCTCGCCCGCCGTCGGAAAGCGTTCGGGGTCGGCCCCCTCGCAACTCTCTGCACAGAGGGGCGAGAGGGGCAACGCGAGCAGTAGTTCTTCGCGAAGCACCTCGCCGAGGTCGGCTTGCTCGTTCACGATCGGGTACGCATCAGCGTCGTCGCCTCCCCCGGCCTGGCCATCGGAGACTTCGGGAAGAAACGACACGGTGGTATCAATTTCGATCGGTTCGCCAATGACGTCCAAGCAGCGCCGACACTCGCCTTCCCACTTGCTGGAGAATTGCAGCGATGCCTCCACACCACGCATGGTCGAACGAAGTTCGGCGAGAACCCGAATCTCTTTGCCGTCGGGAATCCCCGCGGTTGTGATGTTGAGCCCCTCGGGGGCGATGGTCTCGTCGACCGAGATGACGTCAGAGCCGTCGAGCGATCGGCGCTTCAGATCCGCGATGTTGTCTCGCCGAAGCAGCCGACCGACATCGATGAGCAGCTCCGGCCATTGGGCCTTGGTCACCCAGTCAGGATACGTCCTGGTCGAAAAGACCCGATGTGATCGGGTCGGGATCTGGAGTGGGTTCGTCGCGCAGATCGATTGTGGTGGCGCCTTGCATCCGGTTGCGACCTGTGGCCACGACGGTTCGGGTACGGTCCAGAATGCCTTCGAGCGATGCCAGGCGTGCGTCGCAGAAGTCCTCGGTTTCGCGGCGCATGCGGCGGCCTTCTGCTTCTGCGACGGCGATGATGCGCTTTGCGCGAAGCTCGGCGGACTTCGACACCTCGGTTCGTTCGACCATTCGCTCCGCTTGGGAGCGTGCGATCACCATGATTTCGTCACCCTCACGACGAACACCGGCCAGGTACTCTTCGCGCTCACGCAAAAGCCACCGAGCTGCACGCAGTTCCTCCGGTAGTAAGGTGATCGCCTGGTGCAAGAGGTCGAGCAGTGGTCCACCATCGACTCGCAGCGAGTTCGAGAGCGGCAGCGGCGGTGACTGCTCGATGATCTCGAGCGCCTCGGTCAGGAGTTCTTCGACCTCTGGCACGCGGTGGGTCGGCGCACCGTCATCGCGCCGCACGATGCGAGGCGGTTCGGGCAGGTCGTTCTGGGAGTAACGCACGGTCTCGGTCATGAGCTGAACTTTTCTCGTAGGACCCGCAGTGCGGGTTCGGGGACCATCGATGACACGTCGCCGCCGTAACGCGCGATCTCACGGATCAGCCGTGATGCGAGGAACGAACGAGATGACGCTGAGGGTATGAACAAGGTGTGCACGCCCGAAATGGCTTGGTTCATCTGAGCCATTTGCAGTTCGGACTCGAAATCGGATACGGCCCGCAGGCCTTTGACGATGAAGTCGGCTTCTAGCTCTTGGGCGAGGTCGACTACCAGAGACGAGAACATGGTGATCGACACGTTGGGCAGATCCGCGAAGGTTTCGGTGAGGATGGCTTCGCGTTCGTCAAGGTCGAGCAAGGGCGTTCTTTTGCTCGGATTACGCATGGCAGCGACGATGACCTTGTCGAACAGCTGGGCTGCTGTTTCGACAATCTCGACATGGCCGTTGTGCACCGGGTCGAATGAACCCGGGTACAAGACGACCGTCACTGGGCGGTTCCTTGTCTGGCGAACACGGTCACCACGGTAGTCCC
>CAYUKM010000212.1:0-3815 GCA_964445255.1 uncultured Acidimicrobiales bacterium
GCGTCGGCGTCGGCAGCGTCGCAAACCACTACCTCGTCGGCTGGAGCCTCAGGCGCAGGAGCCGGAGCTTCTTCAGCAGCCTCTACCTCGTCACAAACCGGAGCGTCATCGCCAGGACCAGCAGCATCAGCATCAGCATCAGCATCAGCATCAGCAGCAGCAGCAGCATCATCATCAGCATCAGCATCACAAACGACTACCTCGTCGACCGGAGCCTCAGGCGCAGGGGTGGGAGTTGGAGCTTCTTCGACCGTTGGGCAACCGTCAGCGTCGACGCCAACCTCGGCCACAGCGCCGGTCACACCCTCGACTTCACCATCAGTAGCGCCAGCATCACCTTCCGCGTTATTAGCGTCGGCGCCTTCAGCGCCAGCGTCGGCTTGATCGCCCTCGGCACCGCCAGGCACATCACATACCACCACGCCATCACCAACAACTTCTACAGGGCAGCCGTCAGGGCCAATAGCTGGATCAGTATCAGCAGCTGCTTCACCACCGGGAGCAGGGACTTCACCACCATCCGCGGGCACTGGGTTCTCGTCATCACCTTCAGCAGCGGCATCGCCACCCTCCGTAGCATCGCCGGCGGCCGTGTCGCATTCGACTGCGGGAGCCGTGTCCAGAGAGCCTGCCTCAACAAAGCAGACCGACACTGGGAACACGGAGTTGACCCCGCCAAGGCGCTGATGCTCGAGCGTCAAGGTTGTGCTGTCCTCGATCGTTTGGTCGCGGAACACCGTCGTCGCAGTGTTCGAATCTTCAGGAACATCGTTGGTAGGGGGTGAGCGGTAACCCGAGTCGAGCACGATGTGGAACTGCTCCTGGGGCTGAGGTGAAATACCAACCTGAGTGTCGTGGCTGTCGAATGACTGCACCACGATGTCATAGGTACCCGCATCGATTTCAAAATCGAACGGACCAGCGGTGTCGTTAGAGCCATCGTTCAAGAGGTTCACGCCTTGGAACTGCAACTCAAAGCTGCAGTCCGTCTCCGCGGAGACGGGAATGGCGACTGAGACCGCACTTAAAAGCAACGCTCCAGCTGCGGCAGCAAAGCACATGCGAGCAGCGCGGTTCTTCGATGAACGCACGGAAGCTAGAAGGGACATTGTTTGATACTCCTTGGGAATCCCACCACTCAACTCCCTACTCCGCCAAGCACATTAGCCACACCTTCAACACAAGTCGGGGATACCCATCCAACGAACCGAATCATGGGGGAGGCTGCGCTCTATGTTCACATTGCACGCCCGGAGGGACTTGAACCCCCAACCGCCTGGTTCGAAGCCAGGAACTCTATCCAATTGAGCTACGGGCGCAAGACGCCTAATGGCTGATGGCCAAAGGTTAGCGCGTCCGTTTCGAGGAACTGCTTTCTAGCTGTAGCTCACCTGGCAAAACCCATGCGCGCACAGTGCTCGTGGATGGGTGTGCATGTATTGCTGGTGGTAGTCCTCGGCATAGTAGAACTCGCCAGCTGGAACGATCTCGGTGTGAATCTTCGAGTAACCACGGTCGCGTAGGCGACCCTGATAATGCTCCTTGGATGCAACAGCAGCCCGATGTTGTTCTGGCGTCCCGGTAAAGATGACGCTTCGATATTGCGATGTGAACCCGGTCGGACGATACGGCGTAGTGGGGTCGTGGTTCTCCCAGAACACCTCCAACACCTTCTGCAAGTGAACAACCGCGGGGTCAAAGACGACCAGAACGCTCTCGGCATGGCCGGTTAATCCGCTGGAGGTCTCCTCATAGTTCGGATTCGGAGTAACCCCGCCGGAGTAGCCAGCAGCGGTGGTGTAAACCCCGTCAAGGTTCCAGTAGAGCTGTTCAACGCCCCAGAAGCAGCCCATACCAACAATGAGTTGGTCCATATTGTCGGGGAAGGGACCTTCCATCGGTGTGCCGAGCACGCGATGTGTCTCCCGAACCGGCATCTTCTCGCTACGACCGGCGGGCGCCTCTTCTTCAGGTGCTGCTTCCTTTGAGCGTCGGCGTCCCAAGACCATGATGAAACGGTACGGCTAGGCCCGCGCATACTCCGCAGAAGCTTGGATTGTTTCCCCCGACGTAAGACCGAAGCAAGAAAGATCGGCATGGCCTACCTGCATTCCCAGATGTCAACCAGGATCCGTAATATTGCCGCCATGCAGATTTCAACCACCACAACTTTGAACAATGGTGTCGAGATGCCGATCGTCGGGCTCGGCACATACCTCAGCAACGACGGCGAAGAGGTGATCAACGCCGTGCAGTGGGCGCTCGAGGCGGGATACCGGGCGATCGATACCGCTTCGATGTATCAAAACGAAGAAGGCATCGGTCAGGCGATTTCGGCGTCCCCGACATCTCGCGAGGACATCTTCATCACCTCAAAGGTCTGGAACACGGACCAAGGCTATGAGTCAACCTTGGCTTCGTGTGCGGGCAGCCTCGAACGCCTCGGCACCGACTATCTCGACCTACTCCTGATTCACTGGCCAAGCCGAACCCACATGGCTGACACGTGGCGTGCCATGGAAGAGCTGCTTAGCGACGGCAAAGTACGAAGCATTGGCGTCTCAAACTTCCTCGCCCACCACCTCGATGAGCTCCTGTCGACCGCCAATGTTCCTCCGACGGTCGACCAGTTCGAACATCATCCCTATCTCCAACAACCGGAGCTGGTCGCCAAGTGTGCAGAGCACGACATCAAGGTCACGGCGTGGGCGCCCATCTTGAAAGGGCGCGTCAACGAGATCGACGCGATCGTCTCCATCGCGAACGAGGTCGATGCCACACCGGCGCAGGTGACGCTGCGCTGGATGCTAGATCGAGGAGTTATCGTCATCCCCAAATCCGTGCGTCAGGAGCGCATTCAAGAAAACGGAGATCTATTCGACTTTGCGCTAGCCGCCGACCACGTCGAACGTCTCAATGCGCTCGATCGAGGTGAGCGAGTCGGCCCAAACCCAGACGAGTTCCCAGGCACATAGGGTGCTTGAACTTCTAGGAACTTGCTTCCTTGAGGTTTCGTTCAATCTGGTCGCGCAGCTCTAGTCCTCTCGGGTCTCCCGGGGACAGACGAAGTCCGGCAGCAACAGCTTCTCGCGCTTCGATCATGTTGGGCAACGGTACGAGCGCGTAACTGTGTCGCTGAGCGATCAATGCCTCGGCGAACTCGAATTGCATCACCGGATCGTTGGATTCGAGAGCGATCGCGACTCTGAAAGCAGCCACCGCGTCGGAGGACTTGCCTTCGTGCAGGAGCACCTGACCCCAAGCACGATGAGATTGAGCGTTGTTGTAGTCCTCAGCGATCAAATCGATGACGACTGACTTCGCATGCTCGTACTTGCCGTTCTCGGCAGAAGCGATTGCGTATCTTGCTCGGGTATCTGTAACCATGTAACCGACTGTGCCGCGAATAGTTACCCCGACAAAGAGCAGTTCGGCCTATTCAGCCCTGGTCCCTCTGATCCCTCCGGCGCCAGTGGCTCCGCCGTCCAGGCTCCCCGGAACGCGCTCGGCAAAATTCGGCGGGTCAAAAACGGCGGGTCAAAAAAACCTGGCCGCCGGGCATTGCACGGAGCGCGGTCTAGTCCTACTCTGGGTAATGCTGACCGAACTGGATTCGCGTCGAAAGGCCCCAAATTCCGACTGAAATTGTGAGGGATTTAGCCTGAGACCCATTTGTGAGGTGGTGGGACCTCACATGGTGGGACGCAGCTACCGGGGGAGACTCCGTCACCCTCGGTAGCTGTGATTTCTTCCGCGCATGGCAATACGGCCGCGGTTAGCAATTCGCGTGTTCGATCCGTTCAACGAAGCGAACG
>CAYUKM010000213.1:0-3767 GCA_964445255.1 uncultured Acidimicrobiales bacterium
TCCATTCATATATCAAGATATGTTTATATTTGAAAGTAAACGATCCACCCTGGTTGTAAACAATTGAGAAATACGGGAGATTCGCTCAGGTAAAGCCCACCAAGACCGAAAGAGAAGAGTGCACTTAGTGCTAAATCGCAACGCGATGGGTTGGACTCCGTGCACCACCACGAAAAGGGAACCAATGAAAACAGCCACAAATCACCACCCAACCGAGTCAGCGATCATCGAGCTGATCACTGAATTCGTGACCCCGAGTCACGACGAAGTCCGGGCGTGGCACGTGTTATACGAACTACTGGAAACCGAATGGGATCGCCCACTCGCCCAGATCCTTCGCTTCCTCACCGATCCGATGGCTCAACCCGGTGGACTTGACCTGCGTCTGCCAAGCGAAAACGACACCCTTGATTCGGCGACCGAGAAAACAACCCCCACCCAAGCGGCGAAGGTAACCAATCTCACGGACTATCTCGACCTTCGAGCGCAACGACGCACCCCGCGCGAGTCAGCGGTCAGCAAGTCTCCACAACGTATATCCGCGTAGCACAAGGGTCCACAGCGGCTCGAACGCGAGCCCAATACGACCCCACCAAAAGATTTGTACGTAATTTGAGACCTATGCGGTCAGTTTTTACGTACAAATCTTTCGTTGAAGGCCTCGGGATACTCAACTTCGAGTACTGAGCGACCGCGGCATCGTAAAGGCTGTTGAGCACGTCGGCTCGGTTGAGCGTGATCGTCGCTCGCCCGTCGGCGAGGGTGAACGTTATGGGGTCATCGGCCATGGCGAAGTCTTGGCACTTCGCCCACGCCTATGGCAGGGCCGAGCTAGTTGGACCCGATCGGGTCGGCGCCATCGAGGATTGCGTTTGCTCGGCCCAACAATTCGAGCACGGTCCGACCGAATCCGTCGATGTACACATCGGCGCTGTCGCCCATCGACCCGGCTGAGTAGCGGGTATAGACACCTTCAAGGATGCAGGCGAGTCGCCAGTTGGCGAAGGCGACGAAGAAGCCAAGATGATCAGCTGCTTGGCCGCTTTCGCTTTCGTACCACTCAACGATCTCTTCGCGAGACGCAAACCCTTCAGCGACGGTGGGAGAACCAGCCAGGGCTTGGAGCGAGTCACCCGCCGCGCTCCAATACACGAGCGTCTGGCCGAGGTCGGCACGCGTGTCGCCCAGCGTGGACAGCTCCCAGTCGAGCACGGCCATAACATCACCGGCCTCACTGACCAGACAGTTGTCGAGGCGGTAATCGCCATGGACGATACCCACACTCTCCTGGGGCGGAACTTGAGCGAGGAGTCGTTGGTGCACCTCTCCCATCAATGGCACCGAACGCGTGGTGATGGCGGTGAACTGTCGCTCCCAACGTTTGAGCTGACGCGCTACATAGTCCTGCCCACGCGACAGCGTGTCGAGGCCAACGTCGGCGGGGTCGAGTCGGTGGAGCTCGGCCATGACCTTCATGAGATTTCTCGAAACATCGTGCCGGACAGCCGACGAAAGCGCCTCGGCTTGTGCGACGTCTCGGATGGCCAGGCCGTCGACGAATTCCATCACGAAGAACGGCGCGCCGATCACATCTCTATCGTCGCAAGCGTCTACGACCACCGGCACGGGGATAGCGCTTGCAGCGAGCGATCCCATGATGTGTTGCTCGCGCAGTACATCATGGGCGGACTCCAACACGTTTCCTGTTGGGGGGCGGCGCAACACCCACGACGTGCCCGCCGCATCGGTGAGCTTGTAGGTGAGGTTGCTTCGACCACCGATGATCATCTCCACCGACAGCGGCGCAACCAACTCAACCCGTTCGGCCAGCCAAGCGACTAGCGCCTCGACCTTCACACCGACCGGGTCGGTCATGAGCTTTGCTCGTTGGCATAGAAATCTCGCTTCGGGTCGTAGTCGACTCCGGCGGCTTCTCGCGCCCGCAATTCGGCGCGGCCGACCACATGCCAGTGAACCTCATCTGGTCCGTCGGCGAGTCGAAGAGTTCGTTGCCCGGCGTACATGTGTGTGAGCGGTGTCCATTGCGATATGCCCGCGGCACCGTGAATCTGAATGGCGTCGTCGATGATCTGACACACACGAATCGGCACCATCGCCTTCACCGCACTGATCCAAACTCGAGCCTCAGCGTTACCAAGTTCGTCCATGGCCTTCGCTGCGGTGAGGACCATCCTGCGCATAGCCTCAATGTCGATTCGGGCCTTAGCGACCAGCTCCACGTTCTTGCCCAACATCGCGATCGGCTTACCGAACGCGCTTCGGCTGAGGCCGCGTTGCAGCGTGAGGTCGAGCGCTCGTTCAGCGGCTCCCAGCGAACGCATGCAATGGTGGATTCGTCCGGGACCCAGACGGAGCTGCGAAATCTCGAAACCGCGACCCTCCCCAAGCAACATGTTTGATGCGGGAACTCGGACGTCGTTGAAGCGAATGTGCATGTGGCCGTGGGGCGCGTCGTCGTCACCGAAGACGTGCATCGGGCCGAGGATCTCGTAACCGTCGGCATCGGTCGGCACCAAGATCTGCGACTGACGGTTATGTGCCGGACCGTCGGGGCTGGTCTCCAGCATCACGATCATGATCTTGCAACGCGGATCTCCTGCGCCAGAGATGTAGTACTTCTCGCCAGTGATTACCCACTCTTCGCCGTCCTTCACCGCTTTGCAGGAAATTTGCTTTGCATCAGAGGACGCAACGTCTGGTTCGGTCATCGCGTATGCGGAGCGGATCTCGCCCGCGAGCAACGGTTCAAGCCATTGCGCCTTTTGCTCGGCGGTTCCGACCCGTTCAAGTACCTCCATGTTGCCCGTGTCGGGGGCGCTGCAGTTCATTGTTTCGGACGCGATCGGGTTCTTCCCAAGTTCGGTAGCGATGTAGGCGTAGTCGAGGTTTGCCAGTCCCTCACCGGTTTCGGCGTCGGGGAGGAAGAAGTTCCACAGTCCGCGCTCTCGCGCCTTGGTCTTCAGTTCATCGAGCAGCTCAAGTTGCCCGTCGCCATACCCCCACCGATCCGCACGGTTCTCACCTAGACGAAAGAACTCGTGGGTGTTGGGCTCGATCTCTTCGGCGATGAACGTCTTCACCGAGTCGAACAAGGGCCGAGCACGTTCAGACATGCGCAAGTCGTACATTTCTGGCGTGCTCGGTAGGGCGGTCACGATTGGTTCCGTTCGTCGTAAGTGGGCCTACATTACCGGTGGGCAACAAACGAGGGCCTAAGGGGAACATTGATGGTCTCGGAGCAACCGCTCGACATCGCCACGGGTTGGACAACTAACCCGAGCACATCGATGTCGCTGCACGCCGACGCCTACACCAAACAACGTTGGTTCGATGCCGACCAGTCGGCGATCATCGGACATAGCTGGCAGTGGGTGTGCCACGCGGAGAAGCTCCGCGAGCCGGGTTCCTTCATCACGGAGAACATCGCAGGCGCGCCGATCGTCGTGGTCCGAGATTCGGGCGGCACCCTGCGGGCCTTCTACAACGTGTGCCAGCACCGAGCCCATCACCTCGTGGAGGGCGAGGGCACGATCGCCAACATCGTGTGTCCCTATCATGCCTGGACCTATGACCTGAGCGGAAAGCTGCAGGCGGCGCGCCACACGAAGCACCTCGAAGGCTTCGACGCCGACTCGATCTGCCTCGACCAGATACAGGTCGAAGAGTTCGGTGGCTTCGTATACGTCAACCTTGACCCAGAATCCGCTCCCCTCGCCGAACAGTCCGGTGATCTCGGCGCCGAGATC
>CAYUKM010000214.1:0-3763 GCA_964445255.1 uncultured Acidimicrobiales bacterium
CACTCGCGCGAGTGGCGGAATTGGCAGACGCGCAGGCTTAAGGTGCCTGTGTCCTTAGGGACGTGAGGGTTCAAGTCCCTCCTCGCGCACAACGCATAATCCCTCGCCCCTGGCGGGGGATTTTGTCATTAGGCCCCCACGAGCTCGAAACCGACTGCCAGCTCGACACCCATTCGTGGGCCGACCGACGCAGCGGACTTTCTGAGAAACGCCGCTGGGTCGAAGCGGGGGTTGTTCAAACCCTCGAGGTAGACCTTGTGGCAAAGGAGCGAGGCGATGCCCGCGTCGAGGTGTGCGCTGACATCGGTGGCGTGGGTTGGGTGTGGCGAGCCGCTGTAGGCAATCCATCGAACACCCGACCACGGTTCACCAGCGTCGTCAAACAGCCACCGGTTGGCGGCGTCGCGAGTGGCGTCGGACAGTGCCCGTCCGAGTTCGCGGTGGTCGGCGTGGTTCCAACGACCGGTTTCGCTCCAGCGTTCGCGGTAGTTATAGGCAATGATGACCTCGGGCTGGTGGCGGCGGATTGCTTCCACCAGGTCGCGCCGAAGTTCAACGCTGTTAAGTACAAGACCATCGGCGTGGTCGAGGAACTCGACCGAGGTGACCCCAACGGCGGCGGCCGAAGCGATTTGCTCGTCAACACGCAGCGGACCTGCAATCTCGGGTGGAATGGAGTCGATCCCAGTCTCGCCCTTTGTCGCTAGGACATAGCGGATGTCTTTGCCCTGGCTTGTCCAGCGAGCAATCGCCGACGCGGCCCCGTATTCGAGGTCATCGGGGTGAGCCACGACCGCAATCGCTCGACTCCAATTTTCGGGCAGCGGTGCGAGTTCGGGCATGTGCTCGACAATATCTCGGGACGGCGATAGCCGGGTTCTCGCTATTTCAGAGCGGGCGCAACCGATTGCTCGACTAGCTCAATCCGCGGCGAAGTTCGGTGTCATAGTCGGTCAGTACCTCCGCTGCGCCCCGTGCCACCGAGCCCGCCACCGTCGCGAAGCGCTCGTTAGCGGGTGAGCTGCACCACGGCAACGGCGGCTGAACTCAACGCATTCGCAGCGGTCGTAACCAGCTAGCGTTTGTACGTGGACTACGACGATCTCATGCGACTCGCTTTGGCCGAAGCCGAGCTAGCGATTCCCCACGGCGACGTGCCTGTGGGAGCGCTAGTAGTCGTCGACGGCGAGGTCATTGCGTCACGCCACAACGAACGAGAGCTCACGGGCGACCCCACAGCGCACGCGGAAGTGCTCGCCATGCGAGACGCGTGCGAGAAGGTCGGTACGTGGCGCCTCGACAACGCAACGCTCATCAGCACGCTCGAACCGTGCACCATGTGTGCGGGTGCGGCAGTGAACGCTCGAGTGCACAAGGTCGTCTTCGGTGCAGCCGATGCGGAGGCCGGCGCCCTCGGCTCGGTCTACAACTTCGGCGTCGACCCCCGCCTGCGTCACACCTTCGAGGTTCACCACGACGTACTCGGCGAAGAGTGCACCAAGACGCTCAAAGCCTTCTTCGCCAGCCTCCGACCTTCCTAGTCGCCCACGATCTGTGGACCTCGTAGATTAGTCAGCCGCCAGGCCCGCCGAGGTTTACACGTTGGGCCAGAGATCGGTGGTGGGATGGAACTGCGACCATGCAAACCAGAACGCCTGGTGGGCAGTGATCGCGTTTCCGTCAGAATCGAAGGCCAGTAGGCCATCGCCGGAGCGGACCACTCGAAGATCATCGATGACCACGATCTCGCCGCGTTCGATCGCCGAAAGCGCGGAGTTCACATGGATCGCAAGTGGGCGTCCGTTTGTTTGGGTCACGCCGAGAATGTCTTCTTGAATGGCCAGGCGAGGGTCGACATTTCCGACGGGGAAGATGGGGCCGTTGGCGTCACGCCCGTTACGGAAGTCGAAATCCTGTCCGCGGGCCAAGTCCTCGGTTAGGACAGTGGTGTTCGGGTGTTGGGCTACCCACGCCCCCCATGTCGAGGTCACGACCGTGTGGCCAACGAGCGCGATGCCTTCGTCGAGCAAGGCGCCGCTATCGGCGGTGCCGAGGAAGGTGTCGAAAATGGACTGCGACACAAGGTCGTACATCACCTTGTTCGAACGGGAAAGCAACCCGGAGGTTCGCAAAATTGGGCGCTCGATGCCGCCTGGCAGGTTGTCGGTAAACCATACCTGGGCCGACCCACACAGCGTGCAGTACGGCATGCCGAAGTTGCGCCCGCCGAGCGTGTCGTTGACCATCTCGCGGACTTCCATGATCTGGCGAGGATACGCCCGTGCTTCGCCGTTGATGACAACGCCGAAGACGATGTCGTCGGGATCGAGCCATGTCGCGTCGGCAGCAGCCTGGGTCGTGGGGTTATCGGTTGCCGGGATGCAGTTGCAGAAGCCTTCGGTTTCGCCGAAGGGCTGGGCGTCGATCAAGACACCGCCCCAGGACACGATGCGCCAATCGAGTACCGAGTTGTCGGTCATGAGCGGTTCCCATGCAGGTTCTACCGGCGTGAAGATGTTTCGCTTCATCGACAGATAGTCCGGAGGCGCCGGTATGTCCCAGGCGATCAGCGAGTTCGTGAGCGGGTTCCACGAAAGGAACTGGGGGAGTTCGAGACCGGTGAGTTGCGAAGCAGCACTCTCGAGCTGATCGTTGATCTCAACCAGGCGGTCACGAGATACTCCCTCGGAGCCCGCGATTGCGGTGAAGACGCGTATGTGGTCGGCGATAACCCAACCCAGCCGAGCGTCTTGCGAGGCGCCGATCGTCGCAAGCGCTTCGAGCTGTTCGTCGGTCAGGTCACCACGGACCGGTTGACCGTAGAGCAGCGAGACCGCGGCCGCGACCTCGGGGCTGAGCGGACCGTCGGGCACCTCAGGAGCGGGTCCGAAATCGATCTCTTCGCCGCGAGGAATGGTTGCGGGGTCGATGACCGCCAGAGGGCCTTCGGGGAAGTTGGCCGGGTCAATCGAGGTGACCCCCGAGTCGATAACTGCCGAGCCAGACGCGCTCGTCTGGCCGCCCTCACTCCCTTGTTGCCCACATGCAGCGAGAACCGCCGCTGCGCCAAGAGCCGTTGACGATCGGGTGATTACTTTGCGGCGAGAAAGCCTTCTTTCGAACATGTCCACATAAGCACCGCACGACCCTGCTGGATTTCGGACTCTCACACTGTTGATAGAAGGTTCAGGAACGTGAGAATTGGCTAAGTTCAGAAGCCGGGGAAAGCCGTTCGATACAGTCGAGCGCAGCGCTCGTAGAGTTGGTCCCGTATGTGGCCCAAAGACGTCAATGAACCGGCAGCCGCCGATAGTGACATCGATCCCCGCCGTGAACTCTGGAAGCGAGGTTCCTATGAGATCGTCGGGGACTGGCTCGCGACTGCGTCGTTGTCGGTGCTCGATGCCGTCGACCCTGCAACCGGCGGGCTCGCCAACCGCACATTGCTTGATGTCGCTACAGGCACGGGCACGGTTGCGATCGAAGCAGCCCGGCGAGGTGCCGAGGTGACCGGTATAGACCTCACCGACGAACTCCTTGAGATCGCCCGCCAGCGCGCTGGTGACGCGGGCGCTGAGGTTCGGTTCGTGACTGGCGACTTCGACCGTCTCTCCGAGAGCCTTGGCGAGGAGACATTCGACATCGTCACCTCGTCATTCGGCGTGATCTTCGCCCCTGACGCCCATGCCACACTCACCGGCCTCAGCCAGAACGTCTCCTCCAGCGGAGTGCTGGCTGTGGCGGGGGGGGATCCCCAGGTGGG
>CAYUKM010000215.1:0-3686 GCA_964445255.1 uncultured Acidimicrobiales bacterium
TCACTGGCCGATGGCAGGTGTCGGAGCGCCCCGACACCTGCCATCGGCCAGTGAGACCTGGTTTCACCATGTGGCGATCCAGGAAACTCACGGGCGCCGCCTCCACCTCATGGACCGGCAAGGGCCGCGGCCCCACCAGACTCATCTCGCCGCGCAAGATGTTGAATAGTTGTGGCAACTCATCCACGGAGGTCTTCCGCAAGAACTTCCCCACCTTTGTGATGCGCGGGTCATCGGTCATCTTGAAAACCGGACCTTCATGATCGTTCGTGAGATCGATCTGCAGTTTCTCGGCATCGTTGACCATGGTTCGAAACTTGTGGATCGTGAAGTGCTTCCCCGCCTGACCAACGCGTGTTTGAGAGAAGAGGGCAGAGCCACCATCTTCAATTCGGATCGCAAGAGCGACGAGCAACATCAGTGGACCTGTGAGGCCGAGCATCACCGTTGCGCCCGCGATATCGAGACCACGCTTCAGCGCGAGGTGCCAGCCGCCGAGCGGAGCCGGCGTGACCTGGACCAGCGGACGTCCCGAGATATGTCCTAGGCTCACTCGCCGCAACGCAACGTTGGACAGGCCAGTGCTCAGGGCGACGTCCACGCCGAGAACGTTGAGTTCTCGAACCATAGGAGCAAACCGTTCGGCATCGAGGGCGCCCAGACAAACAACGACGAGATCAGCGTTGGTCTTTTGGACGACGTGTGGCAGGTGGTCGATCGAACCGAGGGCCATCTGCGAGACGATCTCCGGCACGCTCTCGTCGAGGCTGTCCATCACAAAGCCTTCGACCGCATAGCGAGTTCGCGGATCAGCACGAAGCGCTAGCCGAGTCGCCAGGGCGTCGCCGGTGTTTCCCGCGACGATGACCCGCACGGGTTCAGTGACATCGTCTGATGAGCGTCGAAGCACAATCCGCCACAGCGTCAGCGCTGCCAGCCAACCGATGACGAGAAGGAGTAACCAGAGTCGCATATCGCTGATTTCCAAGAGCCACGACAGCGCAATCATCGATAGTGCTGCAGCCGCGACAGCGTCCCAAGCCAGTCGGAAGTTCCCATCCCATGCCACCGACCGCGTCATGACGTACGCGTTGCGCCACCAGAGGGTTGTGATGGCGACGACACCACCGACGATTCCAAGAAGAAGCGGTGACGCCTCGGTGAGAGCACCCCATCCGTTGGTCACGACGGTGACAAAGAGCAGAACGACCGTGATCGATGTCGCATCAAGAATCGCGAGCGAGTTTCGGCTACGACGGGCGCGACCAGGAAGATCTGGGTCGAGGCGCGGCACAACGCTCGTCGAAGAAACGTCTGCGCTGTTGGGGGATACTTCTGTCATCTGTGGCTCCGCGCGAACGGCGCAGGTCTACCCCACGAATGTGCACCAAAACGGCGCAATTCGCCTCCGCTTCTAGCAATGTTAGGTGATGCGTTCGCGGAGTGGGTATTTCGTTCGCGAATTCCTTCACCCTCAGTGGTTCATTGGCTTATCAGGAACCGACTCGGTGACATTACGCACTGCCCGTGGCGAGTGTCACCACAGCCGACGTTGATCAGTCGTCGTTGTCGACAGCGTCCTCGACCAGCAATTGTTCCGCGTCGAAGTTTTGTTCTGGACGTAGCGTGGGGAACAACAAGACGTCTCGGATCGTCGTCGACCCGGTCAAGAGCATTACCAACCGGTCCATGCCAATGCCGAGACCACCCGTAGGTGGGAGTCCATATTCGAGCGCTCGAACGTAGTCGAGGTCCATACCCATTACCTCAGCCTCACCCGCTTCTCGTTCGGCCTCTTGTTCCTCGAACCGGGCACGCTGTTCGTCAGAATCGACCAACTCGCTGAACGCGTTGCACAGCTCGCGTCCGGCCACGATCGCTTCGAAGCGTTCGGTCAGACCGGGCTCCTCCCGATGATCACGCGCTAAGGGCGAGACTTCTTTGGGGTAGTCCATGACGAAGACCGGGCCCCAAATCCTGGACTCGGTAGTCTTCTCGTAGATCTCCAGGATCAACTTGCCCGGACCGTAGTAGTCCTTGACCTCGATCCCCTGCTGTTGCGCAATCCTGGCAAGCTCGTCACGGCTCATGTCGATGGAGAGTTCAAGGCCGGTGTGTTCGGCGATGAGATCGGTCATCGTCGCCCGCTGCCATGGCGCTGCGAGATTCAGTTCTTTGCCGTCATATTCGATGGTGGTCGAGCCGGTGATCTCTTGAGCGAGGTAGCTCACGAGTTGTTCGACGAGCTCCATCACGTCGTGGTAGTCGGCATAGGCCCAATACAGCTCGAGCATCGAGAACTCGGGGTTGTGACGAGTGCTCAGTCCTTCGTTTCGAAATACTCGGGCAATTTCGAAGACCTTCTCGAAGCCCCCTACGGTCAGGCGCTTGAGGTAGAGCTCCGGTGCAATGCGTAGGAAGAGGTCGATGTCGAGCGCGTTGTGATGTGTGGTGAACGGGCGAGCCATCGCGCCGCTGGCCACGTTATGGAAGACCGGTGTTTCGACTTCCATAAAGTCACGATCCTCGAGCCACCGCCGCGTGAGCGACATGATGCGACTGCGGGCGCGAAGCGCTGCGTTGGACTCTTCCGATACCCACAAGTCGACGTAGCGCTGCCGGTAGCGAGTGTCGGGGTCGGTGAGCCCGTGCCACTTGTCAGGGAAAGGTCGCTTGGTCGATGCGAGCACGCTCCAGGACTCGGGGCGGATCGATAGTTCGCCGCGACGGGTCTTGATGACCTCGCCTTTGACGCCAATCCAGTCGCCAAGGTTTAGATCTGCGAATGCCTCGAACTCCGGCGTGGTCTTTGCCGGAGCGAAGATTTGAATTCGCCCGGTTCCGTCTTGCACCACGCCAAAGACGATCTTGCCTTGGTCGCGCTTGAGCATGAGACGCCCAGCGACGGAGACGACCTCGCCGGTCTCAGCACCATCATCGAGTTCTCCGTGTGCGGCGTGCAGAGCGGCCGTGGTGGCGGTGACGTCGTAGCGGTAGGGAATCTCGGTCATGGCTGTCCAGTATTTCGTTCGTAGACGATGCGAAGGCCGTGCAAAGTGAGGAACGGCTCAACGTGTTCGATCGTTGACGCTACCGGCGCGATCACCGGAGCCAGCCCCCCTGTGGCAACAACGACGGCTTCACCGCCGAGCTCAGCTTGGAACCTGGCGACCATGCCATCCACCGATGCGGCGAATCCGTACACCGCACCGGACTGGAGTGACTCAACCGTCGACTTACCGATGACATTGCGAGGTTCGATCAGCTCGATGGAACTCAGCGCCGATGCACGACCGACGAGGGCATCCATCGATACCTCGATTCCGGGGGCGATCGCTCCGCCCATGAACTCGCCCGCCTCCGAGACGATGTCGAAGTTATTGCCGGTTCCGAAGTCGACGATGATCGCCGGTCCCCCATACAGCTCGTAGGTTGCGACGGCGTTTGCAATCCGGTCGGCGCCGACCTCACGGGGGTTGTCGTAGCGAATCGGCATGCCGGTCTTGATGCCCGGGCCGATGACGATCGGTTCCTCGTCCAGGTAGCGGTCGGCGAGCGTGCGGATTATCGCCTGAATCCGGGGGACTCCCGAACACACGGCAACCCCGGTCAGGTCTTCGAACCGGGTGCCGGAGAACCGGAGGAACCCGGCGAGTGTCGCAGCGAGCTCGTCCGCTGTGCGATCG
>CAYUKM010000216.1:0-3684 GCA_964445255.1 uncultured Acidimicrobiales bacterium
GTCGAGAACATCCCCGAGGGAAGCGCCGAGTTCGACAACGCGGTACAGAACTTCATCGACGACGGCTACAACGTGATCTTCACCACCTCGTTCGGCTACCAGGACGCAACCTTGGAATTCGCAAATGCGAATCCCGACGTCCGGTTCGAGCACGTCTCTGGCTTCCTCGGAAACGACACTAACTTCGGCAACACCTTCGGCCGCATGTACCAGCCTCGCTTCATCGCAGGCATGGCCGCAGGCGCCGAGACCGAGTCGGACCGCATTGGCTACGTCGCCGCCTTCCCGATCCCTGAGGTCATCCGCGGCATCAACGCCTTCTCACTCGGCGTCGCCGAGACCAACCCTGACGCCGTAGTCGAAGTCATCTGGACCTCCACCTGGTTCGATCCAGGCGTTGAGGGCAACGCCGCTCAAGCTGTTATCGACAACGGCGCTGACGTTCTCACGATGCACCAGGACTCGACCGCTGTCGGCCAGGCCATCAGCGACGCTGGCGGCGTTTTCATTGGTTACCACAGCGACATGAGCGAGCAGGTTGAGGCTTACCTCACCGCTCCGATTTGGGACTGGGCACCGCGTTACGAACAAGTCATCCAAGAAGCCATCGACGGCGAGTTCGCACCTACCTCATGGTGGGGCGGCATGGCCGACGGTGTTGTTGACATCGAAGTTCCTGCGAGTTCTCCGGTCGCCGCAGAGATGACCGCTGTACGCGAATCGATCCTCGACGGCAGCTTCGACGTGTTCGACCAGGGCGTCATCGCCGACCAAGACGGCAACGTCATCTTCGAAGACGGCATCGTGCAGACCGAGCTCGTTAACCCATTCGACGACACCGATGTCGTCGGCGCGGTTGGTGACGAGATCAACGATGGTGTTCTTCTCAACATGAACTTCTTCGTCGAAAACGTCGAAGGCTCCGTAGACGGCTAACGCCCGGAGAGAACCACTCCTAGATGGGCCGCCCGGAATGGGCGGCCCATCGGCGTTTTGAGACATTTGCGTTCAGCTGGCCGCGACCAACATTGGACGGCCAATCATGGAACTATGAGGCGAGACAAACATGACTTCGAATCCAATGACCACCGAACGGCTTGGCGAGATCATTCGCCAGCACGCCGACGCTATCCACCAAGACGAAGGCCACTATTGGCAGTTCGACTACTTCGGCTTTCAGCTCATCGCGATAACCGACTCCACATCAAACCGCATGCGCGTGATGAGCCCGATCGCGGCACTCGACGGACTCGACGATGAACTGTTGTTGGAGTGCCTTGCCGCCAACTTCGACCGTGCCCTCGACGCTCGCTACGCCACAAACCAAGGCCTGCTGTGGAGCGCGTTCATCCACACCCTGGCCGAGTTGAACGACGAGCAAGTAGTCACCGCGATAAACCAAGTCGCAAGACTCTCAGCGACCTTCGGGACCACCTTCACCAGCAGCGACCTCTCCTTCGGGTGAAACCTCGGTCCCGAGTTGGACTGGGTTGACGGCGTCTAGGAGAGTTGATCGTTCGCCATGACCAACATCTCCGCACCGCTCGCCGTCGAACTCGACGGGATTTGGAAACGATTCCCCGGCGTTATTGCCAATGCTGGCGCAACACTGCGCGTCAAGGCTGGTTCGGTCCACGCAGTTCTCGGGGAAAATGGGGCAGGCAAGACCACGCTGATGAACGTGCTCGCTGGCGTCTACCAGCCCGACGAAGGTCGAGTGGTACTCGACGGCGTGGAGCAGCGTTTCGCACGTCCGGCCGACGCGATCGCAGCTGGCGTCGGCATGGTCCATCAGGAGTTCCGACTGATCCCTACCTTCACCGTCTCGGAGAACGTCGTGCTTGGGTCTGCGCCTCGCGTCGTAACGAAGTCGGCGATCGAGTCCAGCGTCGGTGAACTCGCAGAGAAGTTTGGGCTTGACACCGAACCGAGCCGCGAGGTCTGGCAGCTGTCGATGGGTGAACGTCAGCGAGTCGAGATCCTGAAGGCTCTCTGGCGCGATGCACGGGTGCTCATCCTCGATGAGCCGACCGCGGTCCTCACCCCCGCCGAAGCAGAAGAGCTCGGGCGCATCACCGCCAGCATGGCTGCCGACGGCCGCTCGATCATCTTCATTAGCCACAAGCTCGACGAGGTCACCGCGTTCTGCGACGAAGCTACCGTCCTTCGAGGTGGGGCCACCGTGGCCGAATCGCTGCCGGTCGAATCGCTGACGGCGGCGGGCTTGGCAGAACTCATGGTCGGTGAAGCAACCGAGGTCTCGCAGAGACGCGTCCGGATCAACCCGGTCTCTGAAACACTCGCTTTGGAGGTGACGGGGTTGAAGGTAAGTGACATCCACGGACGCTCCGTCGTCGACGATGTACATATCTCGGTAGCCGAAGGTGAAATCGTCGGCATTGCTGGCGTGGCAGGGAACGGCCAACGTCCCTTGGCCGATGCGATCGCCGGTTTGGAGTCCGCCCAGGCCGGGACGATTTCGGTGGCCAACACCGACATCAGCGCCCTCGCACCGAGTGCACGGAGCCAGGCTGGGTTGGCCTACGTTCCCGAAGACCGGATCGGGGTGGGCTTGGCCCCCCGAATGAATGTCGTAGAGAACGCCATGATGCGCAGCTATCGATCGCTCTCGTCCGGCCCCTTCATCGATCGCCAAGCCGCACAAAGCCACGCCGAAGAACTGGTCGACAGCTACAACGTGAAGGTCGGACAGATGCACGCTCCCATGGCGGCACTGTCCGGTGGCAACCTGCAACGCCTCCTCGTGGGGCGTGAACTCGCCGCCGAGCCCTCCGTGCTCCTTGCGGCGCAACCGACTCGCGGTCTCGACGTTCAAGGTGTCGCCGCGATTCAACGCATTCTCCTCGATCAAGCCGAAAACGGCGTTGGAATCCTCCTCATCAGCGAGGACCTCGAGGAGCTCTTCGCCCTGAGCGATCTTCTGCTCGTCATGCACGAAGGCGCAGTCGTCGGCGAATTCGACCCAGACGTCGCCACCCGCGCTGAGGTCGGTGCCGCGATGGCTGGCGCTACCCATGAGGCGGCGAACTAGATGTTCGGCATTCGACTCGCCCGACGCGAGAGGCGCATCCCCGGCGGCCAAACGCTCGCAATCGCGCTTGGCCTAGTGATCGCACTCATCTTGGGAGCGCTCCTATTGGCCTTTACCGGACACTCGCCGGTGGAGGTATACGCCGAGATGTTCGATTCCGCGCTCGGATCGCGGCGGGGCTGGTCGGCAACACTCACCCGCGCCGTGCCACTCGGTCTCGCCGGCTTGGCCGTAGCCGTAGCGGGCTCCATGGGCATGTGGAATATCGGCGCCGAAGGCCAAATCATCGCCGGCGCAATCGGTGCTGCGTGGGTAGCACGTCTCGGCCCAGACCTGCCCGGATTTGCGCTGATACCGCTCATGTTGATCGGCAGCGTTATCGGCGGAGGCTTCCTAGCACTGGGGCCCGCGTGGGCGCGCTCACGACTGGGTGTGAACGAAATCATCACGACCCTCATGTTGAACGAGGTCGCCATCCGAATAGTCCGGTTCCTCGTAAACGGGCCGTGGAAAGACCCGGAAGGCAACAACTTCCCAGTCGCCCCCGAACTCCCCGATCAGGCTGCTCTTCCGATCCTCTTTGAACGAGCCCACATCGGCATCATCATCGCCGCCGTCGTGGTCATCGGCTT
>CAYUKM010000217.1:0-3673 GCA_964445255.1 uncultured Acidimicrobiales bacterium
GTCAGATACGTCGCCGAGCGGTATCAGGAATGCTGCCACGATCAGGGATTCGACGATGACGACCCAGCCGACCGTGCGGAGCGCGACATCGAAGTCTTCGGCGATGTCGCGCAGTATTAAGAACGACACCATCGAAGACATCAGCGTGATGAACAACGTCAACCCGACCGCAACCAAAACGGTCCACTTCGAAGGTGTGTCCGTGTCGTTGCCGCTCATGCCGGTCGAGTCTAAATTGCCCCTCGGTCGGCCACATTTTCACGAAGCCAACGAAACCCGGCGCGGCGCATGAATCAACCCAGATCGTCGAGCAAGACATCGGAGTGGGCCCTCTAGGTTGCCTTCCGCGGCCGGTGCGATCGATCGCCAGCGGCTTCTCAGGTGGCAGACTCCGACGCTGGTTCGAAGCGGATTCGGAGGAAATCTTCGACGGTGAGGACCCGGAGGGCGCCGCGGACCAACGTTGACAACGCTGGCCAGGCGATAGTTCTGCCCACGACCCGCACTGTGGCAATCTGGTGGACCGCCCCGTGATGCTCGACCGCTCCGCCTGACGCAATCACGTTCTGCACCCAGTCAGCGCCCGGGCCATAGGTCAGAGCCACGATCCCGTCGCCGTCGACGAAGAACATCTTCACCGGTGTTGTGAACTTGCGCCCCGAACGCCGGCCCACATGGTGAATCCTGGCGAAGTCGTCGCTTCGGCTGACGATCGGTTCGATGAACCGGTTGGTGAAGCGCTTGTTCAGTACCGCAACCGCTCGTGGCAGAGGCATAGCGAGCTGAACCTACTGCGCTCGTTGGAGCTCCTACAACGGTTGGGCTAACCGTGCGACACGCGCTCGAATTCGCCAGCGCTCGCTTCGATCAACGTTCGGGACCGGTGGCAGCACACGTATAGGTCGCGGGCAAGAATCGATAGCTAGTGTTAGGCATCCGGTGTGAGGTCGACACCGTCAGAGGGTCTGGTAGCCACGTGAACAACAACGCGTCTCCCGAAGAAATGGTCACGCTGATCTCTCAGCACGAAGTCTTCGCTGGCTTCGACCCGACAGAGCGTGAGCAGCTGCGCTCAATTGTCTCGTATCGCCACGCCGAGGCCGACGACGTCCTTTTTGAGATCGACGACCCACCAGACACTCTGTTCTTCCTCGTCGACGGCGCACTTACGTTGGAGTTCCCGGACAACTCAAAGCTGGACATCCCGCCACACGAGCTCATTGGCGAGATCGGCGTCCTCAATGGTGACTTCCGTTTAGGCAGGCTGATCGCGGAACAACACAGCAATCTGATCGCGCTCGCTACCGACAGCCTGTTCGACGCTGATGTCATCGATCCGAGCGTGAGTCTCAAGATCGTGCGCCGGCTCAGCAGGCGAGTGACCAACTATCTCAGGTCGAAGCAGCAGACGTCGTCCCGAGAGCTCATTGCTGCAGGCGAGACCGACCACGTTGAGTTCAAATCCACACTGAGATGGAACCTGAGAGCAGAACGGAAAGATCCGAAGATCACCCATGCGGTGCTGAAGACCATCGCCGCGTTCCTCAATTCTGACGGCGGCACGTTGATGGTCGGTGTTGCCGACGATGGCACGATCGTCGGACTAGACCACGACGACTTCGAAAACGACGACCGCTTGCTGTTGTTCTTGACCGACGTGATCAAGTCGAAACTCGGCACGCTCCATCTTGACGACATCCACTATCACACCGAACAAGTCGACGATAAGACGTTCCTTCGGGTCGACGTGCAGCCGAGCTCGACCCCCTGTTACGTCATCGACGACCAGAACGATCGCTTCTATGTCAGGACCGGACCATCAACGACCGACCTTCGGTTGAGCGAACTCTACGACTTCATCAACAAGCGATTCGGGTGACGTAGACCGGCACCGGCTCAGCCGCTGGCCCACCCCGAGGTGACATCGAGCAGTGCGGTGGCGGCGAAGTGGGGCATGCATCCGATAAGGCGGGAGATGCGGAATGACGCGAGATACGGAATACGGCGCGGCGTCGACAAGATCGCCGATGTGGTTTTCAGGCCGCTGCTATCTCGAACTCCCGCCGTGCGAGGTGCAACAGCAACCGAAGCCGTTCCGACTGGGGGCCTTCAAGCCAACTCGTAGAAAGAGAGCGTTGAGACGCTGATCTGATTCAAGTTGCTAGACCGCCCAAGATTCTTGCTGACCCCGTCTCAGCCGACTGGTCGAGCGGCGCCCAGCTTGAGGTGGTGTCCCGTACGGGCACGGTTGACCGCGGCGCTGCTGTTTCGCAATGTGCGGTTGGCCGTTGGGCCGCTCGCTCAGGAGACGTCTTCAGGCGGTGGACACGGTCGGATATCGGGGTTCGTCCCCGACAGGAGAAGGCGCGCCTCGCAAATCAGTGCGAGTTCCACGGTTGGATTCCAGGGTTCGATCGCATCGTCTTGTAGGTCAGAAACTGCGTCGCAGCGCTCGAACCGTGGAAGCTCGGCCTCTCGGTCCGCAATAAATGCGTCTCGCCACAGCGGCGGCGCGTCTGCAAGTTCGTCGGGGAAGTGCAAGTCGATCATGGCGTCGCATTGTGGACGCGTCCATACGTACGACTCTTCTAACATCCCCATATCGATCGCCTGAACACCGATTCTTCCCTGGATTAGTGCGCCTCTTCCTGTGCCTGATGCCCAATCGAAGATCTCTTGTGCCTGTTGCTCGGTAAGTGACGATTCGGGTGCGGCCGACGATTGCCCGCATGCGGCGCCAATCAACGCGACGAGAACAATCACGGAGATGAGTCGTGGACCGTTGCCATACCGTGCCTTTGGTGTCATCCGGCGGCTCCGCAAGGTTGGGATTGACCGTGAGACAGAAGCGATATTCGATCGGACCGATTGGATCGAGCCCACCCGACGACTCTGGCTACGCCGGTTTCGACTTTGGTCACTCCGCATTGAATGCATGCCCTTTCTTCGCTGCATGTTGAGGACTGTAGTTACTCGCTCGCAATCAATCTGGTCGGCCAGGGCGGCGGTCGAACGTGTCGAAAAGCAACATAAGTGTCTCGTTGGTCTCGAGTCCGCGTTGTCCATCGTCGTTACGAACCAGACCAACTACCAGCAGTTCTCCATGAGTTCCAAAATTCGCTCTGGAATGGTGCAGCAGGTGGTCGATACTGTTGGCATGGCTGTTGCTGAGGAGTTCGAGAAGTATCGAAGCTCCCTTAGTGAGCCCGAAGCCCAAGAGGGTTGCTTTCCCTATTCGGTGCCGACGGCGTTCGGCGCGTGCGCCCGGTTCGATTCGGGCGGCGAAGGGGAGCTGGGTCTGGACGAGTGGGCCACCGTGGACGCATGGCTACAACGACAAAGTCTGCGCGGACCAGTGCTTGCTGGCTGGTTTCGCGGTGACGATTGGGTAAGCCGCAAACATGGGATAGCGCTTGAAGCCGTCACGCTTCAGCAAGGGACTGATGCTGACTGGGGCGCAGCGATTGTGCCCGTGGATCGGCTCGTTGCGCTCTCTTCGGGCCCGAGTGGGAGCAACGACGATTTTCGACACCCACCGTTGCTTGTCTCGTGTTCTGAGCAGCGATGGGCCATGGTGCGTGGGACTTTGGGTACAGGATTCTGGATCTCTGCTGAAGCAGGTCCACTTAGTGATCTTGTCGGGGCGATGGGCCAGAGAACGCAGTGCTACCTC
>CAYUKM010000218.1:0-3659 GCA_964445255.1 uncultured Acidimicrobiales bacterium
GGGACACCGAGATCGAGTTCGGTCTCGACCGGTCCGCTGATGCGACGGTCGAGACGGTCGGTAAGGACAGCGGCTAGGGCGCCGACGAGGAAGCCCATGATGATGCCTGCGAGAAGGGTGAAGAGACGAGGGATACCCGTGGCTTCAGCGGTTGCAATGGATGGCTCACCGAGAAGGCTGCCGACCTCGGCGACCTCTTGGACCTCATCGAGGAGGAGCTGCAGGTTCAGGTTCTCTTCTTCGAGGAAGCGAAGGCGAACTTCACTGCGTTGGATCTCACTGCTGTTGCCACCGTCGGCTTCGTCGATGGCTGCATCGAGGACCGCTCGTTCGTTGGTGATTCGCACACCCAACTCAGCGAGCTGGCTTTCGAGCTCGCCGATCTGGCTGTCACGTAGCAACTGTTCGCGCTCGATACGCCATGAGAGATATTCATCGGCCGAATTTTGGACAACTCGCGTCGCCTCTTCGGCGGTGTTCCCGAGGTAGCTGAACTGCAAGATCTGACTGTCACAAGAAGTGAACGTGGTCTCGCCACCGAGGCAAATGACCTCAAGGGCTTCGGTCCACACTTCGATGTCGATGTCTGTCGAGCCGCCATTTTCGGCCGTGAAGACGATCTCATCCTCGATGACGCGAGTACCGATGAGCGCCGAGGTCGCGATACCGATCTCGCGGTCTTCGTTCACGGGGTCGTTGGGTGGACCAACGTCTGCCTGTCCCGGGCGCAGAAGGACCGTGACATCCGACTGGAAGAAGTTCCGCTGGCCAGGAAGAAACACGAGGGCGAGCGCGGTCATAGACAACATGCCGAGCGCGATCATCCACCAGCTTCGCTTGAAAATCCGCCAGTAATTACCTAGTTCAACTTCGTCGTTCGATTCCATCACATCTCTCTTAGCTCTGCGCGCACAGAGTCCTGCCTACGTATATATTTCGGCGCACCCGCCTGGCACTTGATAGGTACGGCGCGTCTGGCTGTACCACACGTCGACGCAAAGGGTCCAGCCTATGCATTTTTGACGCTGTGGGGGGCGGAAAAGTCGCATCTTTAACATTCGGCGGACGCCTTTTTTCAAAACTCCTACATTTGGGCGCTAACAATTTGGTTCCCACGCGCCGTAATCTTACGACTAGGCGGCTTGAGAATTCGGGCTACGGCCTGAGACACACGGCTCATATGAGGATCCAGATGCAGCGGAAATGGGACTATCGGAAACTACTTGGCGTGCTGATCGGCCTCACTCTGATCGCAGCAGCCTGTAGCGATAGCGGCGACTCGAATCTGGGCGCCGGTCCACCTACCTCGATCGATCCCGCCGAAGCACAAGCCACCACTCAAGCTCCCAGCACAGCTCCCGAGCCAGCGGCGGTAGAGGAAACGACGACTCCAGCGCCCACGTCCGAGGCGCCTGAGGTCGTCGAGCAAGAGCCGGTTACGTTCCGAGAGAACCGCCTTTCGACGATCGACGCGGACCTTGATGGAGCGCTGCTAGGAATCGCCACCGGTCTTAGCTCAGCAGAACGGCCCCCGCGCTTCCGCCAGCTCGAAGCTGACGCGGGTCGCCAAATCGATATCGGGCACGTCTTTCACAGGTGGGATCTTGCCATCCCGACCTCCGATGATCTGTTCCACATCGAAGAGGGCCGCACGCTCATGATCTCATGGAATGGCACCGACACGATCGAGATCCAAAACGGTCAACACGATGACTGGATCGCTCAGCAAGCGTCAGCGGTTCGGGATCTCGGCGAGCCTGTCCTGATGCGGTGGCTTTGGGAAATGGACGGCCGGCGCCGAATCGAATGGGTGCACTCCCCTGAAGACTTCGTGGGCGCATGGCTACACGTACGGTCGATCTTCGACGAGGTAGGCGCGACGAACGCTGAGTTTGTCTGGTGCCCGAACGAGCACCTGTTCTGGGCAGGCGGAGGCGATCCGGACGCTTGGTACCCAGGTGACGACCATGTCGATTGGCTCTGCGCCGACGGATACAACTGGGAAGACGATACCGCCGCCCCCGGCTGGATCGCCTTCGACGACATCTTCCGCGACTTTGTGGAATGGGCTGCACCGAGGAACAAGCCGATCATGATCGGCGAGACCGGTTCGAACGAAGCCTTGACCGACCCCGCCGCAAAGGGTGAATGGTTCCGTGCCCTCCCCGAAATTCTTCGCACGGACCTTCCCGAAGTCGACGCCGTCGTGTACTTCGATGTCGACTTCAGAACGAATGGCGACCCTGACTGGAGGGTCGATACGACCCCCGACTCGTACGCAGGCTTCCTCGAATTCGCGCGAGATCCATGGTTGAATCCGTAGTTTTACCACGCAGAGTCGTAATCAACTTCATACCTTTGTAACCCGCTACACAAAGCTGTAATGTTTCAAGCGTTATGTGACGATTAGTCACCTAGGGCGCCAACTTTGTGAGGGATTACGGTGAAGAAGCCACTACAGGTGTTTGCCACATTGATCGCGCTATCGATAGCGCTCTGGGCAATCGTCGATAGCACGTCCGAAGCGGACGCACTGGCCAATGGGGTCACCTTCGGGGCCTACTCACGGCCGGTAGGCGGACAGAGCGACATCAACGCCTACGAGGAACTGGAACGCCAACTGCAGACCACCCTCCCGCTTATCCGTGACTTCAAAGACTGGGACGACAGCTACGGTGAAGACAACCGACTTCACCGTTGGGCTCGAGACGGTGGTCGTGATATTGCGGTCTCAATCAAGCCGCAACGAAACAATGGTCAGATCATCACCTGGCGAGAGATCGCAAACGCGCAACCGGGGTCTCGGGTCTATGGCGAGATGCAAGAACTCGCTAGCGGTATTCGGCGCTTTGGCCAGCCGATTACGGTGATCTTCCACCACGAGCCCGAAACCGGCGACGACACCAAGTTCGGCGACTCCGACGACTTCAGGGCGGCGTTCCGCAAGCTCGACGAGGTCTTCCGAGCTGAAGGAACGAACAACGCGAACCTGGGCTGGGTCATGACTGACTTCAGTTTCTGGTTGGCTGAGAATCGCCCAGGCGATCGCCGCAGCGCGGACAAGTGGTTCCCCGGCTCTGACGTTGTCGACTTCATCGGCTCCGACCCGTACAACTGGGTGGACTGCCGAATGGGCGACGAGCCGTGGCGCCAGCTTGAGGAAGCCCTCGGCCCAATGATGCGATTCTCGGATCGCAATCCTGGTATTCCGCTGATTCTTGGCGAGTTTGGTTCGGAGAACAACGGCGGCGATAAGGCCCAATGGATCCGCAACGTTCGTGACCTGTTCAAGCAGGAGCCATATCGCGGCAGGTTCGCCGCCGTCATGTACTTCAACGCCGACGGCGTCCCAGATGGCTACTCCGATTGCACCTGGTGGCTGGACTCCTCATCGGACAGCCTGAATGCGGCTCGTCAGCTCGCACAGGACCCGTTCTACCGAGTTGGGCTAGAGCTTCGCGGATCATCAGATCAGAACTTCCAGGCGACTACGACGACCACGACATCACCACCACCGCCTCCTCCGACGGCTGCTCCAGCAACGGCAGCGCCACGGACTACGACGACCACGGCAGCACCACGGACTACGACGACCACGGCAGCACCACGGACTACGACGACCACGGCAGCACCTCGCACAACGACCACTACCGCTGCGC
>CAYUKM010000219.1:0-3627 GCA_964445255.1 uncultured Acidimicrobiales bacterium
CACTCGCGGGCACAACATACACCCAGGCGGAGTTTTCCCCCACCCTTCCCCATAGTAGGCCGTTGCTGTGTGTGCGGTGAAAAGCCGTTCCATATTGTGGAACAACTGCACGCAACTCAAACAACATCAGCCACACCGGTTGACAGAGGTGCTCGATAATTGTTGATAAATCAGTCGTGTTGATGCTGCAACTAGGCGAAGCCCGCTCGTCCACCGGGATTCCAGTAACTGTGGAAATCCACCGCAAATCTGTGTATAACCACGTTGCGGTGGCACCAAGACCCGATTTACCCACAGAGCCTGTGGAAATCTTGGGGTAATCCCACAGATGTAATTGCCGATGACCCCGTGATTGTTCTCACACGCCAACTTTGGCTGCGACGCTCTCACTTCAGGAGATCACCAAAGACAATCGCCACTGCCAATCGCAGATTCGACTCCGTTAACGCAAGCGGGTAGCGGTGACGATGCCGCCCAAAATGAAGCCCAAGCCCAAAAGCGTGAACCCGTTGTGCGTGTCGAAGAATACTCGGGTGTAATTGAAGAAAATGATGAGCATGCCAAGGGCGAACAGGCCGAACATCAGCCACGTAACCCATGGTGGGCTCGGCTCATCGCTCACCTGTTGCACGGTCTCCACAGGACGGCTGTTGTGCGGTTGGGTTCCCTTTGGAGTTACTCGACCACCCTGGACTCGGCGCTTCTTCGGACTCGACATGACCCAAGTGTATCGCTCGCGCCCGCCAGATACCGTCGCGGAGTGGCTAGCGTTGGTTCACCATGACGACGATCCTTGTCATCGATAACTACGATTCCTTCGTCTACAACCTGGTTCAGTATCTGGGTCAGCTCGGCGCCACACCGGTCGTCCGACGCAACGACGAGATTGGTCTTGACGGCGTTGATGCACTCAACCCTGACGGCGTGCTCATCAGCCCTGGCCCTGGGACACCAGCCGATGCCGGAATCTCCAATGAGTTGATCAAGGACTCCGCCGGGAAACGGCCGCTATTTGGGGTATGCCTCGGGCACCAATGCATCGGTGAAGTGTTTGGCGGCTCGGTGGTGCGAGCCCCCAAGGTGATGCATGGAAAGACCTCGATGATCAGCCACACCGACAGCGGCGTCTTCGCGGGCCTACCGGATCCACTCGAAGCAACTCGCTATCACTCGCTAATAGTCGACCGCGACTCGGTACCCGACGAATTGGAGATAACCGCAGAGTCGAGCGACGGGCTAGTGATGGGACTACGCCACCGCGAGCACGACATCGAAGGGGTGCAGTTTCACCCCGAGTCGATCCTGACCGCAGCTGGCCACGATCTGATCCAGAACTTCCTGGACCGCGCTTCCTAACTCACCCGACCTCTAACTACTGATCAGCAGCACCGTCGTCAGCGGTACCGTCATCAGCGGGCGTCGTCGTCGTGGTAGTGGTTGTGGTCGTCGTCGTAGTGGTCTCGGTCGGAGCATCGGTCACCGGAGGCGTCACCGGTATGTCATCACCGACAGGGGGATCGTCCGCGGGGGCATCGTCGTCGCCGTCTGCAGCCTCGATACCGATCACGATTCTTACCGTCTCCCCTGAGCCAACCTCAATGTCTGGCGGTGGGTTCTGGTCGATGACCGTATTGACCTGTTCAGGATTGGTGACCACTTGGCGATCTTCAGCGACCTCGAAGCCGAGCGCGATAAGCGACTGACGAGCAGAGTCGGCGAGGAGCCCGACGACCTGTGGCACCCGGATCTGTTCGACTCCGCTGGAGACGAAGATCGTCACGTTCTCGCCTCCGCGCAGTAGGGCACCAGCCGCTGGTTCGGTGCGAATCACGAGTCCTTCTTCCAGCTCAGGGTCGGCTTCATCGATTCTCGTCGTCCGGAAGTCCAGTTCGAATAGCTCGGACAGGGCAGCGTTGAAGTCCGAACCGGAGAGGTCAGGAATCGTTCGCTCGGACGGGCCTAACGACACCTCGATGAACACGACCGAACCGCGTTCAGCAGGAACTCCCGGCAGTGGGTCCTGACTGATGACCTCACCAGGACCGAACACGTCGTTGTCCACCTCTTGGATATCAGGCGTAAACCCGAGGCGCCGCAGGTTACGTTCTGCCTCAACGCTGTCGAGCGAGACGAGCGCAGGCACTTCGATCTGTCCATCAGCCTGGCTAACGGTGATCTCGATCTGGGAACCAGCGGCAACGATCGCACCGGCTACGGGATTCTGTGAGAAGACCCGTCCCTCGGCCACATCGGTGTTTGGTTCTGCGGTTACGACGGGCTCAAGACCCATCTGGGCGATGATGGCAATCGCCTGGTCGCGCTCAAGGTCGAAGTAGTCCTCGACGGTGACGGTCGCTTCTTCAGCCAGTGGATCCTCAACCGGGGGAAGTTCATTGTCATCGGGACGAAGCGTGTCGATCAGCGCCGAGAACAAGAAGCCCAACAGAACAAGGAGTCCCAGGAGCGCCACGAAGAACAAGGCATTGCGCTTCCATGTGTCGTCTGAGCGACGGGGTGCGACTTGCTCAGCGGTTGCACGGTCCTGGACTGCGGTGGCGGAGACCGGAATGGGTTCTTGAGCGAGCGCCGGAACGGTTTGGGCCTGACGCGGGGCGGGCTGAGCGGCCGCGATCACCGGCTCCGGGGTGGCCTCAGTGGCAGGAGCCTGGGCGGGGATCACTTGGGTGGCGTCTGGTTCGGGAGGCGTAGAGCGCCCCGTGGCCGGCCGCACCACGGGAGGGGCTGCAGCAGCAGCGGCGGCAGCCTTTTTGCCAAGGCTGTGCGCACCGCCGAGGTATCGCTTGAGATCCGCTGCGAAATCGCGAACGGTGGGATACCGCTTGGCCGGGTCTTTGGCCAACGCCTTTAGCGTGATCGCCTGAAGCGACTCTGCGATGTCACGGCCGCTCTCACGAGGAGGTCGGGGCGCTGCTTCGACGTGTTTGCGGGCGATCTCGGCCGGAGTTGCACCAATGAAAGGCGCCGAACCGGTGAGCATCTCGTAGAGGACGACGGCGAGCGAGTAGACGTCGCTGCGCGGGCCAACCTTGCGACCTTGAGCCTGCTCAGGCGATAGGTAGGTAGCGGTGCCCATCACGGTCCCGTCTTGGGAGGTGAGGTCCGTTTCGCCGTTGCCGATGAGTGCCTTCGCGATACCGAAGTCGGCCAACTTCACCTGGCCCTCTTCGGTGATGAGCACGTTGCCGGGTTTGACGTCCATGTGGACCATGCCTTGCCGATGCGCAGCGTCCAATGCAGCTGCTACGTCGACGGCGATATTCGCTGCCCGGTCGGCGGCGATTGGGCCGTCGCTACGCAAGATGTCGGCGAGGGACCGGCCCTCGACGTACTCCATAACGATGAACGGCGCTCGCTCGTGCTCGCCCTGGTCGAACACACCAACGATGTTCTGGTGATTGAGGCTGGCGACTACCTGGGCCTCGCGGCGAAGTCGCCGAACGAACTCTTCGTCTTCGGAGAGCGTCGCACTGAGAATCTTCACCGCAACCGGCCGGTTGAGCAGTTGATCTCGTGCGAGGAAAACGTCAGCCGTACCACCGGATGCGAGCCGTCGGTGCAGCTCGTAGCGGCCGGAAAGTACCTCGTATGCGTCGTCAGACATAGCCG
>CAYUKM010000220.1:0-3620 GCA_964445255.1 uncultured Acidimicrobiales bacterium
GATGCTGAGTACTCGGTCGCCTGGCTCAATGCCAGCCGATGCCGCGGCGCTCAGCGGAGTGACTTCGCCGACCGCCCAGTCGAAGACGTCCCACTCGGGTGTGCCGACGTCGAAACCAAGGAGGAAGCTAACCGGATCGGCCGGAACCGACACCTCAGCGCTCCGACTGACCACTTGACCACGTTCGAAACGCTCATAGATGACGTCAACGTCTTGACCTTCGACGTCATCGAGGACCGTTAAGAAACGTTCCCACGTTTCGGTACTGGTCTGGTTGATCGAAATAATCCGATCGCCGTCGGTCAGACCCGCATCAGCGAGCGGGCTGTCAGCAGCGACGTTCTGAACCGCCCAAGCGTCCTCATCAACCGAGTTGGGACCGTATTGCCACAAGACGAAGGTGAGTAACGCGAAAGCGGTAACGAAGTGCGTGGCGGGACCAGCGACGATGGTCAGCACTCGCTTGTGCCAGGGCGCTTGGCGATAGGTGCGAGCTTCGTCGATGGGGTCAACCTCTTCAAGGTTGTTCATGCCAACGATTCGGACGTAGGCACCGAATGGAACCCAGACCTTGAGGCCGAAGGTGGTTTCTCCCCGTTTGAAGGAGAAGATTCGCTGGCCGAAACCGACGAAGAACTCGGTGACCTTCATTCCCGACCACCGAGCGGTTAGGTAGTGGCCGGCCTCGTGAAAGACCAAGAAGCCACCGATGGCCAGCGCGACGAACAAGATCTTTGGCCCACCAAGGAACAACAGCGCAGCCAACAATGCGATGAGCATGCCAAATCGCGGCCAGTGGATCCCAAGTTCTTCTTCTTCAACGACGTTCTCATCGGCCGGGGGCGCGTCTTGTGGGACGTCGCCCTCGTCTTGGATTTGGTATGGCGGGAGGGATGTTGTCATCAGTTAAAGAATCTCACGAAGTCGGTTGGTGGTGGCGTCGCGGGCTCGACGATCTGCGTCAAGAACAATTTCTAACGAATCAGCTTTGCCACCGTCGTGTTGTTCCAACAACTCTGCATTAACTTCGGCTATTCCGCTCCAAGGAATGAGACCTTTAAGAAAGGCTTCAACAGTTACTTCATTGGTCGCGCTGAGCCATGCAGGGGCGGTTCCGCCCTGTTTTCCGGCTTCGTAAGCCAAATCGAGGCAGCGAAAAAGGTCCCTTTTCGGAGGTTCAAAGGTGAGCGACAGGGGCTGATCCCAGCGCATCTCGCCGTAGGGGACATCGAAACGATCCGGATAATTCAACGCATATGCGATAGGGAGGCGCATATCGGGTTCGGAGAGCTGCGCGATGGTGGCGCCGTCGGTATAGGCAACCATCGAGTGCACGATCGATTGGGGGTGCACCACAACTTCGATGCGGTCGTAGTCGATCCCATAGAGCTCGTGGGCTTCGATGACCTCAAGCCCTTTGTTCATCAACGTGGAGGAGTCGACGGTGATCTTGGGGCCCATCGACCATGTCGGATGTGCGAGCGCTTCATCGACGGTCACTGCAGCCAGTTCCTCGGCTGTCTTCTCCCGAAAGGGGCCTCCGGAAGCAGTGAGTACCAATTTGTCGACGCCTTGCCCGTCGGTGGTTGCCCGCAGACATTGGTGGAGGGCGCAGTGTTCGGAGTCGACGGGAACGAGTTCCGCACCGGGGGTGTTGCGTACCTTCTGCACGACCGGGCCCGCAGCGATCAGCGATTCCTTGTTGGCGAGACCAAGCCGTCGACCGTTCTCAAGGGCGGACAGGGTGACGGCTAACCCAGCGAAGCCCACAACGCCGTTGATGACTACGTCGGCCTCCGCGCTGGCCTCAGAGAGCCCATCCCAGCCAGTGAGCACCTCCACTCCATCGGGGACGGCGTCCCGTGCGTCCTCGATACGGGTTTTATCAGCGACGACGACAACCTTCGGTGAGAACTTCCTCGCCTGCTCGGCCAGGACCGCAACGTTGCTCCCAACCCCAAGTGCCACGACATCAAAGCGTTCCGGAGAAGACGAGATGATGTCCAACGTCTGCGTCCCAATAGACCCAGAAGACCCCATAACTGACACCGAAGTACTCACAGTCTGAGGCTACTCCGTGCCTTCCCCGGACAAAGGGGCCTGACCCCTAATCGAACGATGTCGCCGAAAAGACCGTAGAAAATCAACACAATGCAATTTTTGCCCTGACCCCTAATCGCATTGAGGGGCCAGGCCCCTAATCAGCACACCGAGCGAAGCGAATGTGCGATTGCGGCGGGTAATCACTGAGTTGCGAAGCGGCAAAATCGCGACGGGGTCGCTGCCGCTTTGCAACTCAGTAGAAAACGATCTCAGCGAAGAAGTAGACGGCTGGGAGGACGAACAGCAGCGCATCAAAGCGGTCGAGGAAGCCTCCGTGGCCTGGCAGCACTGATCCCATGTCTTTGATGCCCAGGTCTCGTTTGATGAGTGACTCACCAAGATCACCGAGAGGAGCGACGATTGCGCCGAGGACGCCGAGCGCAACGACGCTTAGGAAGCTGATGTCGGCTGTCCCCCACGGTTCACCGAATTGAACAAGGCCGAATACCACGATGGCTGCGACAGCGCTCGTGACCGCACCACCGATGAGGCCTTCAACGGTCTTGTTGGGGCTGACGGCGGTCAGCGGGGTTCGCCCGATGCTCCGGCCAGCAAAGAATGCGCCGACGTCGTAGCCGACGGTGATAATGATCGCGGCTAGGAGAAGGCCCGTGCCGTCGTCACCGTTTTGCCCGACTCGGTCGGCGACCTCGAGCATGGCAGCGCCGAAGCTTCCCAGCACGCCGACATAGACGATGCCGAGCAAGGTCACGCCGATGTTCATCACCGGTATCTCGCTTCCTACACCGAGCAAGAACCAAAGCAGCCCGAAGATAACCGAGAGGGCCAAGATCATGGCCACAGCCTGTGTGCCAACCACGAATACAGCGATCGGCATGGCGATGCTTGCGGCCAAACCGAGCAACGTGGCCGGCTGATAGCCGGCGACTCGAAGCGCGTTGTAGAACTCTCCTGCACAGAGCGCAACGATCAACACGATGAGCGCAAGGGCGATCGTTGGGCCGAGCGCGAGCCCGATGAAGCCAACGACTAACAGCGCAACGCCGGTGATGATCCGGGCCTGCATGTTGCCGCCTACTGGCTCGTCGGCGACGAATCCTTCGTCGAATTCGCCTTGGCCTGGGTCGTCGTAGCCGAAGAACTGGTCGCCAGCATCCCCGCTACCGATGGTCACGACGGCTGGGTCATTGTTGTCGAATTCAGGATCCCAGGCTTCGGGTTCAACCGCAGCTTCGGATTCTTCACCCCAGGCTGGTCCGCTGAGGTCGGACCAGGCGTCGAGGTCGTCCCCGGAGGGTTCGACATCGAGAGCGACCGCTTCTGGCGCAGGCGCTTGGTCAGGGGTGGACCAGCTGTCGATCGTGACCGCTGCGGGAGCTTCGGCACCTAGGTCGATGTCGTCGCTCTCGATAGAGATGTCACCGCCGCTAACCGACGTTGCAGCAACGGCCCCTGCGGCCCCGGCACCTGCCGCTACCCCAGTCAGGTCGGGAGCATCGGCCACATCTGGCATGTCCGGTGTATCGGGCATGTCGGGAGCATCAACCATGTCGGGC
>CAYUKM010000221.1:0-3600 GCA_964445255.1 uncultured Acidimicrobiales bacterium
AAGCGTCGAGCGTCCTCGCCGTAGCGATCCTGGAACTTTGGGCAACCGCGATGGGGCTTGTTGGCAACCTCGAGGACCGCAGTGCCGACCGAGAACCGAGACCCGTTCGGGATGTTGTCCGTGCTGATGTCGAAATCGACGAGGATCTGGTCGCCAGCCAGCTTCCAGCGTTCCTTGTCCCCATCGGCGATCATGTCGAGGACGTTGGCGTTCATCACGCAGATCTGCGCCTCTGGGTGGGCCTTGCCGTCGGGCGTCTTCGAGTTGCCGCGGGCGACGTAGTTATCGCCGACGATGCCTTGACCTGGCACCACGTGGATCGTATCGACGATCTCTCGTTCGCTGGTCTCGGGGCGAATCACCAGCGAAGTGACCGAACCGTCATCGGTGGGAGCCGGGCTCAGCGCTCCGACCCGAGTAGCGAGTTCTTCTGCAGTGAGATGCGCCATAGTCGAACAATACCCGGTCCGTTCAGCCCTCGCGATGGCGGCGTTGGTTGAGCCAAATCAGCACCAGTACGACACCGGAGAGCAAAAACGCTAAGACCTCGGCGACCGCGGGCCCTCCCGACGTTCCCCAGATGAAGAGGGCAAAGGCCGCGACGGCGACCGGGATAATCGCCAGCTGCAAGACACGCGATTCCGGCATGGACATAGAAGTTACCGGCTATGAATCGCCGCGCTAGCTTTTCGGGTATGAGTGACCCAGTGCTGGAGCAGTTGGCGGCCCTCGATGTCGAGTTCGAGGTGGTCGACTGCGACCCCGACCTCGCGGACACAGCGGCGTTCTGTGAGGCATATGGCTATAGCGCCGAAGACTCGGCAAACGCCATAGTCGTAGCTGGCAAGTCCGACCCGGCGGTCTTCGCCATGTGTCTCGTCTTGGCCGATTCTCGCCTGGATGTAAACAAGGTGGTCCGTAAGCGACTCGGCGTACGCAAAGCCAGCTTCGCCAGCGCAGAGCAAACCGTGGAACTCACCGGGATGCAGATCGGCGGCGTAACCCCATTCGGAACCACGTCCGAGCTGCCCCTGTGGATCGATTCCCGAGTGATGGACTGCGAGCGGCTCATCATTGGGGGAGGGGGACGTGATCGCAAACTGCTCGTCCCTCCAGCGACACTCGCTGCTCACCCGACCGCAGAAGTCGTCGAAGGACTGGCCAAGGTCGTTGAGTGACAACCCAAGTTGACTAAATGTCAATTCAACTTGACATCACGTCAAGTTGTCTTTACGTTGTTGCTATGCAAGCAACGGAGACGGTGGGTAACGGAGTGCGTCGGGCTCGACGCATGAACGACCTCACCCAAGCGGAATTGGCGAAGGCCGTGGATGTCAGTCGCCAGACCGTTATCTCGATAGAGGGCGGCGACTACGCGCCTTCGGTGTACCTGGCGCTCCGAATTGCGGCAGTTCTCGACACCAGCGTCGAGAACCTTTTCGGGACAGAAACGGAGAATGGACAATGACGGAACTCTGGGCAGCAGTCCCATATGTGGTTCTCGTGCTGGCGCTATTTGGTGCGGGCGTGGCAATTGGATGGTTGATCGACAGGGCACGGACTGCCGGGCCCAACGGTTTCGAGATCGATGACACTCAGTCGGGGCGTTTGGCTCTCGCTGCGGCCGTCGTGGCTACCACTTGTGGCGGCCTGCTCGTCATCTTGTCAGCGACCCAGTTCTAGGTTCGCTGAGCAAACCGAAATGCAGCAGTAGAGAGAAGGGGATGGGTAGATGAACGACTCGAAGCCATTGACAGAACGAGCATTACGGTGGGTCGGGGACCTCGACCACCCGTTCTATAACGATGAGCGGCAACGCTACGTTTGGTACGAGGCATCGGCGATTGGGTTTCAGCTGATGTTTCTGGTCAATTATGTAGCGGCTGGTTTGATGCTGTGGATCGGCGGAGCTGACGCTCTTCCCTACGGCCTCGCGATCTTGATTGTCACGATCGTCGTTGCCGGTACCGTGCTGGGCTACGCATCGCGCCGTCGCGCCGACTACGCCCCTGACCTCTCTGACCTTCTTCGCAAGCGGGGCGTGTTGGTTGTCGTGATCAATCTGTTCGCCGTTACCGGCCTTGTACGTGCCCTAATCGACCTGGACGACGGTGGGGAGGGCTTTGCCGGCGGCCTCGCCGAAGGCGCAATCGGTGGTGTGGTTGCCGGCCTGGCCGTGGGTGCCTATTCGCTTTGGAAGAAGAGCAAGGGTGTCAACGAGGCTGAGGGCCAATAGTGACCAGCTCATTAACACGTTGGCCAAAGTGAATTCGCAGCAGGGGTGGCCGGTTCTCTTTACCATGATGGTCAGTTCAGCACTCGCTCGAATTTCCAATATCACCCGAAGCCTTGTTAAGGCCGCCGTTGAAAACAGTCGTCACATTGTGGCGGCGGCCTTCGGTTCGGGCGATGAGCGTCTCCCCTCAAACGTTGAACGTCACGGTCAGCATCTGCTGGTTCGTGTGACCGTCCCACATAGCCGACCTGGTTCCCGTTTCTCCTCCGGGCCTGGTCGGTACCAACAATAAAATATACAAACAGCACAGATTGCCTCCGCAGCTCCATCGCTGCGGAGGTGGTTGTTGTTTTGGGCCGCGTTCGCACCCGGTTCTCCGCCTGTCGACGGGTACTCTTCGGGGATGGTCGAGATCGTCATCCGAGCCCAGGTAGGGGCGTTCCCGCTGTGGACTCCCGAAGGCGAGAACGTCATCCCCGACTCCCTGCCACTGTCGCCGCGGGTCCTCATAGCGCTTCAGGACTGGACCGACTTCTTCGATGATGTCGGCGGGGCCATGAGCGACCGCGATGTCGTCGATGAATTCGTCGGGCAAGGCTTCAAAATTGCCCACGCCATTCGACGTGAGCTCAAAGGGTCGACGATTTGGCTCGACCACCCCGACACCGAAGAGCGCACGCTGATCGAACGCTCGGCGCCTCGTTAGCCATTTGCACGCGGGTCCGGGCAACGATGAAGTCGATGCTGGCCGCGGTGACGACGTGGTGTTTGGCGGCAAGGGCGAAGACTTCATGCTCGGTGGATTGGGTTATGACGTGATGCGCGGCGGCAAAGACGCAGACACGATGTTCGCCAACGAGATCGAGTTGCCTGGACCTGGCTCTGTTGCGGACGTTCCAGACACTGACGGCAACGAACTCTATGGCGGCGGCGCAGCCGATTTCCTGGTCGGTTCTAGCGGAGACGATGTGCTCAGAGGCGGGAACGGTCAGGACGGGATCTTTGGCCAAGAAGGTGATGATTTCATTCGTGGCGGCAATGGTGAGGATTTCATCGGCGGTGGGCTCGGCAATGACGACGTGCGCGGTGGTGGTCACGCCGATGCGATCTTCATCGAAGGACCCGACGTGACCTCTGGAAGCTCGGGCCCCGACACCTGCCACCTCGTTGACGACAACGATCCAGGCCCTATTTCGTCGTGCGAAGAGATCTTGGACTTCTGAGGCGAGCGTGGGAATGGCGCTATCTCGTTGGTAACGACATTGACAGAGCTAGGTCTTTCGACCCATCAAAGTAGGTAGTCCGGCTCACTTCTGTTCGGATTGCTCCGAAAGATAGCCATGGCTATATCAATGCTCCGTCGA
>CAYUKM010000222.1:0-3580 GCA_964445255.1 uncultured Acidimicrobiales bacterium
TCTTGACGGCTTCGCCGATCCAGTACGGGTCGGTGCCGTAGAGCTGGATGCTGCGGGGCGTTTCGCCATCGGCGAACTTTGCAGCGGCGAGCATCTTGCGATGACCCTCGATCAACGCTCGGGCGGTGATCATCTGGTTTACATATAGCCCGCCGACCGCCGTTGTGGCATCGCCCGGTGGCTGGGTGGTGTCGTCGAAGGCCATCTCGTTACCGAACCGGCGACACAGCGTGCGATATGGCGCTGTGGTGACCCCGGCCATAGGCGCGAGCACAACGGGCGGCGACACGGTCATACGCCCGATCTGCAACGTCGTTGGCAGATCGGCGACCGCAGCGTCAGGCGTGGTCGAAGCGTCCATCCCTCCAGTGTGGCAGCGATCGGTGAATTCGTGACAGCTAGAGCAGGTCGGCGATGAGCGGGCGAAGTTGGTGGCGAGGCAGGCCGATGACGTTGTCGTAGCTGCCTTCGATCGATGCGACGAACGCGCCGCCGCGACCCTGCATGCCGTAGGCACCCGCCTTATCGGCGGGTTCACCGGTGGCGACGTACCAGGCGATCTCGTCGCTGGACATCTCGGCGAAGTGGACGACAGTGGTCTCCACGAAGGAGTCGACGGTGTTGCCTCGGCGAACCGCGACACCGGTCATCACCTCGTGGGTACGGCCCGACAGGCGCCTCAACATCGCTGCTGCATCGGCATCGTCGGCCGGCTTACCTAAGAGTGTGCCGTCGAGGACCACGATGGTGTCGGCTGAAACGATCACGTCGCCCGGCTCTGTGGTTTGAGCGACAGCGGCGCCTTTCTCCACAGCGAGCCGTTCGACGTATGCGGCCGCGGCCTCACCGGGTTGTGGTGTCTCGTCGATATCGGCTGGACGAACGACCGGGTCCAGGCCGAGTTCCTGCAAGAGAGCCAGTCGTCGAGGAGACCCCGACGCGAGGATCAAGGGCATTGGGTTGCGGCCTCCAGCAGCGCATCTCGAAGCAACGCGGCCTGATCGTCGTCGAGGTCGTACACGAAAGTCGCGAAGTGGCTGGGTGGGGTGAAGCGCAATCGGGTCATGCGAATCCGGCTTCGATGATGGTTAGCGATCACGGTTCGACTTTCGGTCGCCGGAGATTGGACCGCGCACTCGAACGATCCGACGGTGAACTTTCCGTGATCGCGGGGCACCGTCACGGCCTTGGCGAGAAGTGCAGCCACCGATCGAGCATCGTCGGGGAGAAGCGCGTCGGAGAACGAGCGGAAGCCGATCGCTTCGACCAGTACGTGCGTTGGGCTCGCCGAAGCAATGCCAACGATCACCCGGAGACCATTCGCCAGATCCACGGCCTCGCCAGTGGAACGGTCGAGCTTTGGTGGCCCCGATGCAGGTGTTGGAAGGAACTTGGTACTCAGCCGCACGGTCTGACGCTAGTGGCTAGTAGGTGTTCGAGCTTTACGCAGGGTTTCCACTCGCCGGAGAAAGATCTGAGTATCGCAGCGGTCCCAAACGGGCGTGGCAAGATACTCAGCGAGTCGGAGGATCGGCCGATAGGCCGATGCGAGAGAAAGTCGAGCACCACGTGGAAACTGTTCTTGTAACTGGCGGCGCCGGATATATCGGCAGCCACACCGCAATCGCATTGATCGAAGCTGGCCACAAGGTTGTCGTTGTAGACAACTACGTGAACTCCCAGCCGGAGGCCATCCAGGTCGTTGGCGAATTGTTGGGCACGGAGATAGCGGCAATCGAGGGAGATGCGTCGGACGTCGAACTGCTGACGAAGGTGATGAAAGACCACGGCGTGACGGCTGTGATTCACATGGCAGCGCTCAAAGCGGTGGGTGAGTCGGTCGAGATGCCGCTCGAGTACTACCGAAACAACCTCGGCTCTGCGATGGCCACCCTCGAAGCCATGAAGGCGGCTGGGGTGTGGAAGTTCGTCTTCTCCTCATCGGCCACCGTCTATGGGGACCCCGAGTCGTGCCCAATTCCTGAGACCGCGGGAATTGGCGCTACCAACCCGTACGGCATGACCAAGCAGATGATCGAAGTGATCATCCGTGACGTGGCCGCAGCCGATGACCGCTGGAAGATCACCTCGCTGCGCTACTTCAACCCGGTCGGCGCACACGAGTCTGGAAAGGTCTCCGAAGCTCCAAAGGGCAAGCCGAACAACCTCATGCCCATGGTGATGGAAGTTGCTACCGGCAAGCGCGAGAAGGTCATGGTGTTCGGCAACGACTGGCCCACCGTCGACGGCACCGGCGTCCGCGACTACATCCACATAATGGACTTAGTCGAGGGCCACGTCGCTGCGCTCGAGTACCTCGACGAGCAAGCTGGATACCAGCACTACAACCTCGGTCAGGGAGTCGGCACGAGCGTCCTCGAACTGATCGCCGGGGTCGAGGAAGCCACCGGTCTCACCATTCCCTACGAGATCACCGATCGACGCGCTGGCGACATCGCCGAATGCGTCGCAGACCCGACGCGAGCAAACGAGATCCTCGGCTGGTCGACTAAACGAAGTACAGCTCAAGCCTGCCTCGACTCCTGGAACTCGCAGTGAAGGCTTAGCCGCCATGCGTCTGCGAACCCTTCGGGTTCGTGCCGCGATTTTCGCCCGTACCGGCGACGAGTCCACGAACCCATCGAACCCTCAGCCTTAGCCAACTGAGCGGCGAGCCTTTGCGCTCCCCCTCTGCTGCCGCGAGATCAGCAGAGGCAGCAGAGAGCGATTCTGCGCTTGAAGGGTCTTCGAGATTTCGGAAGTGTCCTGACGGAAGCGGCGGCGGGTACTGAACTACGGTGGACGGCGTGAAGCGACTGCGATTTGTGATTGCGATCGCCGTGTTTGCATTGGTAGCAGCATCGTGCAGCTCGGCGGAGGAAAACTCAGCGGCGACTAGCGAGGCCGCAACGGCCGATTCTGAGGAGTCTTCCGGGGATACCACTGCCGAAGCGCCAGCCGAGGATGCAGACGTTGCGGCAGGCTCCGACGCCGAGGACTTCGAACAGAGCGAACCTGCGCCCGAAACGGTGACCACAACTACCGAGATCGCTCCCGTTGAGGAGCCGGACTTCGGTCCGGTCTCGCTCGTACCTGACTGCGCCAATCTGCTCGACGTGTCCGTCGGTCTCTCGACAGCCCAACTCAGTTCAGGTGGCAACGAGTACACCTACCAGTTCACCGTCCCTAGCTCCTACGACGGTTCTCCGCTGCCGGTCGTGCTCGACTTCCACGGCATCGGTAGCAACGGTGCGCAACAAGCGGTGTTCAGTGGTTGGTCCGCCGCTGCCGAAACAGAAGGGTTCCTCTCGGTGCAACCCACGGGCCTCGCGGCGGCCGGAGATGACCGAGCCTCCTGGGAACTTCCACAGTTCGAGACCGATGAGCGCAACGACATCGCGTTCGTGGTCGATCTGATCGACGTCATCAGTTCGCAAGTCTGCATCGATCCAGCCCGTATCTACTCCACCGGGATGTCCAACGGCGGCCTCTTCACCTCGACCGTCGTCTGCGAACTCAGTGAACGGATCGCGGCAGCGGCATCGATAGCTGGAGTCACCCACTACGAGTCCTGTTCCCC
>CAYUKM010000223.1:0-3555 GCA_964445255.1 uncultured Acidimicrobiales bacterium
ATGCGAGCGGCGAGTTCACCAGAGCCACCGATGGCGCCCCAGCAGTTGTCGTGCGGCAGAGCATCGACCCGGGAACGACGAGCGAGGTCGGCACCACTATTAACATCGTGCTTGAGGTGCAGCGCTAGTGGTTACGCTGACACGGTGATCGACGGACCTGACGACCGCGACTTTGGGCGATTCACCTATGAAGACGGTGACCGAGACGGGCCCGACCCCATGCGTCCTGGAGCCGGACGGATCGAGCACATGCCCGAGGGCATGGGAAAGAAGACGCGGATAGCTGCCGTGATCTTCGTCGTCGGCGCAACCGTCTTTTGGATCTGGGCGCTCGTGATCGCTCCCCGATTCTTCGAGGCCCCCGACGGAATCGTGGACGCCCAGTACGCCGTCGAGATCGAGCGCCGCTGTGCTGTGGCCATCGCCGAACTGCAGGTGCTCCCCACGAGCCAATCGGTCGAGACGCCCCAAGACCGCGGGCTGCTCGTTGAGCAGGCCAACGATGCGCTCTCGCGAATGCGCGAGGATCTCGAGTTCTTGCCCGGCGGAACTGAAGAGGACCAGGTACTCATCGGTCGATGGCTCGGCGACTGGGACATCTACCTCGCCGATCGCGAACTCCACGCCGAAAAACTCCTCGCTGGGGAAGACTCACGCTTCTTGAACCGCGAGGTCATCGACGCCGCGACCGGCCGCGAGATCTTCGTCGCCGAACGAATGAGTGGGTTCGCCCGCCGCAACGAGATTCGCTCCTGCCTTCCTCCAGGGGATCTTTGATCCCTCCGGTGGCACGCTCCTCCGTCGCGAATTCTGCCACCTGCGGGCTGCAAAGCTGTCTCCGCCTCCGGCGGGCGTTCAGGCCACGCAGGCCAGACGCCGGAGGGCGGCACCTACGTTTCGGATACGGCGATCAGGCAGGCGTTGACTATGTGGCCGGCGGAGATTCCTACTATGTCGTGTAGGTCGGCAATGGTGCCTGACTCTCCGAAGCGGTCGACGCCCAGTGTTAGCTGCTTGACGCCGAGCGCGGAACCGAGCCACGCCAGGCTGTGGCTGGCCGCGTCGTGCACGCTGACGATTGGCCGGTCGCGCTCTTCTTTGGGAACCAACCGGTGAAGCTGGCTCGGTTCACGAATGGCTTGCTTGGCACCGATCGCTGGTGCGTAGCCGGCTCGCCAGTTGCGATAGATCCGATCGGGGCTGGTGAGTTGCACGACCGTTGCCTGCACGCCTTCGTCGTCGAGCTCAGCAGCAGCGTCGAGCGCTTCGGGTGCCATTGCACCGGTGGTCACAATGGTTACACCAGGGCGCCCATCCGGAGCCCCTTCACGCAAGCGATAGCCGCCTGCAAGGACGTGACGACGCAGCGTTACCTCTCCGTATCGTTCGAGCGCTTCAGCGAAGGGCTGTTGATCGATCGGGCGGGTGGAGAGACGCAAGTAGGCGCTCGAGCCGTCGGGGCGAGCGAGGTTCGCAATAGCGTCGCACAACATCCAATCGACTTCGGCTGCGTACGTTGGCTCGGCGTAATCGAGGTTTGGCATCTCTGCGCCGACAGACGCGGTGATCGTCGATTGGTGTGCACCGCCTTCTGGAGCGAGCGTGACGCCCGCTGGTGTTCCGGTGACAATGAAGCGGGCATCGTTGTAGACGCCATAGATCAACGCGTCGAGCCCTCGTAGTACGAACGGGTCGTAGACGGTGCCGATCGGCAGCAGCTGGGTGCCGTGGTGGTCGTGGCTCAGCCCGAGCTGGCCGAGCAGCATGAACAAGTTCATCTCGCTGATACCGAGCTCGACGTGCTGGCCCGTGGGCGACGGAGCCCACTTGAAGATGCGGTCGCCGCCGCCGTGATCGTCGCGCTCGGTGTGGGAGTAGACGCCCTTCTTGTTGATCCAACCTGCGAGGTTGGTCGAGATCGATACGTCGGGGGCTGTCGTAACGATGTGGCTGCCGAGCCCTTCGACGTCGGCGAGGCTTGCCAACGTGCGGCCGAACGCTTCCTGGGTGGACGTCTTGCCGGTTGTCATTGGCGGGCGGGCGTTGTCGGGAACCGGTGGGGTTGGCCGCAGCACCGGCATGGAGTTGTTGACTTCGCCACCGACCGATGTGCACAGACGTCCGGCTGGGCTGTCTTCGGCGAAGCGATCCCACTCGGTTTCGACGGTGAGGCCCATCTGCGTTCGGAGCGTGTCGATCTCGTCGGGCGAGATAAGCGCGGCGTGATTGAGCGCGTCGCCGGCCATTGGAAGGCCCCAGCCCTTGACCGTGTAGGCAAACATGACCGACGGGCGGTCTACCTCGGCGTCGCACTCCCGGTAGGTGTCAAGGAGCAGGCCGAGGTCGTGGCCACCAAGGTCGGTGACGAGTGTCTTGAGCGACTGATCGTCGAGCTGTGATGCCAGCGATGCAACAGTTGCGTCGGCTCCGGTAAGGAACTTCGCTCGCATGTCGGCTCCGCTCAGCCCGAACAGCGACTGATATGCCTCGTTGGGCATGCCATCGATGTGGGCTCGGAGTGCGTCGCCACCCTCTTGGGCGAACGCCTTTGAAAGCTGCGAACCGTACTTGGCCTCGGCCACGTGCCAGCCGGAGGCCTCGAAGAACTGCTTCAAACGGATGGCGGCGATGTCGGGGATGACCCGATCGAGGCTCTGGCGGTTGAGGTCGACAACCATCGTGAAGTTGCCAAGACCCTCGGTTGCGGTGTCGGCAATGGCTTCCCAGATGTTGCCCTCGTCGAGTTCGGCGTCGCCCACGAGTGCAATGAATCGGGCATCGGGTTGTTCGCCGAAGTGCGACTCGATGTAGCGGCGCGTCAGCGCAGAGAACAGCGGCGCCACTGCACCAAGACCGACCGAACCGGTCGAGAAGTCGTTGACGTCGGGGTCTTTCGTGCGTGACGGGTACGCCTGGAGGCCGCCGCGCTGTCGCAACGTGGTGAGGTACGAACCGTCGAGCTCGCCGGTGAGGTACTTGATGGCGTGATACACGGGTGATGCGTGGGGCTTAACCGCCACCTTGTCGTTCCCGCCAATGTGACCAAACCACAGAGCGGTCATGAGCGAGACCATCGACGCGCTCGACGCCTGGTGGCCTCCGACCTTGACTTCGGCATCGCCCCGACGGTTGGCAGCGTCAACGATTCGAGTGGCGAGCCAGAGGACACGCTGCTCGACCTGCTTCAAGGTACCAAGATCGATCTGTTCGTTCACTACAGTGCCTCGCCGTCTTCGAGAAATTCGACAAGCGTTCTAGAAGCGCCGTCGAGATGAGACTCTAGTACCGCAACAGTGCGATCAGATTCCCCTTTCCGGCACAGGTCGAGCATCTCGCGGTGCTCATCACTCGATTCGGGTGCGCCGCCGAGCACCTCGGTATAGAGCTGATTCACTAGGGCCGGGCACCGAGACAGAACAGGGTCCCCTCTCACCAGACCCTGGGTGACCCTTAGAGCATCTGTGTCATCTCGTAGGCATTGGTCATGACTTGCTTTATATCGACATTCACAATCTCGCACGCGACAACAGTCGCCCTGCCATTTACCCAAACATC
>CAYUKM010000224.1:0-3519 GCA_964445255.1 uncultured Acidimicrobiales bacterium
GCCTACGCCTGTGACCGAGAAGGAATTACCGCTGCCCGTCTCGACACCCCCTGCGGTCGACGCCGAAATCTACGCCAACGAGAGGGGTTTTTAGCAACGATATGTGCCGAATTGTTCGGCTGAATCCGAAACGCACGCCTTGCGTCTTTTCAATGCAGAGAGCGGTGTCGGTAAATGACTCGTAAGAGCGCGTCGAGATATCCCGGGGGCAGAGATATTATGTCGGGCGTGACTGAGGAGAGCCCAAAGCAGCACAAGACTGGCCGTGCGAGCCAACCGGGTCCTGCGCGCAAACCGGGCCCAACACCACCGGATCCCAACGCTCCGATGAACTACATCATCGATCGCCGCAAGGTGGTCTTCGGTGTTGGCTTCAGCATCCTGTCGGCCGCCAGCATTCGCCACCTCGACAAGGCGGACTCCGTCGTCACCACAACTCCACGTCCCGCCGACCCGGCCGACAACGCGACGGTCGACGCGGTGACCGGGCAACCAATCAACACCGCTCCAGCCGAAGAGTTCGCGGCTGCCCCTGAGGCTGCGGGCCCCTTTGAGGCTCCGGTCCTCGACGCAAGCGCCCGGCTGCAACCCGGCCAACAAGCCGACGTTGTCCTTACCGGCGGGCGCATCATCGACCCCGAGACCGGTTTCGATCGCATCGGCAACATCGCGATGATCGGCTCGACCATCGTCGAGATCAGCGACCAACCAATCGCGGCGGGTCGTAGCGTTGATGTGACTGGCTTGGTCGTCTCCCCCGGCTTCATCGATATCTTGAGCTACCAGCCCAACGGCTATGGCGAATGGTGGAAGATCGCCGACGGCGTGACCACCAACCTCGGCATGCACGGCCTGCGCTTCACCGCCGAGCGCTTCTACTCCGACTGGAATTTCACAGGGGTACCGATCAACTTCGGCGGCGCGGTCCACAACTCGTGGGCTCGCCAACAGGTTGGCTTCGTTCCCGACGAGGCTGCATCCGCTACCGACATCACCGCCATCTCCCAAATCGTCGAGACCGAGGTTCGGGCCGGCTACCTGGGAATCCACGCCCAGCCCGAATACGCCCCAGGCGTCAGCGAGAACGAACTACTCGACATGGGACGTATGGCCGCGTCGCTCAGCGTGCCGCTGTGCGTTCACGCTCGGTTCAGCGACACCACCAATACCGAACTTCAGGCCCAAGCGATTCGAGAACTGATCGACGTCGCAGATACCACCGGCTGCCACGTACACGTCGAACACTTGAACTCGACCGGTGGCACCACCCGCATGGCCGAAGCGCTCGGCGAACTCTCCGCTGCGATCGATGGCGGCTTGTCGATGTCGTCGTGCATGTACCCCTACGAGTTCTGGGCGACCTATCTCGGAACGAGCCGGTTCGTGGGCTGGGAAGAAAAGTACGGCTTGTCGTTCGAAGACCTTCAGGTCGCGGGCACCAACGTGCGGCTCACCGAAGAGACCTACAGCGATGCGCTGTCACAAAACGCGCTCACGGCGGCTTACGCCATCCCTCGATCGGATCTCGAGCTCGGCGTGCAAGCACCGTTCATGATGATCGGTTCCGACGCGATCCTGGAACGTCCGCACAACAACCACCCACGGTCGACCGGCGCCTTCTGTCGCACGATCGGTGAGTTCTCCCGCAATCGGGGGCTGATCTCGCTCGTCGATGCGCTCGCGATGCTCACCATTCGGCCAGCCAACCTCACATCGATCGGTTCGGATCAGATGGCCCGAAAGGGACGCTTGCAGATCGGCGCAGATGCCGACATCACCGTCTTCGATGCGACGACGATCATCGACCAATCCACCATCGAGAACCCGGCGCAAGAGTCACGGGGCGTGGAATTCGTCTACGTGAACGGCACCGAGGTTCGCAATCGTGACGGCAACGTATCGGGTGTTAGCCCGGGAGTAGCGATAACTTCTAACTTCGCATGACCGAAAAGCGTTCCGGGCGAAATGGTGACAACTTCATGTGGACGCTGACCTTGGGCCTCTTCGCGCTCGGTGCCGTATCTCTGTTTCTGTCCTTTGGTGACGATGGCGGAAGCCGCGTTGCCTCTGCCGGGCTCGATAGCGATGCGCTCGAAGCAGCGTCGGTTCAGAGCGAAGCGATGGGAGACATCGAACCGGCCGTCGAAGGTGATGGCGCAGTACCCGGACAGGCCGACGGCACCGGTGAACCCGCTGCCGACCGTTTTACGATCTCAGCCTCGGGCGATATCTTGATCCACGAACGAGTTGCCGAGGCGGCGCAGACCGGCGACACCACCTACGACTTCACTCCCCTTTTCGCACCAGTCCAGAATCTGATCGCCAGTCGAGACTTCGCGATCTGCCACCTTGAGGTTCCCTTGTCTTCCAACAATGAAGACCTGTCCTTCGACGGGGTGTTTCGAGCGCCGATGGAATTGGCCGACGCGCTCGTCGGGGCCGGGTTCGACACCTGCTCACTGGCCTCAAACCACTCGTGGGATTCTGGTGAAGCCAGCGTCATCTCAACCGTCGAGCAGCTGCAACGGGTGAGCTTGTCGCACGTCGGCATCGCCAACACACCTGAGCAAGCAGCGCAGGCCTGGCAGTTCAATGTCCTTGGCAACATCGTTGGACATATGAGCTACACCTTCGGGCTCAACGGTCGAGCGCCTGGTGAGGTTCCCCAGGACCGCGTCAACCAGATCGACGAGGCCCAGATATTTGCTGAGGCCGCCCGCCAACGGGCCCTCGGCAGTGAGTTCATCATCCTCAGCATGCACTGGGGCACCGAATTCCAGAACGAGATCGACGAATTCCAAGCCGACCTCGGACCCCGCCTGCTCGCCTCACCTGATATCGACCTGATCCTCGGCCACCACGCCCACGTGCCCCAGGAAGTAGTTGAGATCAACGGCGAATACATCGCCTACGGGCTCGGCAATCTGCTCTCGAACCAGGCCCAGGGCATCCCCGAGTGTCCCACCGCATGTCCCCTCGACAGCCAAGACGGTGTGCTCCTCGACTTCGTCGTCGAGCGCAACGACGGTGTCCTGAGGGTGACCGAAGTGATCGCCAACCCGACCTGGGTCGACAACCGAAACACCTGGCAGGTCATCCCTACCGACTCACCGCCAACCATCGGTGAGTTCGACCTCGCGCTGCTCGCTGAGTCCGGCGCGCGGACCCGAACATCGCTCGGACTGGGCTAATCGCCTCGCTGCGCGAAAATCCCACCACATTCGGTGATAAATCCCCCGCTCGGCATTGGCATTGTTACAAAGTCCTGGCATCCTTGGCCTTAACAGCCCCCACGTCTTTGCACAAGAGGTCTTTAATACATGTTTGATGTTGGTGATCGCGTCGTATATCCGCACCATGGCGCAGCCGTGGTGACGAAGAAAGAGATGCGTAAAGCCTTCGGCGAGAAGAAGGAGTATCTCGTTCTCGAGATGGCTCACGGCGAGATGACCCTGTCGGTCCCGGTCGACAACGTCGAAGAGGTCGGCATGCGCTGGCCGATCAGCACCGAAGACGTCG
>CAYUKM010000225.1:0-3425 GCA_964445255.1 uncultured Acidimicrobiales bacterium
CTACGTTCCTTGGACGAACGCGCGATAGTGCACAGATGGAACCGACCGCGGCACCCGAGTTGCGATGACCTTGGACATGCCACCTCCTCCTTCTGCGCCTCCCGTTCGGGGGCGTTCGCCTCGGCGGATTCTTCGTGACATTGGGTTTCTCGTCGCGTTGTCGGCGCCGGTGTCCGGTTTCTTTGTGTGGATCATCGTGGCGTTGATCGTCGGCGAGGATCAGCTGGAAGGCGAGTCCGGTCAGACGTTGCTTGGGCTTTCGTTGTTCGTTGTCCCGGTCGTGATTGGATTGCTGATTGCTGGGTGGGCACAGTTCGCTCGCGACGAACCGCAACTGCCGAAGCTGGCAACCGTGGCAAAGGGCTCGATCGCTGTGGGGGTGCTCCTTTTCGCAGTCGGACTGCTCGCAGCAGCAGCAACTGATGCGTCCATCGGTGCCGGGTTGCTCCTCATCGCTGGAGTCGTGCTTTGCGGGGCTGGCGTGGCCCTCTACGCCTCCGTTCGCAACTCGCGCTGATTAGACATAGCCGTAGGCCAACATGGCATCGGCCACTTTCGTAAAGCCCGCGATGTTGGCCCCGGCCACATAGTCGACTGGGTCCTCTTGTGGGCTGTGGGCAACACACTGTTCGTGAATTTCGGTCATGATGGCCCGTAACTTCTGATCGACCTCGTCTCGGGACCATGACAAGCGCTGTGAGTTTTGACTTTGCTCCAGCCCAGAGACGGCGACGCCGCCTGCGTTTGCTGCCTTCCCCGGCGCAAAGAGCACCTCCGCGGATTGCAGGTCATGGACGGCGTCGATTGTGGTTGGCATGTTGGCTCCTTCAGCGACCGCCAACGCGCCGTTCGCGATGAGCTGCGATGCATGAGTTGCATCGAGCTCGTTCTGGGTAGCGCAGGGGAAGACCAGCTCCCCAGGTACGTTCCAGGGGGATTGGCCAGCAACGTACTCACAGCCAAACTCGTCGGCGTACTCCTTGATCCGCCCTCGCCGCACCTCCTTGAGGTCCTTCAGCCACAGCAGGCGATCCCCGGTTATCCCATTTGGGTCGTGGATGAACCCCGAGGAGTCTGAAGCGGTGATTGGCGTAGCGCCGAGCTCATTGAGTTTCTCTATTGCATAGAGCGCAACGTTTCCTGACCCGGAGACCAACGCCCGCTTTCCCTCAATGGTGTGTCCGGCCTGGGCGAGCATGTCGTTCATAAAGTAGACAGCGCCGTACCCGGTGGCCTCCGTTCGGATGAGGCTGCCGCCAAAGGCGAGGCCCTTCCCAGTGATAGCACCGGTGAATCGATTGGCGAGCCGCTTGTACTGTCCGAACAGGTAGCTGATCTCTCGTGCACCGACACCGATGTCGCCAGCTGGAATGTCGACGTCCTCGCCGATATGACGGTGCAGCTCAGTCATCAGGGACTGGGAAAAGCGCATGACTTCACGGTCCGACTTTCCCTTCGGATTGAAATTCGCGCCCCCTTTGGCGCCTCCCATTGGGAGCGTGGTCAAGCTGTTCTTGAATGTCTGCTCGAAGCCGAGGAACTTCAAGACCGACAGCGTCACCTCTGGGTGGAAGCGAAGGCCACCTTTGTAGGGGCCGATCGAGTTGTTGAACTGCACCCGCCACGCGCGATTCACTCGTACGTTGCCAGCGTCGTCTTCCCACGTGACTCGAAAGATGACGACCCTGTCCGGCTCGGTCATTCGTTCGAGGATCCGAGCGTCTTGATACTGCGTGTGCCGCGAGATGTAGGGGATAAGCGTTTCGGCAACCTCTTGGACCGCCTGATGAAACTCAGGCTCTCCGGGGTTACGCTTTCGCAATCCCGCCATAAAGCTCGACAGTTCGTCAGCGAAAGCCGATGGTCGACTTGATGTCATGTGAAGCGCCTCCAGATTGAGTGCTTCTATTCCAGCATCTTCTCGCTGGAACGTCGATAGGGAGACCCCTAGCCGAGCAGACCCTTGGCGATTCCGCCGAGGCCGCCGCCATCGTCTTCGTCGTCATCTCCGCCACCGAGGAGACCCTTGGCAGCATCTGCGATGCCTCCAAGGCCGGCTGCGTCCGCAGCGCTCTCTGCCATGCCGCCAGCGTCAACGCCGAGGGCGCCCTTCACCTGGTCGGCGATCGGGCCGGGAAGTACACCGTCGATCTTTTCGAGCACTGCCAGAACAGCGAGCTTGGCTTTCATCTCATCAATGCCAGCTTTTTCTGCGACGGTACCTACGAGGTCATCCATGATTTCTCCTTGGGAAGTTGGCCGCCAGCTCCAAGACTAGCCATCACCGCATGCCGCGACGCGGCGGGACGCACACTCGCTAGCCGTACCGAACCAGCACCCGGAGATAGGGTGAGCGGGCGATGAAACGAGAGCTGCGAGACCAAGACGAGACTCGTGCCGTCATGAAGCGAGTGCGGTCACAGCTCAAGACCCTCGACGACGTTCCACTCCCGTCGGTCGAGCGATTGCGTCAATCGGGTCCGTTCGAGAGCCGCGAGCAGTTCGTGAAGTCTTCAATGCGAAACTTCCGTCATCTGCTTCGATTGACTGACATTAGCCCAGGCAACCGAGTGCTGGACTACGGCTGCGGGCTCGGTCGACTGACCATCCCCATGACGGCCTTCCTTAGCTCAGAGGGGAGCTATGTGGGAGTCGACGTCGACGCGGCAGCGATCGACTACCTCAACGAACTGCACCCTCAACCGAACTTCGAGTTCCATCACGTCAACATCCACTCGACGATGTACAACAGCGGCGGAACGGACATGTCACCGACGCTCGAACAGCTCGATCTCGGCGAGGCATTTGACGTGAGCTTCCTCTTCTCTGTGTTCACCCACATCCTGCCCGCCGACATGGGACCGCTATTGGACTTCCTTCGGCGAACACTTAAACCTGGTGGCGAAGTCCTGGCATCGTTCTTCGTGCTCAACGAAACCTCGATCCGCGGAATCGACGCAGGTACATCGCACCGGCCGTTCCCATTCCACGTCCACGGTGCCCGCATCGACAACGACGAGATCCCCGAGGGCGCAGTGGCTTACGTGGAGGACGACCTACGCGGGCTTATCGCAGACGCAGGCTTGACTTTGGCGCACATGTCGCCGGGGAAGTGGAGCGGTCAGGTACCCGATGCCTGGCACTGGCAGGACATGGTCGTCCTCACCAGGGATTGAGGGCCGAACAGAGATTTGTACGTAAAAACTGACCGTATAGGTCTGAAATCACGTACAAATCTTGGTTGGCTACGCAGGTGGGAACGAGCCGTTTCCTGCCTCGTTAAGTTTGGTGATCGTGTCGCCGACTTTGATATCGCCTTCGGTAACAACCATGACGTTGATCCCCCGGTACCGCTGGACCGGGTCAGAGTTTGCGAAGCGTCGAGCGTCCTCGCCGTAGCGATCCTGGAACTTTGGGCAACCGCG
>CAYUKM010000226.1:0-3394 GCA_964445255.1 uncultured Acidimicrobiales bacterium
GTTCGACGTCGCGCAAAACATTGCGTGGGCGATCATTGCCGCGATCATGTTGTTCTCGGCCTTCAAGGTCGTTACCACCGGCAATGTGGTTCACGCAGCGCTGTATCTGGTGATCGTTCTTGCCGGTGCTGCCGCGCTGTTCATTCTGCTCGGATCCGACTTCGTCGGCGCTACCCAGATCCTGGTCTACATCGGCGCGATCATCGTGCTGTTCTTGTTCGGCATCATGTTGACCAAAGCGCAACTGGGCGACGATGACTCGGTCCAAAAAGAGCGCCGTTCGATGGGCGCCCTCGTTGGCGTGCTGCTCATGGTCGTGATGTCGTTTGCTCTCGTCGACACGTTCGGCAACGAAGAACTCGTCTTCGGCGATCCTGAACCGGTCGAATACGTGCCAACCACCGTTGCGGTGAGCGAGCTCCCAACACCGGTTATCGAGGCCCTCGGCATCGTCAACCTTGAGGGCACGATCACGATCACTCAGGCCCAATTCGACAACCTCGACCCCCAAGTCCAGCGCCGCGTACCTGGGGCCGAGGTCTTCGGAAACAACAAGCAGATCGCCGACGCCATCTTCAGCCAGTACATCGTTCCCTTCGAAGCCGTGTCCGTGCTGCTGCTCGCAGCCTTGATCGGCGCCGTCGTTGTGGCCCGGAAAGAGTAGGTACTCGAATGTTTCTGAACCAGTTCCTCCTACTCGCCGCAGCGCTGTTCTGCATGGGCGTGTACGGCGTGCTGACCCGCCGCAACGGTGTGATGGTGCTGATGTCGGTCGAATTGATCCTCAACGCCGTCAACATCAACCTGGTCGCCTTCGGAGCCTTCCAGGACAACATCCAGGGCGACGTGTTCGCCGTGTTCGTAATCGCCGTCGCCGCCGCGGAGGTCGGCGTTGGCCTGGCCATGGTGCTCTTGATGTACCGCAACCGACGAAGCATCGACTTCTCCGAAGTCGATTTGTTGAAGGGTTAGGCGTTAAATGGATCTTCTCTTTGCCGTAGACGCAGTACCTCTCGGGTCATTCACCCGAGACGGGGGCTTGTTCTTGAACAACGTGTGGCTCATCCCCGCGATTCCAGCGGTCAGCTTCTTCCTCATTTTGTTCTTCGGCAAGCGCCTGAAGTTCGGTGGCGCCGAGATCGGCATCACCGCGGTCGGCATTGCGCTGCTCTTGGCCGCGCTCACCAACATTTCCTGGTGGGACCATCGCGACAACTTCGAGGGCGAGCTTTTCTCGGCTCGTGTCGGACAGATCGACCTTGAAGCCCCCCAAGGCTTCGAGGGCGACGAGCTCGAACTGGGTGCCGCAGCCGACGAGGGACGCACGATCATCGTCGATGGCGTCCAAGACACGGTGCAGCTCGTGGTCGACGCTCCTCCCGGCGAAATCGAAGTCTTTGGCTCGGTAGGCGTCCTCCGCGTTATCGATTGGTTCGAAAACGGCGGAATCCCGATCGGTACAGGAACACTGGCCGACGGCCCGTCGGTGATCATGTTGTTCGTCGTCACCGCGGTGTCGTTGTTGGTCCACATCTATTCGACTGACTACGTCGCTGGCGATCGGCGCTATACCCACTACTTCGCGTTCTTGTCGTTGTTCACCGCGTCGATGCTTGCCTATGTGATCTCACCGAATCTCCTTCAGGCACTGGTGGCGTGGGAGCTGGTGGGCTTGTGTTCGTTCTCGCTGATCGGCCATTGGTGGGAGGACCAACCGAATTCCGACGCGGCCTTAAAGGCGTTCCTCACCAACCGCGTAGGTGACGTCGGCCTGCTTGTCGGCATTATCATCTTGTACTTCTCCGCCGGTGGCACCTTCGACATCATCACGATCAATGAGATGGCTATCAATGGCGAGATCAGCCAAACGGCACTCACGTGGGCGTCTATTTCGCTCACCGCAGCGATCATGAGTAAGTCGGGGCAATTCGTGTTGCACACCTGGCTGCCCGACGCGATGGCTGGCCCCACGCCCGTGTCGGCGCTCATTCACGCCGCGACGCTCGTGGTCGCAGGCGTGTTCCTCGTCGCTCGTATCTACCCGGTCTTCTTCTTCGGCTACGGCATCGCCGATTCGTCGATCAATGGTCTCGCGCTGCTCGGCTCGATCACGATCGTGTTCGCCGGTTTGGTGGCGTTCGTGCAGAACGACATCAAGAAGGTGCTCGCCTACTCGACGGTGTCTCAGCTCGGCTACATGATCCTCGCGCTCGGCGTCGGCGCATGGACCGCTGCGATCTTCCACCTCTTCACCCACGCCTTCTTCAAGGCCGGTCTTTTCCTCGGCGCTGGCTCGGTCGCACACGGCGTGCACAGCTTCGACATGAAGAAGGACATGGGCGGCCTCCGCAAGTGGATGCCAACCACCCACAAGACGTTCATCATCTGCTCGATCGCCCTCATGGGCATCTTCCCAACCGCCGGGTTCTGGTCTAAGGATGAAATCCTCGTCGGCACCGGCGGTTTCGGTGTCGGCACTGGCGAATCGAACGGCAGCTATCACTTCTTCTTGATCATGGGCCTTATCGGCGCTGCCCTCACCGGCGGTTACATGACCCGAGCTATCTACCTCACCTTCTACGGCGAGTTCCGCGGCCACGGCGAGCCGCACGAGTCCGGTCCGCGAATCTTGTGGCCATTGAAGATCCTATCTGTCGTTGCTATCGGTGGCGGCCTGTTGAACCTTCCACCTGGCTTCCTCGTCGGAAGCGCAAAGGACCCAGTCGTCTGGCAAGAGCGCATCCTGCACTTCTACGAGCCATCGGCCGCATACTTCCCGTCGATTGGCCATTCGGTCCCTAGCTGGACTCTGGCCATCGTGGCGAGCCTGATCGGTTTGATCGGCCCGGCCATTGCCTACCGGTACTACTTCATCAAGGTCGACAATTTGGCCAAGTCAACTGGGGAGAAGCTCACTGCTCTTCCGAACGGTCTTACCGAACGCTCCGGGCTGGCCAAGGCTGGGCATCAACTGCTCGTGAATAAGTACTACCTCGACCATCTCTACGAGGACGTCATCGTCGCGGGCGTTAAGGGCCCGATCGCGAAGGCTGCCTACTGGTTCAACCAGAAGGGTCTCGACGAGGTCGTCAACACCGCTGGCCGCAGCTCGGTTGCGGCGGGCAAGGGCATCTACCGCTACATCGATCAAGGGTTGATCGAAGGAACCGTCAACGGTTCCGGCAAGCTTTCCTCCAACAGCGGCCAGGAGCTCCGCAGACTGCAGACCGGCAAGGTCCAGCAGTATGCAGCGCTGCTATTCGCGGGCGCCACGATTCTCGCCGGCGTCTTCATCGTTCTTATTTAATCGTTCAAGCAATCAGGGAAATCAGGGATAACGCACCATGGAATTCTTCGAGGACTGGGGCCTCACACTCGCAATCTTCCTCCCACT
>CAYUKM010000227.1:0-3356 GCA_964445255.1 uncultured Acidimicrobiales bacterium
CACATCACTCGGTCCGACCTCATTGGACGCGACGCCATCGTGGTTCGTGACGGCGCGCAGGTCACCGAGTTCGTCGAGGGCATGTTGCCGTGGGCGTTGCAGAACCCTGTCGCCTTGATCTTCGATGAGTTCGACGCGGGCCGGCCCGACGTCATGTTCGTGATCCAGCGGGTGCTCGAGAAGGACGGTCGGCTGACCTTGCTCGATCAGAACCGCGTGATTATCCCGCACCCATCGTTCCGGTTGTTCGCCACTGCAAACACCGTTGGGCTGGGGAACCTGACCGGGCTTTATCACGGCACACAGTTGCTCAACCAGGCCCAGATCGATCGCTTCAATGTCGTCGCCACGCTCAACTATCTGGCGCCGGAGAAGGAGGCGGAGATCGTTCTCGCGCAGGTGCCCGATGCCGATCGCACCATCGTCGACAAGATGATCGCCGTAGCCGGATTGACCCGGGACGGTTTCGCCGCCGGCGATCTTTCGACGGTGATGTCGCCGCGGACCGTTATCTCCTGGGCCGAGAACGTCGCCATCTTCGGCAATGTTTCCACCGCGCTGCGCCTGGCCTTCTTGAACAAGTGTGATGAGGCCGAGCAGCCCTTGGTCGCCGAGTACTTCCAGCGAGCGTTCGATACCGAGTTGAGCTGAGATGACGACCGCGGACTCCCGCCGAAGCGAGCGAAACGGCGCTGCGGTGATCCGGGCACTGGGCCAACGGCCGACCGCGGAATACCGAGCTCACCAGCTTCGGGTAGACGAGCGAGCCATGGGTGTATCGACGCCCTATCTCCAACCCGCCGTCGGTGAGGGCGGAGCGATCGTCAATGAGGTGGTTGAACGTGGCGTGTACGACGCGCTCGCCGTACGGCTGCGGCACTCCGACGCTGCGCTGTTCACTGAACATGAGCCCACCGACGTCATTGCGCGACTCGTGTACGACATGGTCGAACAGATCCGGTGCGAGTCGCTGGTGCCAGCTTCCTTTGAAGGCGCTCGGAAAAACATCGACCAGGCCTTCCGGGCGTGGTGCGCGAGAGAAGAGCTCTCGTCGACCGCTATCGGGATGCTGTTGTTCACGGTCATGCACATGGTTCGATCGCGGCTGGTCACCCCAATCCATGACGAACTGATCGAGGATCGAATCGAGAGCACCCGTGCACTCATCTCTCCGATCATCGGCGCCTCGTTGAAGGGACTGCGCGAGCATCGTCACGATCAGCGGGCGTGCATCGAGCCGGCGCTGTCCATGGCTCACGCGATATCGGACATGGTGACCGAGTCGTCGGCGGAGGTCAACGCCGACGCGCAACGGAGTGCGGCAGCGCTTTTCGTGCCTCCCGAATGGGGAGAGGGTGAAGACGATGACGGTGAACAAGCGATGCCCGGTATCGAGTCGTCAGCTGCTGGTAGCGATCGTGAGGAACTCGAATCGGTCGGCGGATATCACGTCTTCACCACCGCTCATGATGTCGAACTTCAGGGCCGAGACCTCTACCCGCAAGACCGGCTTCGGGAACTGCGGGTCGAGCTCGATGAGCAGATCGCGGCGCAATCGGTCAGCGCTTTCACGCTGGCCAGACGTCTCCAGCGGCTTCTCTTCGATCTTTCCGAGGATGGTTGGAGGTCGGGGGAAGAGGAGGGCTTTCTCGACCCGGCGAGCCTCGGTCAGATCGTGGCTAACCCAACGAACCACCACGTGTTTCGAAAGCAGCGCTTCCGGCCTGTCGCTCCCGCGGTGGTGAGCTTTCTCATCGACAACTCCGGATCGATGAAGCGACAACGTCATCAGTCGGTGACCGTGCTGGTGGACACGCTGGCCAGAGCACTCGATCTTGCCGGGGCTACAAGTGAGATTCTCGGTTTCACTACCAACGCCTGGAATGGGGGAGAGTCGTTGCGCGAATGGCGCCGGGCTGGCGAACCCGAAGCACCCGGTCGTCTCGCTGAACGCAGCCACATCATCTACAAAGACGCCGACACCCCGTGGAAGCGGTCGCGCCGTTCGGTGGCGGCCATGATGCGCACCCAACACTTCCGAGAAGGCATTGATGGTGAAGCGATCGTCTGGGCGTACCAGCGGTTGCTCGCTCGCCCGGAGCCTCGAAAGGTGATGATCGTCTTCAGTGACGGCGCACCGATGGAAGCCGCCACGATGAACGCCAATGGCGAGGCCTTTCTCGAGTCGCACCTTTTGCAAGTGGTGCAGCGGATCGAACGAGACGGCCGTGTCCAGATCGCCGCAGCGTCGGTCGATCAGGCGATCGACATGATCTACTCGAACAATGTCGACGTCGATCTGACCGGGACGCTGTCGCTCAGCGAGTATCGGCTCATCGAACGGCTCTTCGCCCAGAGATAAATTACTCCCAGTGACCGCGTCACAGTGGCTGGTCTGGAAGGGTGGGGCATGGCCGCTGACGAAACCGAACCGCGCATCGCCGTCTTTCTCGACTACGAGAACTTGGCGATCGGCTCTCGTGACAACCTTGGGGCTGACTTCAACTTCGGCCCGGTAGCCGATGCCCTCGCCGAACGAGGACGAGTGATTCACCGCAAGGCCTACGCCGATTGGTCGTACTTCGACAGCGATCGGCGCATGCTCACCCGTCATCAGGTAGAGCTGGTCGATATCCCGCAGAAGATGGGGGGTAGCCGCAAGAACGCAGCCGATATCAAGTTGGCAATCGATGCGATCGAGCTCGCGCTCGACCGTAGTTACATCTCAACATTCGTGATCTGCACGGGCGACAGCGACCTCAGTCCACTCGTCCAAAAGCTGCGCGAACTCGACCGACAGGTAATCGGCGTCGGAATTCGCAAAAGCACGTCAAAGCTATTGCCGCCAGCGTGCGATGAGTTCATGTTCTACGACAACCTCGTGTCCGACGATGAGCCAACCAAGAAGAAGGGCAGGTCGAAGGCCGAAGACGACGGCCCAACGACGAACACTGATATCAGCATCGTTACCAGCACCCTCGCCGGGTTGAGCGCAGCCTCGGGTACTGTCCGGTCGTCACGTCTGAAGCGAGCGCTACTGCGCAAGGATCCGACGTTTTCCGAAGCCGAGCTCGGGTTTAGAACCTTCGGCGCGCTGCTTGCTGACTTGGCCGACAAGGGCCAGATCGAGCTCACCGGGACGGGTGACCCTGAGGTCGTACTCTCGGGCTCGAATGCAGCAGAAGTTGATGCACTGCTCTCGGCGCTCGTGAAAGAAAGTGGGCCCATTCCACTCACCGGGCTGAAGACCGCGCTGCGCAAACGCGACGGCGATTTCAACGAACGCGCCCTTGGCTACCGCAACTTCAACAGCTTCGTCACCGCCGCCGAAGCCCGTGGCATCATCAAGATCACCG
>CAYUKM010000228.1:0-3217 GCA_964445255.1 uncultured Acidimicrobiales bacterium
GTCGACAACGTCGAAGAGGTCGGCATGCGCTGGCCGATCAGCACCGAAGACGTCGAGGACCTCTTTGAGGTACTGCAAAAGCGTGGGATTCGCGAACCGCCTAACTGGAGCCGTCGCTTCAAGAACCACCAAGAGAAGCTGAAGTCTGGCGACGTCTATCAGGTAGCCGAGGTCGTCCGTAACCTTGCGCTCCGCGAAGCCGACAAGGGCCTCTCCGCTGGTGAGAAGTCGCTGTTCACTAAGGCACGCGGTGTGCTCGTCAGCGAGTTGAGCTTCGCTTTGGAGATCTCCGAAGACGAGGCAACCGAGCGCGTCGAAGGCGCACTCACCTAAACCGCGCTAGGCAGCGTGCGGATGTTCGTGGTCTTCGCGGTATTGACCGCGCTTGCGCATCCATTGTGCGACGGCCACGAAGAACCAGATTGATCCATAGACGAGCACCGGACCCCAGAAGGTCCAGCTGCCTGAGTCCGACAGTTCTGCATAGAACCCGCGTCCTACGGCCAGTCCAAGGATGAAGGTGACGATGATCTGGCGTCGAGCGTCGTAGCGCCACCAGCCAAACTCGCCGGCCACGAAATCGACCGTGGCCGGCAGAGCTAGCAGCCAGAGCACCGGAACGTCCCACGCTGCAGGCCACGGCGAAACCCCGAACGGAGCCGCAGCGAGCGTGAGAAAGGCCGTGACGTAGAACCAGAGGCAGCGACGGCAAACATGGCGTCCACCGATCACGGTGCAACGCTCGTACCGATGCGGCCAATGATGGGCCAGCCAGAGGTTTCGGCTGGCCTGCTCATGGCTATGAGCCTTGGCGCGTCGCTGCTCCACTTCGGCAAAGGCCTGGTCGAGCTCTGTTAGGTCAGACATCAGGGTCCTATCGGCCAGCAAACCTTCGATACTGAGCACTCAAATCGCTGATTACCCGCTAACCTTTAGGCGGTCCGGGGAGTGGCCTAGTCTGGCTAAGGCGCCTGTTTTGGGAACAGGAGATCGGGAGTTCGAATCTCCCCTCCCCGACAAAGAAGTAGGCCGCAGCATTCGCTGCGGCTTTCTTCGTTTTGCGCTAGTTGCGGACGTGAACCGAGGTTCACCTCGTTGTAAACGCGGCGGGCGACTCTAGAAGCAGGACCAGGTGTTGGTGTTGCCCGAGTTGCCGAAGTCGTCTTCGGCGATAAAGGTCGCCACGTTTGGCGTCGATGGCGAGAAGTCACCAGCGAACTGCTCGGTGATGATCATGCCGCGACCACCGTTCGAGAACGAGCCCGTGAAGGTGTCTGCTCCGATTCCGACGTAGTCGAACTCCGGGTTGATGATGTTGCACAAGTGGCCACCCGACTCGATGAGCAGCAAGTGAATCGACGTTACGTCGGTCGTTGCACTGCTGAAGCCGAGGTTCTCGCCGACGGTCGCAAGACCGTTCTGGACGCTGAAGATGTCGCCGAAGGTGGTGCCATGGCGGAACCATCCGGGAACACCGGCATCTTTGTCAGCACGGAGGACGTCATTCCAACCCTGTGCCGAGTTCTGAGCGAACGTGTGCACCGAGAGCGGGTTCAGGCCACAGAAGCTGCGGGTCTCGTTGATGAGGTTGAGCAGCTCCGCACGGACTTCACCGACGGTCGATTGGCTCTGCTGGCCAATCAATGGCTGATAGTAGGCAACGAAGTCCGCTTGACTACATCCGACCGTTGAGCTCAGCGACGACGACGGAGGAGGTGTGGTGGTCGTAGGCGCTGGAGTAGGAGCGGCAGGTGCTGGGGCGGTTACGCCGTCGCCTTCGCACGTGTTCTGGATCTCGCCGTCGCAAGCATCGACACCATCGCCGCCGAGGATCGTGTCTTCTTGGAGGCCGCCGCGGATCTGGTCGTCGTGCTGGCCGCCGCGCAGCACGTCGGCGCCGCGGTTGCCGTTCAGGAAGTCAGCGCCGCGGTTTCCGAAGATCTCATCGGCTCCGTTACCCCCGGCGAGAATGTCGGCTCCGTTGCCGCCATAAATCGTGTCCTGACCTCGACTGCCTTCGATGGTGTCCTTGCCGCGTTCGCCGTAGAGCACGTCATGTCCACGGTCACCGGTGATTGTGTCCGCACCGTCTCCGCCACAGATGATGTCATCGCCAGAGCCACCGCGAACCACATCGTCGCCGCCAAGTGCCACAATCACGTCATTTCCGCGGGTACCAACGATTACGTCATTTCCGTTGGTGCCAACGATTGTGGCGGCATGGCCATCACACGTCAGGCTCGCCTGCGCAGCAACCGGGGCCGCGCCTAGCGTCAAACCGAGAAGTGCGACGACCGACCCGATGGCGACGCGTGGACAGAATGTTCGAGTTTTCACAATCGAAGTAACGACACATTCGTACCTCCGATTTAGGAGCAAAAAGACCTACATGAAAGGAGATATCGGTCACGTACCTTGGAAGCCACACATTGATCTCCACTTCCAGATTTCTACTCGGAGTGCTCAACTCCCGTAGCCCGCTGCCGAACCTCAAATGTGATAGCCGTGACATCCCCTAACCTCCACACCGATCTCCAAGATTGCACCGTAAAGCTGCTTGAGGAGATCCCTGGCCCGACAATGAGTCGTAGCGAGATCGTCGACCGACTCCTCGATATCCGCAACCTCGGCAAGGGCCGAGATTTGGGCTTGGAATTAACCGTGGACGACATGCTCGAGTCCATCCCCGCTGGACGCTCGGTCAGCTCGGAATGGTGGCTCACCTGCCTGTCGGAACTAGCGGATCACGCGAACTTCCTTGCCGCTGGCTACCCACCGGCGACCACAGCACTCACCGCTGCCTAACGCAACCAAATCGGCCTAGCGCACGTTAGCCCAAGCTCCTCTAAGTCGTTCCACCAACGACGGGGGAAGCAATGGATAAGAGACCAAGGCGAAACAGTTCAGCTGGCCGACGCCAACGCCGCAAGCGAGGCTGGCCTCTCGAACCTGACCTTCCTCGCAGCGGATGCGGAGGTGGTGAGGGACTCCGACCGCTTGGGGAACCGAGCGCACGCTCGAACACCTAGCCGATGCCGGATTCGCAAACGTCGAAGACCACATACGCAAGACCGACCGAACCAAGACACACTTCGTGTGCCGAAAGTCGTCGTCACCTGACCAGCCCCGGGTGGGAGAAACCGCCGAATTTCGCTACGCTTCTTAAGTCCTTCGGGGATGGTGTAATTGGTAACACAGCTGTTTCTGGTACAGCCAT
>CAYUKM010000229.1:0-3211 GCA_964445255.1 uncultured Acidimicrobiales bacterium
GAGCAACGCTCTTGTAAAGCGTAGGTCATCGGTTCGACTCCGATAGGCGGCTCGAGTCTTCAACTAGGAGGGCAACAGGCCATCTACGGTGGCCTCACCGGACGAGTAGCGCCGAATGACCTCGGCCTGAACGGCGTCGATCACACCGTGCATGGTCCTGCGGTTGCTGGACACTTCGTCTTCGAGATCCTTCATAGCTGCCATCGCATCCACGATCGCTTCGTCGCCCATGGCGGTTACGTTTCCAAGCTGCTCGGCGCTGATGACCCCGTCGAGGCGTGCCTCAAGCTGGGCGATAACGGCAGTATCTGGCTCGAGGGAGCTCGGTGGTCGTACCGATGCAGGGTCGCCAGAGGTACGTGAACCTTCCGCCAGGATGTCGGGAAGTCGGCCGATCAGTTCGCCCGTGTCGCCAGCCCCGCCGCCGTCACGACGTCGTTGCAGTTCGCCACCGATGATGTCGAACCGTCCCTGGATCATGCGTCGCACATACGACAGACTGTTCTCCAGTTCCTGGCAGCGTGATCGCATCACGCGAAGCTCGTCCAGCGGGCGGGCGTCCAACTCGGAAGTGAAACTGGGGTCGGTAACCACACTGATTTCGGGCGTCATGAGGAACCTCGTTTGCGTTGCCTACAAAACCTAGTCGGCGGCGGGTACATGGATTGTGAGCCTTGGCATCCATCCCGAAGCGCGAATCGCGCCTTAACCGCCAGACACGGGAGGCAGCAGCGCCACCTCGTCGGTTGAACCGACAGCGGTTTCGCGGTCTGCACTCTGACCATTTACCCAAATTCGACAGAGCGGGACGAGCGTTTCGAACTCTGATCCGTACTCGCTAGCCGCTGCATCGAGGACTTCACCGACGGTTGTTCCGTCGAAGGTGGCCTTGCCCGTGCCAGCTGCCACTCGAACCGTGGCGAAGAGACGAAGCGTTGCCATGACAGGAGTGTAGTTTGAGTTTCATGACTCGCATCTTGCTCGTTCGTCACGGCCAATCCGAATGGAACGCAGAGGGCCGCTGGCAGGGCCAAGCCGACATTGCTCTTTCGGACCTCGGCCGAGCTCAAGCCCGAGCAGCCGCAAGTTCACTGGGCACGTTCGACCTCATCGCAGCCTCAACGTTGTCCCGTGCGGCTGAGACAGCTCACATCATCTCGACAACACTGGGCATCGGGCCCGTAGTTCCGATACCCGCACTTATCGAACGCAGTGCCGGCGAGTGGAGCGGCCTCAACCGCCAAGAAATCGATGAGCACTACCCCGGGTATCTCGAAGCAGACAAACGGCCACCCGGCTACGAGGACGATGAGGCCCTATGGGCTCGGGTGAAGGTAGGACTTGCCGAGGTGGTCGAGATGCTCAGCTCCGGCGACGAGGCGCTCGTCGTAGCCCACGGCGGAATCATCTACATGTTGGAGGAGCGCCAAGGTGGGAGTCGGGGCAGAATCCCCAACCTGGGCGCCCTCTGGCTCGACGTCGGCGAATCCGGTTCGATCTCGGTCAGCGACAGGGTCGAACTCCTCACGGATGAGTCCCTCGCATCCGCTCAATCCTCCGACATCTTGTAGCGGGGGATGGTTGCGTAGATGAGCTACACCGCACCTCGTGAGCACATCCCCGGCGTCGACCTACCCGTACAGATCATCGAGTCCGCCCGACGCAAGAAGACCGTTTCGGCCAAGGTTGTAAACGGTGTCCTCGAGGTCCGAACTCCCGTTGGTCTGCATCCAGAAGAGCGTGACGAGCACATTCGGGACTTGGCGAAGCGGCTAGCGCGCAAGCGAGCGACAACCGCACTCGACCTCGAGGCGCGTGCCGCAACGCTGGCAGAGCAATACGGGCTTCCGACTCCGACCTCGATCGAATGGTCATCGCGCCAGAACTTTCGCTGGGGATCATGCACGCCATCGCAAGGATCGGTTCGGATCTCGGATCGACTGAGCGGGATGCCGCGTTGGGTCCTCGACTACGTCATCGTCCACGAACTTGCGCACCTCGTCCACTTGCATCACGACGCTGCGTTCCACGCGTTGGTAGCTCGCTACCCAAGGGCCGAGAGAGCCGAAGGCTTCCTTGAAGCGGTTTCTCTTGGTTTCGCCGACGGAACCGAACAGCACGACCCTGACGATCTCAACCTCGATGACCTCAACCCCTCCGAAGAGTCCTTATGAGTAGAACGGTTGCTGCTCTGCACGCCATGGTGTGCTCGATCGATCACCTGGTGTCGAACGCCGGTGTGTCGGTGCTCCAACTCGGCGGAACTAGATCTTCCTCAGCGCAGCTCGAATCTTGTTCTCGCTCACCTTGCCTGCGCCGCTCGGTCGCTTGGCGGCGATCTGCTGGGCGAAGCTGACGAGTCGAAACTCTTCTAGCTGCCAGTTGAGATCCTCAATCTCCGGTGACGAACGCCCTGTGGTGAGCGTGTCGAAGTCGGCTTCTAGTGTCTGCACTCGGTTCATCAGCTGGCGGTCCTGGACGATGCGATCCGGGAGCTTCGCGAGTCGGGCCTCGATCCCCTCCAGGTATCGGGCCACATCGGCCCACCGCTGCGCACCCACACCAGTGAGGTGGCCGTCATAGACGAGACGTTGCATCTGGTCGAACATGTCCTGGCGAGCGGGAGCGACAGCCGCGGGGGCTTGCCCTTCCAGCGCGTTGCGCAGCCGAGCTGACCTCGTGAGGATCTCCGCCGCCACCGGGCCAAGGCGCTCCACTGTCGCCGGTAGTTCCTCTCGAACCTTCGCTTGGAGCAACTCCCATTCGGCCTCGTTCCATACCGGTCCGCCAGCCTCATCGAGGAGCAGGTTGAACACCGCATCTGCCGCGTCCAGCACCCACGCGACCTTGGAGCCGTGAGGGGCGACAGCGAGCGCAAGGTTCGCCTCCTGATCAAGACATGCATCGATTCGGCGGGCGACCCCTCCGATGGTCAGACGCAGCAGTCGACGCGTCCCCAGCCACATGGACTGGTATTGCGCGTCAGCATCGGCCAGTAACCGGAGCGCAACTGTCTTGTCCTCGTCGACGATCGCAGGAAACGCGGCCACCTCTTGGCCAGCGGCGGTCACCGTCGTTGACGTCGGGATGGTTCCGAACACCCATGACGTCGCGCCCTCGGCGACGAGCGCATGCTCTGCACCGGCAACCACTTCGCGCACTTCTTCGGCGAGTTGGGCACGAAGGGCGTCCAGATCTCGACCCTGGGCGA
>CAYUKM010000230.1:0-3210 GCA_964445255.1 uncultured Acidimicrobiales bacterium
TGGCCGCCGACACCGCTGAAACAGTGCTGTCCGACATTCGCATGGCGGGGCTCAAGGGAGCCGAAACCAGCGAGGAAGAGCTGGCCGAGATCCGTCGTTCGATCCGAGAGCAATACGAAACCCAAAGTGATCCCTACCACGCAACCAGCCATCTCTGGGACGACGGCCTGATCGACCCCATCCACACCCGTGACGCACTGGGCCTGTCACTGGCCCTTGCTGCCCGACATGACGAACCGGCCCCTGGCCCGGGCCTCGTCTATCGGATGTGAGCCGATGAGGATCCTGATCGCGAACCGGGGCGAGATCGCCCGACGAATCATCCGCACGGCGCATGGTCTTGGTCACGAGACTGTCGCCGTCTACGGCGATCCGGACGCGACCGCACCGTTCGTTCGCGAGGCAACCATGTGTGTGGCGCTCGGATCGGCCAGCCTCGAAGAGTCCTACCTCTCGACCGAGCGTATCTTGGAGGCAGCCGCCTCCACGGGGGCTGACGCCGTCCACCCCGGCTACGGCTTCTTGAGCGAGAACAGCGACTTCGCCAAAGCGTGCATCGCCGCAGGGTTGACGTGGATCGGCCCCGATCCACAGATCATCGCTGACATGGGTTCGAAGATCCGAGCTCGTGCCATTGCCGAGGCCGAAGGTATCCCAACGATTCCCGGTTGGTCCGAATCCCAAGACCCAGCCGAACTCGCCCAAGCCGCTGACCGTATCGGATACCCGATTCTGGTGAAGGCTTCTGCCGGAGGTGGCGGAAAGGGCATCCGCATCGCCCGCGACGAATCTGAGTTCGCTACCGCACTCGCCGAAGCCTCGACCGAGGCCGAGCGTGCCTTCGGTGACGGCCGCGTCATCGTCGAGCGTTACATCGAACGACCTCGCCATATCGAAGTGCAGGTGATCGGCGATAAGTACGGCAACGTCATCCATCTCGGTACCCGTGAGTGCTCAGTGCAGCGTCGCTACCAGAAGCTTCTAGAAGAGGCGCCAGCTCCGAACCTGTCGACCGAGCAGCGCAAGGCAATCGCCGAATCCGCTCGACTTCTCGCTGAGTCTGGTGGCTATGACTCTGCGGGCACGGTGGAGTTCATTCTCGATGACGACACCGGCGAGTACTTCTTCTTGGAGATGAACACTCGCCTCCAAGTTGAGCACCCGGTAACCGAGGCGATCGCCGGCCTCGACCTCGTCGAACTGATGATTCGGGTGGCGGTGGGCGATGTCTTGTCGGTTGTTCCCTCCGCGGTCCGCCTCAAAGGCCACGCCATTGAGGCCCGCATCCTGGCCGAGGACCCCCTCGCCGGTTACGCACCCCAAATCGGCACGATCCATCAACTCGAAGTCCCTGAAGGCATCCGCTGGGAAGCAGCGATCGAAGCTGGCTCGGAGATCACCCCGCACTACGACTCGATGATCGCCAAACTCATCGTTCACGCCGGTACCCGAGAGCTCGCGGTCTCCAAACTCACCCAAGCCTTGGACGACCTCCTCATCGATGGAGTCACCACGACCGCCCAACTCCACGGCTGGCTCGTCGATCAACCCGACTTTCGTACCGCCTCGATTACGACTCGCTTCCTCGACGAAAATTCGATGGAACCGCCGAGCGAAGAAGAAGTTCAGCAGGTGCTTGCCCAAGCTGCAGCAGCATGGGTCGAAGCGACCGCCGAGGAGGCACCGACCAGCCCGTGGTTCGGTTCTTCGCTGTCGCTCACACCTCACAAGGCAAAGCGCCAGGTCGGCCTTGAGAACGTCTCGGGCGAAGTGTTCGAAGTCGTCCTTGACCCCATTGATCAAGAGGGCCTGCCGCCGTACATGGTCGACGTCGAAGCTCGCCGTGTCGCCATCAACCATCTAGGTGCCACGCATGCATTTTTCGTGCCGTCTCGGTCGGAGCGGTGGGCCCCGTCGATTGCTACCCGTAAGGGCTCCGACACCGCAATCACCGCACCGTTCCCAGCCCTCGTCGCCGAAGTGCATGTCGAACCCGGCGACGAAGTCGAGGGTGACCAGGTCATTGTCGTCATCGAAGCCATGAAGATGCTGCATTCGCTTCGGGCGACCGGCACCACAACCATCGACGAAGTCCGAGTTGCCGTGGGCGACCAAGTCGCTACAGGCGACGTACTGATCACTTTCGAGATCCCATCCACCGAGGAGACCCCATGAGCAACCGCAACGTGTACATGACCGACGAGCTCCAAGCGATCTACGACCAAGTCGTCGAGTTTGTCGACAACGAGGTCAAACCACATGGTGAGGCGTGGGAAGAAGAGGGCAAGGTTCCTCGAGACATCCTGAAGCAGATGGGCGAACTCGCCATGTTCAGCCTTCGCGTGCCTGAAGAGTTGGGCGGCCTCGGAATGGGGTACCTCGCGTCGGCCACCTTGAGCGAAGCGTTGGGCACCTCGACCTTTGCGGGCTTCGACGTAACGGCTCTCGTGCACTCGGACATGGCCGGTCCGCACCTGATCAATTCGGGCAGCCCCGAACAGCTCGAGCAGTACGTTCCGGGAATGCTGTCGGGTGAGCTGATCCTGTCGATCGCCGTGAGTGAACCCGACGCCGGGTCGGACGTAGCGGGCATCCGCACCAAAGCCGAGAAGGACGGCGACGGTTGGCGCATCAACGGCACCAAGACCTTCATCACTAACGCGGTCTATGGCGACATGACGATCGTTGCCGCCAAGACCGACCCCGAGAACAAGTACGGCATCTCCATGTTTCTCGTTCCGGCAGGAACCGAAGGGTTCTCGGTAGCCAAGAAGCTCGACAAGCACGGCTGGCGATGCTCCGACACGGCGGAACTTACCCTCGATGACGTCTTCGTTACCGACGATCAACTGCTCGGCACGCCGCACCGTGGCTTCTACGAGACCATGAAGAACTTCCAGAACGAGCGCATGGTGCTCGTCGGCATGGGCGTGGGCGCAGCGCAAGCTGCCATCGATCTGACCAACGAGTACTGCCAGAACCGTCAGGCCTTCGGCGGCTCGCTGTTCGACCTCGGCGCCATCCGCCAGCGCATGGCGATGAACCAAGACAAGGTCGACGGGGTGCGGGCATCGATGTATCACGCCGCCTGGATGGGCGACGAGGGTATGGACAACGTCAAGGAAATGTCGGCCGTGAAAGCGTGGGGTTGCGAGGTCGTCAACGAGGTCATGTACGACTGCCTGCAGTTCCACGGCGGTATGGGATACA
>CAYUKM010000231.1:0-3185 GCA_964445255.1 uncultured Acidimicrobiales bacterium
CAAGGCTTCGGCGATTTGGATTGTGTTCAGCGCGGCGCCTTTGCGGAGGTTGTCGCCCGAGATGAACATCGACAGGCCGTTGTCGAAGACTTCGTCCGGGCGAATGCGTCCGACGATCGACGGGTCGATGCCTGCCGAATCGAGTGGCGTTGGTAGATCGTCGAGCAAGACGCCCTCTGCGTCAGAAAGGACCTCGCGGGCGCGATCTGGGCTGATCGGGCGTTCGAACGATGCGGTTACCGCGAGCGAGTGTCCGGTGAACACGGGCACGCGCACGCACGTGCCCGCGACCTTGAGGTCGGGGAGTTCGAGGATCTTGCGGCTCTCATTACGCAGCTTCTTCTCTTCGTCGGTCTCCTCGAGACCGTCGTCCACGATCGAGCCACACAGTGGAACCGCGTTAAACGCGATCGTCGATGCGAACTTCTCGTTCTCGATGAAGTCGACGGCCTTGCCGTCGTAGGTCAGTTCAGCGATACCGTCGCCCGCCTCAAGGACCTGTCGCTCAAGCTCCTCAACACCAGCGATCCCTCCGCCAGACACGGCTTGGTAGGTGCTCACGATCATCCGCTCCAGGCCCGCTTCCTCATCGAGAGGCTTGAGTACGGGCATGGCGGCCATGGTGGTGCAGTTGGGGTTCGCAACGATTCCCTTCGGGATGTCGTCAAGCGCGTGGGAGTTGACCTCGGGAACGACCAGAGGAACATCTGGGTCCATTCGGAACGCGGACGAGTTATCGATAACGATCGCTCCTGTTGCGGCGACCTTGTCGGCCAAAGCCTTTGAGGTTGCGCCACCTGCCGAGAACAGCACGATGTCGAGCCCGGTGTAGTCAGCAGTAGTCGCGTCCTCGACGGTGACGGTCTTGTCACCAAACTCGATATCTGTGCCTGCGCTACGAGCTGAGGCAAAGAATCGCACGTTGTCGATCGGGAAATCCCGTTCGAGAAGCAGCGTGCGCATGACGCCACCGACCTGACCGGTGGCTCCGACGATTCCTACGTTGACCATCCTCCCAGGCTACGACCCACCACCAGATTCGCGGCAACGAAACGGTGTCGCACTCGTCATCGCATAGCGGAACAATTGAGGAAGCGTCCGGCTGAAACCGTCCCTAATTGGTGCCCGAGCGGTTGCTTGCGCGGCCTAGCCGATGGCCGATCACACAGTTGCGACCATTCGCTTTGGCCTCATACAAGGCGTCATCGGCAGCTCGGAAAACCTGATCGCTGCGCTTCGCTGGACCAACCGAGACGCCGACACTAATGGTGACGGACAACCCGTCAGCTATCTCACTCCACTCCTCTGCTTCGACCGCTTTGCGAAGCCGCTCACCGAGCTCATGAGCACGAACGAGATCTCCTCCCGCTGGAATAACTGCGAACTCTTCGCCGCCGAATCGAGCGACGACATCTTCTTTTCGGGTGAACGTTGAGAGCACCGATCCGACACGACGAAGCACCTCGTCGCCGATGACGTGGCTGTAATTGTCATTGACCGACTTGAAATGGTCGACGTCAGCGAGGATGAGTGCGATATTCCCAGCCCCGGTAGTCCGTTGAGCGAGGCACGTATCAAACCAGCTTCGAGAGCCCACACCTGTGAGCCCATCCCTGCGGGTTCGCTCCGTGAGAGCATCAGCCTTCTCGGCGAGCTCGAATCTCGATTGCTCGGCGACAGCACGAGAGTCCACCTGGTCCATGAGGGCACCGACGTATCGAAACTGTCGTTCCTCGACGCTGTCAGCAAGGGCGAGTGCATCGCGGGCGACCAGTTCAAGCTCACCAAGTTCCGAGTGGAGACTCACGCGCTCTCGAAGCAAGCGGTGAAGCCGGGCCGGATCGTCAAGAAGCAACTCTTCGGCGGTATTGAGTTTGTCTAATGCCTCAGCGAGGTGCCCATCACGGCGAGCAATAACCCCGCCTACGAAACCGAGACGTGGATAGAGAAAGTCTCCGACAGATAGGCGGACATCTTCGACTCGCTCGATCGCATTCCGAGCTCCAACGAGGTCATCCTCGAGCAATGCGATCTCCGCCGTTGCCCACGCCGCCGCGATCTGCGCGTGCTGGGAGCCAGTGGAATCGATGGACCCCGCCGCAGATCGAGCAATGTCGAGGTTTTGCCCGCGGCGGGCGTCGTCACCGGCACAGTTCCACGCCTGCTCGATCGCGCAATCCAGAACGGTCACGATGTACAGCAGGCCAGAACCATCGTCGACAGCTCCGTCAAAGGCCTCGAGGGCCGCTTGTGAATAGGTCAACGCCATGTCGAAAGCAGTGAGATGTCGGAAGACTGTGGCGAGGTCGGCCAGAGCCAACGCGGGCGGCTCTATGCCATCGTCGCGAAGCTCGTCCAACATCACGATGGCCCGCACGGCGAGATCGATGCAGTCGTCCACTTCGTCGACCATTAGATAGAGGGAGGAGAGTTGCGTCGTGGCAATCGACAACAAAGCCCGTTCCCCCGAGAGTTCGAGAAGCCCGGTCGCTTCTTCCAAGTCGGGGCGAATTTCAGCGAGGGGCCGCGACATCCGCCGCCCAACGATTGATTTGGCAAGTTGGAGACGACCTCGTTGATCAGGCGCTGCGGTCACGCGAAGAACTGCGTTGATGCGCGCGGCAAGGCCGGCAATTGCCGAGTGAGCGAAAGAGCCGATCGCTTCGTCGATCAGTTCCTCTGACCTAGTGCGCGCCATATGAAAGAGATTCGACACTCTTTGACCCTCGCTTGAACCGCGGTCGACTAGACCCCCAAAGTTGGTTTACTACCCGCCGTACGCGCTCATCGGCGGGCATGCGCATTGCAGGTTCCGGTCGCCAAAAGCGTTATCGACGCGGCCTACCGCAGGCCAGAACTTGTTCAATCGTTGCCATGGGGCCGGATACGCGGCTTGGCTCCGGTCGTACGGATGCGACCACTCGTCAGACGTAACGACCTCAGCTGTGTGAGGCGCATTCTTGAGGACATTGTCTTCGGCGTCCGCGGCGCCACTCTCGACTGCACGGATCTCATCACGAATAGAAATGAGCGCGTCGCAGAATCGGTCAAGTTCCTCAAGCGACTCGCTCTCCGTCGGTTCAATCATCAGGGTGCCAGCAACAGGCCACGACATCGTCGGAGCGTGAAAGCCGTAGTCGATCAGCCGCTTGGCGATGTCTTCGGCATCGGCGATGTCCTTGTAC
>CAYUKM010000232.1:0-3134 GCA_964445255.1 uncultured Acidimicrobiales bacterium
GTCGTTACCTGCCGTGCCGGTGATCGTTGCCTCTAGCCCGTTGCAAGTGAACGTCTGCGCGCCAGCGGGCGCCGCCCCCAGTGCGAGCACTGTTGAAAATAGGGCGACCACTACACCGCCATGAATAAGTCGACGCATCCCGTCAAACCTCCGCTAGTCCCGTACGAAAATAGATACCTGCTAGGAAAAGTCAATGACAAGCCCAGCAGAGTTGCTCGCCCGGGGGGCTCACAACATCGCTTGTTTCAAGCGCTATCGGGGAGTTTCCACGGTTGTCCGCCGGGAGCGGACGTTTAGTTGTCACACCCTGGCGCGAGGATGCTTTGGTGGAGTCAACGACCGTTCGTTTCGCTAGGGCCGCCAGGGAGCTCTCGCGTACGTCGCGCCTTTGTGGGGTGACGGCGCCGTCGTTCATTTCGCCCCCGCGTCGCGGCGATGTTTCTCGCACGATTCGCCGTCGGCCGAACGGCACCGTGGTCGCGGTGTCGTTGCGCGCCCGTCCTTGGGCTGCGGTCCTCGCCGACATGATCGACGGGGTGATCGCCGCCAATGGGTTACGCGGTGTCGACGCCGACCGGGTTCGGTCTGCGCTGTGGCACGCAGTCGCAGATCCTGTGGCAGGGACCGAGGCGGCGTAGCGGCGGCGCAGTAAACAGGAGGGGTGGACACAGTCGACTACTCCCCGCTGCTCGCCTCGATGGATGGGGATTCGATCGCGTTAGCGCTACTGGAACTGTCCGCAGTGTTGATGGGGCGCGACGACGCGGTCGCCGTTGGACGTATGAATCTCGACGAACTGGCCGGGAGGGTGCACGAGTCAACATCGGGAGGACTCATCGACGCGTTGTTCGGACAAGACGGGCTGCAGGGGGACGTAGTCGACTATCACGCGGAGGAGAACTCATTGCTCGACCGGGTGTTAGAGCGACGCCTCGGTATGCCGATCACATTGTCTGCAGCTGTGATCGAGGTTGGTCGATTCCTCTCCTAGCGCTTCGTTCGCGCCGCGCAACTGCGACGACAGCGACGGTGACATCATCACCTTCTACCGACTAGTCGCATCTCACGACCACAACTAGCCAGCCTCCCAGTCCAATCGCTTGCTGATGTCCGACCCGGCCTTCGCTGTCCCAGGGGTCAACTACAACGGCGCGGCTCGCGGACATGAGTGGAACGCTGCCAATGGAAACAACCAAGGCGACCTCTACCAGGTGACCGCTGCCGACACCGCGGTGTTCCGAATGGCCGTTGCCGATTGTTGTACCGACCAGGGTCGACTCTTCGTCGCCTGCATCTAGCCGCTAGCCCCGTCCCTGAATGCGGACGGCGTTGATGAACACTGCCGTGCGGCCGTCTTCAGCCATGACCCGGTCGTATTCATCCCAGTCGTCGTGGGTTCCTCCAGCGGCAGTAAACACATCGCGTAACAACTGCGGGACGGCCTCGGGCTCGAACTCTGGGAACGAGTCGGCGGGGCCAATGAGGTCCGCCGTGCCGTCCACCGACGCCCACTCCCAGCCGACACGAAACAGGATCGTGCACCGAGGATGTTCTCGAAGGCGCTTGAGCTTCCAGCTCGGTCCGCGCAGGACGGTAGCGACCACGCGATCCCCGGTCACCGGATGGGTCATGACTCCGGCGTTCACCACCGACGAGTGCACTGATCCATCAGGTCGAGAAATGCTGAAGGTAACTAGCCCCTGATCACCAGGAGCCAGACGTTCGAGGTCACCAAAATCTGCCATGGAGGGACCATAGGTCAGATATTACTGAAGCGCGGCAGGTTTTCGTCGTTAGTCAGGCCCGAATCAACGGCGTGCCAGGTCGGAGAAAGGAATCCCTCGATTGCCGCCCTCAACGTGCCGACAACTACGTCGGTGCGGGCTTCAAGGAAGCAAGGATCGTTGCTAGACCGAGGCGACTCAGGACAACCTATTGGAGGATCATTCTCTGGCTCCAATATGGGACACCGCGCGCTTGGCGTCGCCGGACTATGTGCGCTCGCCTGGGTGGCGGGGTACATCCCGGGCTTGCTTGGAGAGGGCCTTGGAAGTTTCGTACGCCGACAGAGCGAGGCCTACGTCCTGATCGCGTTCGTCGTTGGCTTTTGGGCGTGGGTGGCGTCCGACGGTCATCCGTCTAGCCGGGGGGCGGAGACTGCGCGCTTTAGCGCTCGCTCGGTAGCCCAATACAGCTTGTGGTTCCTGGGGCTGTTAGCGGCACTGGTCTTGTTCGGGGGGTCTTCCGTGCCGAATGCCCTCGTCACCTTGAAAGAGGCCGTCGTAACCATCGTCGTAGTGTCCGCGTACTTGATGTGGTCTCGGGGGATCGGTCCTGACCGAGAATGGTGGCGCTCCGGCGCCCCTGTCTATCCGTGGTCCAAGCGCCGATTCTATTACGTAGCTGTCTTTGTCTTGATAGCGATTGTCTACGTCCCTGGCCTTGGACGAGTGGTCGGCGAATCAACCCTCACCTGGCTACTCGAAAACAATGAGGCCTATGCGGCGATCATTCTCGTACCGCTCTATTTCGACGTTCCCGCGCGATCCAGGAAGGCCCTGATCAAAGTTGGATGGTACGGAGTGCTCGTGGCTACGGCGTTGGCGATCCAGTGGGACGGATTCCCGGCGTTCTTCATGCCGGTATTGGTTGCCCTCCGTGAAATGACTGAAGCGTTTATCGCCGCGATTGCCATATCGGTGTTCTTCGATGTCATTGCTCGAGACAAGACACGTGCAGCCACGGGCGAATCGTCCCCGACGGGGCGCCCCGTTTTCCTCGCGTGATCTCGCGTAGGTAGCCGCTGTTCACTAACCAAGTTGTTCGCGTAGGGGCTCGCGAGAAGTAAAGGGGTAGCCCGGGTGGCTTTGCCATCCCGGGCGGAAAGGGGCCTCTGGCCAACCGCAGCGCGAAGCGAGGCCCCTCAAGGGCCGGATTTCGCCGTGCGGCGAAAAATAGTGGAGCTGGAGGGAATCGAACCCTCGTCCGCTGAAGGGTTGCAACCCGCGCTACGACCATTCCCGTGTTCGAGGCTAGACAGCTGCCTCATCGCCGGGTCCATTGAAACGCAAGCGTCTCTGCTGCCGGATCTTTCTCCGATGTCAGCGGTCTTTCACGCCGTCAGTGGTCTTTCC
>CAYUKM010000233.1:0-3121 GCA_964445255.1 uncultured Acidimicrobiales bacterium
GCCGGAGCCGGAGCAGGCTCAGGAGCCGGAGCGGGTGCAGGCGTCAGAACAGGAGGAGCAGCCGCGGGCTCACCACCACTCGCAACGAGCGCTATTGACCAGCCGAGCACGGTGTTGCTGTTGTGTTCGGTAATTGCGGCCCGAGCAGACGACGCAGTGGTTGCTGGCCTTGGGAGAATCGCCAGCGTGGCGTTGATGCGGCCACCGCCGTCTCCGTCGGTGGTGGTGGTGGTGCTGAGGGTAGCGAGTGCAGGCGATGCGAAGATCTCGGTGGAGTCACCGGTACGTTCGGCCCAATAGTGCAACACCGTTGCAGGGACTGGGAGGCTGAGCGACGGTGCGACGTGCTGAGCGTCGCGAGGGCCAGCCTCAGTGGCGCCGACGGCGGCGATTGGGATGGTGTTGGAAACTCCACGGTAGGTACTGAGGGTGATGTCGAACTTGGCCTGTTCGCCCCCAAAGCCAAAGTTCTGGCCAGTCCCCGCCTCGCCCGCGTTCAGCGGCTTCCAGAAGCCGAAGGTGCGCAGCGCACCATCGATTTGGTCGCCGAATAGGGTCCAGCCAGCTGGCGGGGTCACGACGACATCGGATTGGTTGACTGACACGAACGCAATGGCAACGTCGCCGGTTTGAATCCCAGCGGGAAGTTGACGCGATGCGCTCGTAGCGTTTCCAGCGGTGGCGGTGGTAGCGACATGGCTGATTGGGAGTCCGCCACCGTTGCCAAGCAGGACTTGCTGAGTGAGCGATGCGCTCTGGCCCGTGTTGTCGGTGACCGTGAGGGTGACATCGTGGGTGGCGTTGTTCGCAAGGTTGGCAGAGGCTTGGAAACCGCTGCTGCCGAAGCTCCACGAGTAGGAAGAGATCGAGCCGTCATCAACGCTTGCGCTGGCATCGAAGTTGCATTGGGTGCCGGCACAATCGACGGTGAACACCGGCTGCGGCGCTGCATTGCCAAGGCTTCCCTCGCCGGCAAACACTGCGAAGTGCGGGCTGAACACACCCGACTCGCCGTTGGGGGTGCCGTCAGGGCTGAACACGTTGCGGAAATCACCGGAGACGAGCAACCCAGATGGGCCAGTCTCGAGGCCCCATACGCCATCGGCGGTGTCGAGGTTCGGGTTCCAGTCGAGGTTGATGTTGCCAGTGCCAGCGTCGAGTGACCACAGCTTGTTGCGTCGAAGCGCGTTGCTGTTGACCGTGTCGTCCTCCACGAATCCGTTCTGTGGGAAGTCCGGGTTCTGCGAGCCGTCGAGGAGATAGCGGGCTTCGAAGTAGACGAAGTTGCCATGGCCGCCCGCATAGACAGTGTCGTTGGTGGCCTCGATCGCTTGGGTGTCGCCAGCGCCGATCGCTTGCCACAAGAGCTCGCCATCGAGTGCGTACTTGCGGACTGCGTTGCCACCTTGTGGGTTTGTTGACGGCCGCCCTTGCGTACCTACGTAGATGGCGCTGCCATCGGGCGGTGTGCTCAGGTTGTAGATGTTGTGCATCTCCTCGAGCGTGCCGTGCGCAGCCAGCCCGGGATTCCAGGTGGGGAGAACCGTGCCCGTTGCTGGGTCGAGGGGAGCCAATCTCGCGACAGCGGAACCGCCAATATTGTCGTAGCTACCGCCGGCCCACAAGATGTTGTTGGAGTCGAGCTCCACATCGCGTACACGTCGGTCGGCTGTGCCAACCCATGCTGGGTCAAGGGCGCCGGTGGTCGCATCGAGTTTGACCAAGTTCGGAGCGGCTTGACCATTTGCACTTGTGAAGTTTCCGCCCGCCCACACCGATGTTCCATCGGTTTCGATGGTGTCAACTCGAGCGTCGATGCTCGCGTTGAAGGTGGGGTCGACCGCACCCGTACGGGCGTCGAGCTTGGCGATACGAATACGGAAGGTGCCGTTGACCTGTGTGAAGCGGCCTCCGACGTACAGGTCGGCGCCATCAGGGGAGAGTGCGATCGCGTCAACGATTTCATCGCTGCCAGAGATGACCGGCGCAAAGGTCGAATCAACATGACCCGTGGCGACGTTGATTGCAGCTAGTGAGCGCCGGGCTTCGCCTCCAACGCTTACAAAATCGCCCGAAACATAGAAGAGGCCGTTGGCTTCCAGCGTCTCATACACCGGGCTGCTCGGCGTAGTGGGATCCTCATCGGGTGGCGGCTCAACAGGGTCAATGTCGGCGGTGCCCAAGACTGTGGTCGGCGGGTTATCTGCGGTCGCGCTCGAGTCATCGAACCACACCAGTGTTGCCACTGCAGCCACTGCGAAAGTAACTGCCACCACGGCCATCTTCATAAAACGCAACATCGTATTACCAGCGTGCATTACTTGGGACCTCTCCGACAGGGCCAAAGGCCTGTATATCCCCCCGGTTCAATTGGATTACTCGCGCTAGGTAACAATACGCCTGTTCCTGAGCAGATCCGCCTACGTGGTGTGCTCCCAGCCAGCCCATATGGTTACCTCAAGTGAGAAACCGCCACTATTCAGTTTAGAGGATCGAAGGAGAAGGTTTCAGCCCGGACCACCACAGTTAGGGGGTCCGAACCAATCCCCTCACTAGAAGTTGCCATTCACAAGCACTTCGGCGAGTGAAAGAACTGCGTTGTTGCCCCGTAGTTGGACTCGAACATACTGACCGGTCACGCCAGCATCGATCGTGGTGGTCCGTCCAAGGGCACCATCGATCGCATAGCTGCTCACATTCGGGTCTGCTTCAAGTTCCGCCAGCGTCCGCCCGGTCATATCCGTGTCCGAAACGAACACCACAACATCGCTGAGTCGCGACACACAACAGGTATCGGAGCGGTTCCACAGCTCGATATCGGCAATGCTTGCTGTTGCGCCAAGGTCAACCTGCCACCACGGCTGCGAACTCCCAGAAGAGGTGTGGGTAACAGATCGGTCGCGAAAGACACCCGAGGTGTTGCCATCGACTGCACGGCTAGGCACGCCGCTGAAGGCAGTCGATGACTGCGTAGCGGTCTGCCCAATGGCCAAGTTCACCGGATCAGGGGTCGGTGCAGGATCAGGGGTCGGTGCAGGATCAGGGGTCGGTGCAGGATCAGGGGTCGGTGCAGGATCCGGCGTCGGTGCAGGTGCAGGTGCTGCTGCATCGCCAGGCTCAC
>CAYUKM010000234.1:0-3110 GCA_964445255.1 uncultured Acidimicrobiales bacterium
GTGTTGACCTTCTTGATGTGCTCGACCAGGTTCATCGGGTCTTGAGCGGCGACTTCGAGGTTGTCGGGTATCTCGAGCGCGAGGAAGTCCTGGACTTCGATACCTTCGGCCTGGATGTAGTCGACGACCAGTTCGGTCAGCGGCAGCATGTAGGGAGCGACGAGCCCGATCTTTTTGGCTCCGAGATGGTTGAGCGCATCGACGAGCGCACCGGCACTGGTCACCACGGGAGCTTCAGCCCCGTTGTCGGCAGTCACCTGGGTAAGGCGTTCACTCGATTGGCAGTGGTATCCGTGACCGGTCGCCATGATGGCGACAAGACAGGCGTAGCCCATCACATCGACACGTGCGTCGGAGAGCTCAAGCGCGCACCGGTCGGAGTCCTTGTCCATCGCGGCGAGCTCTTCTTTGCTCACCGTCTTCATGCGCATGCGCGAGGAGTGGAAGGTGAACTCGACGTCACCGAAATGGTCGGCATGCGCGTTCAGTAACGCCGGGATTTCGGTTTCCATCGTGATGTTTGAGCTGGGGACGATCTGTCCGACTCGGTAGCGCTCCATGTTCATGCTCCTACGATTGGATGGGTTATCGAGCCTATGCCCTCGACGTAGGCCGTGATCGTGTCGCCTGGCCACATCCACTCTTGAGGATCTCGACCAGCGCCAACGCCTTCGGGAGTGCCGGTGAGGATGATGTCGCCGGGGTCCAGGGTCATGCCTTTGCTGATGTCTTCGATCAGTGCGGGGATCTTGAAGTACATGTGCTTCGTGTTCGAGTTCTGTTTCTCTTCGCCGTTTTTAGTGAGCGACAGATTGAGGTTGTGGGGATCGGTGATCTCATCTGCGGTGACAATCCAGGGCCCCATCGGTCCGAAGGTGTCTTGCCCCTTGGAAACGATCCACTGGCCGGAGCGGCGGGCGTCGCGGGCCGACACATCGATCATGACCGTGTACCCAAAGACGTGGTTCATCGCGTCGTCGGCCGAAACATTCTTCGCTCGGGTGCCAATCACGGCGGCGAGTTCGACTTCCCAGTCGAGTTGCTGGGTGAGCTCAGGGTTGTGCACAATCGGCTGGCCTGGGCTGCACACCGTAGTGGTCGGCTTGCAGAAGATCACCGGCTCGGACGGCATCTCTTTAGCGGTATCGAGCGACCGAGCGGACTCGGCGACGTGCTCGGCGTAGTTCAGCCCAATGCCCCACATGTTCTTACGGGGGACAGGGATCGGTGCCAGCAGTTCGACATTGGCGAGCGGTACCGAAACTCCCGGCGAGTTTCGAAGATTCTCGTCATTGACCAGGGCTGTCGTGGACGCAATGGCCGTTGGGCCGAGGTCGATGAATTCGAGCATGGCCGAGGGCAGGTCGACTCCCGCTTCCGACCCAAGGCGAGCGATGTCGACGGCGAGCGGCGAAGTGTCGGTATCGACGATGGCCGCGAGGCGACACTCGGCCAGGGGGTGGTGACGGACGGTGGCTAGCTTCACTGTTTTCTCCAGTGGTGTTGAAAGGGTTAGCTGAGGTATTGGTGGCCGTCGTTCTCGACGAGGGCCTCGGATCGTTCGAAGGCGAGCTTCTCGATGACCGGGAAGTCGTTGAAGCTGAACAACACCGCGTCGTCGGTGGCGGATGCGTTGGCGTGTTCTCTCCAGGCCCAGGACGGCACGCAGAAGATGTCCTTCTCTTGCCAGTCGAAGCGTTGCCCGGCAATGACCGAGTATCCCGAGCCTTTGGCAACTTGGTAGATGATGTTGCCGGTGCGGCGCATGGCCTTGGTGGCTTCTCCGGGCCGGAGCATCTGCATAGACGCTCCCATGGTGGCCATGACATGACCACCGGTGTGCGGGTTGGTGTAACGCATGATCACACCATCGTGTTCAGTCTCAACACCTGCGGTAGCGGCCTTCTGGAGCGCTTCGTAGGTTTCGTCCCAGCCGTATCGCAGCAGCGGCGAGTAGGCGCGATCCCATTTGTAGGAGGTTGGAAGCAGGCCCACGGATCCGAAGGTATTGGCGCTGTCGTTGATCGGAAACAACGTGGTTTGGTAGTCGTCGGGGTGCGTCTCGTACCAGTTGGCTTCGAGCGCGTTAGTGAGCGGGATGTCGAGGCCGTCCTGCCACAGAGAGATTTCGCCGCCTTCAGCAACGCCATGGTCGTGCCAGGTGCCGTTTGGGGTGAGGACGAAGTCCCGCTCGCCGAGGTCGACGTGGTGGCCGTCGACGATCGTGTAGGCGCCGTTACCTTCCATGATGAAACGCAGGGCCGACGCGCCGTGGCGGTGGCCGGGGGCGCGTTCGCCAGGGCGCATTACTTGGATGCCACTAAAGAGCAGGCCGCAGGCGGCGCTGATTTCTTTGCGGTTGGGGTTTCGCAGGTATACGACGCGGCGTCCGGCGTCCTCGGGGCTGACGAGTTCGAGCGCCCGAAGCGCATGGTTCCGAAGTTCAGCCCATGGCCACAACACGGGAACGGCGAACGCATGGGGTTCCCACGGTTCGATGTCGTTGGCCACTGTCCAGAGAGCGCCGGTCTCTAGGCGCTCGAGTTCGTTGTAGTAACTCTCGAGTTCCTCGTTGTCCTCGACGCGGGCGCGACCGAGCATTTTGTCCCGCTCTTCGTAGGAGAGGTCCTTCGCGTCATCGGTTGCGGTCACGCCACGCCTCCTTCGGTGCTGCCAACCGGCTCTCCCCCGCCAGAGGCCGAGAGGAGGTCGATGGGTCCGGTGAACGCAGCTTCTGGACCGATCGGGCTGTGATCGACGGAGAAGTCGAAAACGTCGAAGCGGTTGTAGTGGCCCGTGATGTTGTGCATTTGGGTGGGTTGCACACAGCGTGAGAGGTCGATCTCGGCATAGGCGATGCCTTCGACGTCGACGAGTGCGTCGCCGACGACGGTGCCATCGGGGCCGACGGTGCCACTCCAGGCAACCTGGCTTCGTTTGAACATCTCTTCGGACTCTGGAGCGATGGCGACCATGGCCTCGATGATCTCGTCGGAGAGCGCGGAGCACGCGGTCACGTTAAAGAGCTTGCCTTCGAACGCATGGGCGGCCGAGCGGGTTTGGATGGCGTGGGCCATGTCGTATTCGGCTGGCGCCGTGGGCAAGGCAAT
>CAYUKM010000235.1:0-3058 GCA_964445255.1 uncultured Acidimicrobiales bacterium
TAGTGATGGTCCCGGTTGGCGTGGTCGACCCTGCGGCGGGTGTGGTGACATCACCGGTTGGGTCGATGGTGTCGGGGGCGTCGATGCCAGGTGCCGGACTCTCGGGCCCAGCCGCAAAGTTGTGGGCTACTTCGGATGGAGCCAGGGCGTCGTCGTAGATCGCGACTAAATCGTAGGTTCCCAAGAACGGGCGCTCGCCGTTAAGTTCGGCGCCCAAAGCGAACGCAAAGTTGCTGTCCCATGTGGCGAGCGTGCCGTCGATCGTCTGGAATGCTACGGGCGTGCCGTCGACATAGATCGAGGCCATGCCCACTGAGTCTCGCGTGTAGACGACATGGCTGAGCTGGGTTTCGGCGAGACCCGATGAGGTAAACACCGTCTTGAGTACACCGTTGGTGCCGGTAGTCGTGGTGCGTAGTCGAACCTGATAGTCGTCGGTGGTCTGGCCGAGCGTGAAGTTTCGCGATGATGGATCCGAGGACAAGGTGACGATACGTGCAGGCCCGGATTGGGTCAGATTGGCGGGAGCCACCCAGGCTTCGATGGTGAGCTCGCCCGAAGCTTGGATGGCCTCGGAAATCTTGGTCGCTGGTCCTGAGGAAGATAGGAGCGTTTGGCTATCGATTGAAAGCGTGCCATCTCCCCACGTAACGTTGTCGACGTCGCCGATCGTCAAGTCGAGTGGTGCGAGGTAACCCGACGTGTCTAAGGCGGTGTCGCCGGAGCCCGAGTCGAAGGTCCACAAGCCGATCAAGTGGTCGGTGACACGATCGCCGTCCGACGGAAGAACTGGAGGTAGAGCAGGCGGGGGTGTCGTGGTCGTTGTGGGTGGCGCCGTTGTCGGTGGAGCGACCGTGCCGGATCCTTCAGTGATCTGCAGGTACTGGTTCGGCGACGCACCGGTGATCACTTCTTCGATGCCGCTTGGCCAAATGATGCGGATCTCGTCGATGCTGGCGCTGGTTCCGAGGCCGAAGTGCAGGCGAGAGTCGCTTTGGACCCGGAAATTCAAGCCGCCCCGTTGGAACCGAGTTTGAGTGGTGTCACCGGTCGTCACCTGCACCGTTGCGCCGACGCCATCTCGGTTCGAAGTAGTTCCTTCGAGCACGATGCCGAGCCAATTGTTGCCGTTGGTGGTGTTCTCGAGCAGGCGATGGGTTGGGTCGTTGCGGCTGGTCGTCTCGGTTACGTCGAGTGCACCGTCGTTGTTGAAGTCAACCGAAGCGATGGATCGGTGAATCCGATTGTCAAGCGCCGTCGTTCGTTGAGTCAGCGTGAAGACCGTTGGCGTGAACACACCCGAGCCGTCGTTCGAAAGCAGGTAATCGTTGCCGCCATCTCGGTCGACAACGATCATGTCAATATCCGCGTCGTTGTCGAAGTCTCCAGCGACGACGCCCGCGCCATCGGGGGTCCGGAAGTCCACGCTGCGAATGTTCGATGCGACCGACGCATCCATCCAGCCATCCGGCGTGCTCAGAATCAGTTGATGGTTGCTCGACACCCAGCTCGGCAAGAAGAAGTCTGGCACCGTATCGCCGTTGAAGTCAGCAATCTCCATGCCTGTGAGGCCCCGTGCGTTCTCCCCGGAGACACTGGTGAAGACCGAATTGGTGATGTCCTGAAGTGTCGGACCAGAGGTGTCGAATACTTGGAATGGCTGCTTCTGCACGAGTTCCGGGCTGCCATCGCTATCAAGGTCGGTGAGGATGCCGTATTCAAGCCCGTAGCCCTGTTGGTATTGGTGGCCAAGTGCCGCTCCCGAATCAGTAAAGGACCCGTCGTTGTTCTGGGTGAAGATCGTCGGGGGAGCCTCGACAGGCCGATTTCCGTCTGCCAGCGAACCGTGGAGGAAGTCGAGTAGGCCGTCGTTATCAACGTCAAGCAGCGTGATTTCGCGAGCACGGGATTCGGCGTAGGCGATACCTCGCTCCGCGGCCTCGTTGACGAACTGCCCGCCCTCGTTGATATAGATCTTGTTGCGGCTGCGTTCCAGGTCGACGCTCAGGCCGACCAGCTGGAGAAGGTCCTTGTCGCCATCGTTGTCGATGTCGACAAATGATGAACCGTGGCGGTCTCCATTCACGATGGCGCCGTCAGGTCCTGGGGCGAATCGGTTGAGTTCGTTTTGGAAGGTTCCGTTGCCGCGATTCATGTACAGGGTCGGCGGGGGACCAAAGCGATCCCCCAGGTGGTTGTTGACGTAGAGGTCGAGGAGGCCGTCGCCGTCCACGTCACCCCAGGCGATGCCATAGCTAGGCTTCCGGTCGACAAATCCGTCGTCGTCGTCGTCCAGCCAAAGTTCCCAAAGGCCAACGTCGCTCTCCTTGGCTACCTCAGGAAGGGCAGTGGCGGTGATGTCGACAAACTGCGCAGGCGCCGTGTTCGCCGTAAGCGGTGAGATCGGCGCTGCAAAGAACACCACAACCGCGGTAAGTCCGATAAGTAAACACCCACGCGCTCTACGCATGTCCCACCTTCTTCGCTTGACCCACAAGATACTAGAAGTGGGTATTCGGTGAAAGAGCCTTACTTAGGGAGTTTGACCCTGTTTGGCTCGCTGAACTCGTTCTGAGTGAAGCGAAGCTGTCCGTGCGGTGAGAATTAGCCGATTGTGAATGTGGTGATGGGGTTTTCGGCGCTGGTTGCGGTGTTGCCAGCGTTGTCTCGGATGTTGAGGACGATTTGGTGGTCGCCGGTTTGGTCGAAGTTGACGCCGGGGAGTGTCCAGGTGGTGTTGTTGCCGTTGTTGGCGAGGGTGGCGGTGTGCCAGCGTGGGGTGGTGGTCCAGGTGGTGCCGTTCCAGTATTCGCGTGGGTTTGTGAGTCGCCGGATTTGGACGAGTACGCGGTTGATGCCGGAGCTGTCGTCGGTTGCGGTTCCTTGGATAGTGATGGTCCCGGTTGGCGTGGTCGACCCTGCGGCGGGTGTGGTGACATCACCGGTTGGGTCGATGGTGTCGGATCCTCCGATGGTGATGTTGGTGAGTGGGTTTTCGGCGGCGGTTGCGGTGTTGCCAGCGTTGTCTCGGATGTTGAGGACGATTTGGTGGTCGCCG
>CAYUKM010000236.1:0-3051 GCA_964445255.1 uncultured Acidimicrobiales bacterium
TTAGCTGCGCCAGTTCTTCGGGCTGGTCCGCGGTGATATGCGCGCGATTCGCGATCGACATAGCTGCGAAGTCATCAGGTGGCTCGAAGGATGCAGCGCCGTTGGTGTGCTGGTCCATCCACCACTTCGGCAGCGACGCCACGTGCGCAGCGAACCCCCCCCCACGTCCCATTCCAGATTCGGGACCTTGGACGTACCGGCAACACCGGAGCGCAGTTGGGAAACGAACGCCGCCTTTGCTGATCGAACATCTGCAATCATGACCACCTCGCCGAGCTTGTGAACGTATTCACAAGGTCTAGGCGGTAACGGGCACCTTCGTCAAGAGGTCAGGAAACAAGCGAGATTATTCGTCTGCGGAGAGTGACTCGCTGAGACCAAGACGCTCGCCGTACATGTTGACCGCGATAAACAATCCGATGCGGTAGATGATCCACATGGCGAGTCCCAACGACGCGAATGCCGCCACAAGGACTGCTAGTACAAGAAGAAGTTCTCCGATGGCCATGCTCGCATCCTAAACGGACCCGCGACCGCTAGTGCTCGTCGAGGCCTCTCCACGCGATCGCATTTGGGGAATCGGCATGGGCCGAAACAACCCATCCGCCGAGAAACCCTCGCAGTGGCGCGGACTGAACCTGCTCGGTTTCGCACTCATGCGCGCTCGGGCGGAGCTCGCATAGTCTGCTCGGGCGTACACTCGGGCGACGTGGTTGACACAAGCGCGAAGTAGGGTCGCATCTCGTGGACACTCCCCTCTTTGAACAGGAGCCGCCCCCACCGCCGCGGGGCGAGCGCAGCTATGGCGTCGCCGAGTTCAACGCGCTCCTGTCTCAGGCTGTCACCGATCTGTTTCCGAACGACATTTGGGTCGAGGGGGAGATCTCCAACCTCAACCGCTCCCGCGCAGGTCACGTCTATTTCGACCTCGTCGAGCCGAGCCAGCCCGGCGTCCCCTCTCCCGCCAAGATCTCCGTAGTCCTGTTCAACCAGACAAAACAGATCGTCAACAACCAGCTCAAGCGTCACAACGTCGGTCGCCTGCTCGACGGCATGGCCGTACGTGTCCGTTCAGCAGTTGATTTCTACGAGCAACGGGGTTCGCTGCAGCTCCGGATGACCGGCATCGACCCGCGTTACATCCTCGCGGCGATGGCTGCTGAGCGGGAGGCCTTGCTGCTACGGCTTCACAAGGAGGGTGTCACCGAATCCAACAAAGCCCGCGTGGTTCCGCCCGTGCCACTGCGCATCGGCCTCGTCACGAGCACAGGCAGTGCGGCGTCGGAGGACTTCCTCACCGAACTTCGCCAGAGCCGCCTCGGTTTTCAGATCATCGCGTGCGACAGCAGGGTGCAAGGCGACCTCGCCGCTCCGGGGCTTATCGCCGGGTTGCGCACGCTCTACCGCCGCGATCTCGACGTGATCGTCGTGATCCGCGGAGGCGGTTCTCGTGGCGACCTCGCAGTGTTCGACAACGAAGCACTAGCCCGCTGTATCGCCGAGTCACCGACGCCCGTCTTCACCGGGATCGGCCACGAAATCGACAGCTCGGTCGCAGATGCAGTGGCCCACACGGCACTCAAGACACCAACGGCCGCAGCCACGGAACTCGTCGGCTTGGTAAGCGGATTCGCCGAGGAAGCCGAACAACGATGGGAGACCATCCGAGCGTTGAGCCTCGGTTTCGGTAGTCGAGCAGAAAGCGCCCTCGCCGATCGGGCTGCTCGCGTGGCTAGGGCAGGCCGATCCGGAAGCGCCCAAGCACTCGCTGCCCTCGAAGCCCGAGGCCAGCGGGTGAGCCACGCGGCGGTCGCCAGCCTTCGCGCAGCCGAAGTGCAGCTCGACGCGTATGGCGAAGCCGTCCCCCGACGAGCCGAGCGGATCATCCGCTCATCCACCACGAACCTCGACCACATCGATGCCAGAGTGCGGGCGCTGGATCCCGCAGTTCTATTGCGTCGTGGCTGGTCCATCACACGCAACACCGACGGAAGCGTGATCTCTCGTGTCGCTCAGGCTAAGCCCGGCGACACCATCGTTACTGAAGTACTCGACGGCACGATCATCTCAAACGTGTCGGTCGTCGATTCCACGGAGGAAAATTCATGAGCGAGCCAGAAGGCGCCGCACAGACCCCAGAAGAGCTCGGCTACGTGGGTGCGCTCGCCGAACTCGACGCCATCCTGGTCGAACTCGAAGACGAGGCGCTCAACGTCGACATCCTCGCCGATCGGGTGGGGCGGGCATCAGAGCTCATCTCGTTCTGCCGCACCCGAATCCGAGACGCCCAACTCAACGTCGAGCAAATCGTTGCTGATATCGATGCCAGCGACGAGACCGAGGAACCAGGTTAAGAGTTCGCGGTTCGTGGGTAGTCCCCGATGGGTCGTGTGGTCAGCCCGGTAGATTCGACGCGTGGCTTCGCCCGACGCGCTCATTCTCCCAGCGAAGAAGATCGACGCGCACCTCAAGGCCACGCTCGACGGCTACCGCCAAGATTGGGCAACCTTCGACCCGATGCTGGCCGACACCGTCGACCTGCTCTCGACGCTTGTTCTGGCTGGCGGCAAACGGGTACGTCCAGCGATGGCGTACTGGGGTTTCGTCGGAGCAGGGGGCGACCCCGAAGACCAGGCGATCGTCGAAATTGGATCCGCACTCGAACTTCTGCAAGCGTTCGCCCTCTTCCACGACGACGTCATGGATGGCTCCCCGACTCGCCGGGGCAACCCCACAGCGCACATCGCTGCCGAGACGGAGCATCGGGCCAAAGGCTGGCGCGGCGAATCTCGTCGCTATGGCGAAGCCGTGGCCATCCTCGCTGGCGATGTGTCGCTCGTTCTCTCCGATGTCCTGCTCGCCGGGGTCGGTCCTGACGTACGGCGGCTGTGGAACGACCTTCGGGTGGAGGTCAACCTCGGACAGTTTCTCGATGTGGTCGGCACCGCCCGAGGAGACGTAGCCCTATCAACCGCTGAACGCATCGTCGAATACAAGACCGCCCGCTACACAATCGTTCGCCCACTACAGATGGGAGCGGCAGCTGCCGCT
>CAYUKM010000237.1:0-3051 GCA_964445255.1 uncultured Acidimicrobiales bacterium
GCTCTGTCATGGCCGCGGGCGAGTTATGCCGGTACTTCGATGTGTACGGTTCCGCCTGGGCCGGGCTCTGCCCAGATACGACCCCCGAGGGCGTCGATGATTCCCTTGCTGACCGCCAGACCGAGGCCCGCTCCGCCGTGGGCGCGCTCGCGAGCCTCGTCGTGTCGTCGGAAGGGTTGGAAAGCAGCCTCGACAAAATCGGCAGGAAACCCTGTCCCGGCGTCGAGAACCGAAATGCGCGACTCATCGGAGTCAACCTCGATATCGACTACGTCGCCTTCGGGTGAATGGCGGATGGCATTGGTAATCACGTTCTGGAGTACTCGATTGAACTGCGCGGGGTCGGCGGTAACCGGCAAGGACTCTGGTCCCTTAACTCGCAATTCGATGTCTTTCTCACCGGCGATCAGTCCGAGCTGGCTCGTGACGTCCCTCACCGTTGTCATCGCGTCCATCGGGCCTGCGCGAAGTTCGAGACGACCCGCCTCAAGCTGGCCGATCGTGAAGAGGTCATTGATGAGCGTTTCCACAGCGGTGATGTCAGCAGAAATGGTTCGCAGGTAGCGGTCGGGATCGGGGGCTACTCCGTCGAGGAGCGCTTCCGTCGCCAAACGCATCGATGTCAGCGGGGTTCGAGCATCGTGGCTGAGCGATGCGAGCGTGGTGGAACGTTCGTGTTCGGCTTCGTCGCGTTCGGCTCGTGATGTGGCGATCTGCTGAACCATCGCGTCGATGGCTGCCGCGAGGGCACCGACTTCGTCCATACGTGCAAGGTCAGCGCGCGCTTCGAGGTCACCAGCGCCAACGCGCTGGGCCACCGCGGTCAAGGCTGCGAGGTCATCGGTTAGGGGTCGCGCTAGCAGGTAGATCACGCCGATCGCGAGCGCGGTTGCGAAGGCGACGAGGATTAGGAGAAACGGCAGGTCATCGGATGCGATGAACATCGACCGTGAACCAACGACGAGCGCGGCCGCGATCACGACCGGACCCGACATTGCTGCAACGAGCATTCTTCGGGTGAGAGACTGAGGCCCGAACACCGAGAAAATGGCGGTGATCGCAATCGCTGCTGCCGCGATTGCGATCAGCAAGAGGATGAGTTCTCTGCGTTCGTCGGGGTTCGGCTCCATCACGATCTCGCTCGTGACGGTTGACGCCAGACCTGCGAGCGTGGCAATGACCGCAAGTCCGATTAGGAACTGAGGCCATCGCTGTTGTTTCTTAGTAGCCACGCGACATCACGGGTCGAATCTATAGCCAACTCCGAAGACTGTCATTAGGTGCTCCGGCTTTGAGGGGTCGTTCTCGAGGCGGCCACGCAGGCGACGGACGTGCACGGTGACAGTAGAAGGGTCTTGCCATTGGGTGGACGAACCCCAAACTTTTTGCAGGAGATCTTCTCGGGTGAGCGCCTCTCCCGGATGTGCAAGGAAGCAACTCAGCAGTTCGAATTCTTTGCGGGGGAGATCGACGACGTCTCCGTCCTTAGTCACGGTCCATCGTGCTGGGTTCACGACGACGTCACCGAATTCGGTGAGCATGTCGGAACCGCCCACTTCTTCGGTAGTACGGCGCAGGACGGATCGGACACGTGCGACGACCTCGCGGGCGGAGAACGGTTTGACGACGTAGTCGTCTGCCCCGGCTTCGAGACCGCGGACTCGGTCGATCTCATCACCACGGGCGGTCAACAAGATGACCGGCAACTTCGTCGTACTACGGATGAAGCTGAGCACGTCGAGTCCGTTGCGTTTCGGCAACATCAGGTCGAGTAAGACCAGGTCGGGGTTGTCATCGCTGACAGCGGCAACAGCAGCATCACCGTCACCCGCTTCGATGACGTCAAACCCATCGGAAGCCAGGTACTGGGACAGAACTTCACGAACCATCGGTTCGTCATCAACAACAAGAATTTTCGGCATAACTGTCACGGAGATATTGAACCCGGAAAGTGTAAGGGGCGCTTCCCCCAACTTCCTAAACTTCTTAAGAACACAACAGAGTTAGGTAAGAGAGCCAACGTCTTGGTGCCGCGAGCGGCTGAATGCTCCCAGATGAAACGATTCGCGGTTTCGGGATTGGTTCTTCACGCGTCCGGTTCTAGACTCAGACGCTGGACTGGTTACCGCCCATTTCTCGGCGACACCCCATCAGGAGCTGATATGTCCACCATGACCCCCAAAGCATCAGAGATCGAGCGCTCGTGGCATGTCCTCGACGCCGAGGGCCTCGTTATCGGTCGTTTCGCGACCGAAGTAGCCAACATCTTGCGCGGTAAGCACAAGCCCAGCTACACCCCAAACCTCGACATGGGCGATCATGTGATCATTATCAACGCCGACAAGGCCGTGCTTACCTCCAACAAGGCTGAGCGCAAGAAGCTCTACCACCACACCGGTTACCCGGGCGGTATCAAGGAGCAGACCTACGCCGAGTCGATGCAAAAGGACGCCGCCGAGACGATCCGCCGATCGATCAAGGGCATGGTGCCCAAGACCCGCCTCGGCCGTCAGCAACTCACCAAGCTGAAGGTATACGCCGGTCCGGAGCACCCACACGGGGCGCAGAGCCCCGAACCACTCGTCATCGAACACGCCCGGCTCAAGGCATAGCCGGAACGAAGGATCTTTCTCATGGCAACTCCCATTCAGGCAACCGGACGTCGCAAGCGAGCAGTGGCTCGCGTTCGCCTCGTTCCCGGCGATGGAACGATGACCGTTAACGGTCGAGCTCTCGACGACTACTTCCCATCGGCAGTGCACCGTCAGATGCTCAGCGAGCCATTCCGTGTCGCGGAGTGCGAGGGGCAGTGGGACGTGAGCGTCACAATGCATGGTGGTGGCCAGACCGGCCAAGCTGGCGCGATGCGCCTAGGAATCGCTCGAGGTCTCCTCGAGGTCGACCCTGAATACCGAGACGGGCTGAAGAAGGCTGGCTTCCTCACGCGTGATCCTCGTAAGAAGGAATCCAAGAAGTACGGCCTCAAGAAGGCCCGCAAGGCACCTCAGTACTCGAAGCGCTAGGCCGATCAGCCCTACATGGCGCTGCGGT
>CAYUKM010000238.1:0-3048 GCA_964445255.1 uncultured Acidimicrobiales bacterium
GAGCATCCGACTGTTAATCGGCAGGTCGTTGGTTCGATCCCAACCCGCGGAGCCAAATTGATCAATGGCCGCCCTCCGGGCGGCCATTGTGCGTTGTCGAGAAAGATTTGTACGTAATTTCAGACCTATACGGTCAGTTTTTACGTACAAATCCTGCTTGCCAGGCGTCTGGCAAGGCTCGGCCGGCGATCTCTGCGAGCTGTTTATTCGGCGTCTGATAGTGCTCAGCGAGCGCACGAAGCGAATCCTCGGAGAAGGTCTCTTCGTCAGCGTTGCTCGCCTCGCTCATCTTCTCGAGGCCGGTTCGGCCAACGTCCACGATGCGTTCGAAGATGTGGTGCGCCTTTTCGTGCCCGAGCACCTTGTTTCGAACCGCACGTACGGGGGCTTCGGCCTTCATTCGCATGGTGTTGATGACCGGGTTGCCCACGACGATCGTCTTGTTGATGATCTTGAAGTCGTAGTCGGTGAAGAACCCAGGAGCGAGGCCATAGCAGGCGGCGATCCGCTCCATCTCCGCGGCGGGATCCCCGGTCAACTCTTCAAAGAACGCAACATCCACGCGGTCCGCTCCGAGAGCGTCGACGAAACGTGGGAGCACGTCGGCGTAGCGGCCGATAGCCAGGGTGTTCTTGGCAGCGGCCGGTTCAGCGAGTTGACGTTCAGCAAACTCATCAGGTGACGGCACGTCTTCGCCGAGCGAATCGCGCTGTTTCAGGAAACGGTAGTCAGATACGAAGCGAGCCACGGGCTCACGCGCCAGACACAGCACCCGAACGTCGTCGAGGTTGGCGGCGATTCGTTCAGCAGCACCGTCGCCATACATGGTGAACGGCGTGGCTTCGACCCGCAGCTGACCCTCCGTCGCGTGATCGAAGTACGCCTCGAAGGCCGAGATTGGATCGTTTGGTCCGTGTTGGTCTCGATAGTCGAAGTCGGGAGCGAAGAAGTACGTCTCCTTCAACGACGCTCCTGCCACATCTGGGTGGTCGGCCAGATACCGGAACAACGACGAAGTACCGGACTTTGCCGATCCGATAACCAACAGATACTTCGGTGCGCTCATGCTGCCTTCTCTTCTGTACTCGAAAGTGGGTTGTCTTTGCCGCCAGCAGAACCGGCAGGAGAACCGCCCAGAACCTTGGCGACGAGCCGGTCAAAGACCTTCCGAGGCAAGACATTGCCTGCCGCGAGGGCGGCCATGGTCAGGACGGTCTTCTTCGGTTCCTCTTGGAACATCCCCGGGTGAGCCTTGACGGCCTTGACGAACCACTTCACGCCGGTGCGAGGGCTACCGGACTGGAGATCCCGGCGCGCGTAGAAACGCATCTGGTAGGCCCGGGCGGCCTCGCCATGATCGCGAGCGACCTCAGGGGCATATTGGACGACCTTGGCGTGATGGCGCTGCCAGTACTCGTAGTGCTTGTCGGTACCCGACGACAGGCTTCCCGAAATGATTCGGTAGTCCACGAGCTGTGCGGCCAGTCCTTCGAAGACGGCGTCGGTCGTGCCTGCAATACGAGTCCAACACTCCACATCTTCTGCGTAGCGAAAGTCTTCATCGAAGTAATGCTGTTCGGTCTGGCCGTGGCGATCGTCGGGAAAGGCGATGGCGTCAAATACCCAGCGTTTGATGATCGGCGCCGAGCCATTGCCGATCGGGTTTCGACAGATCACGTCACGAACGGTCACGTCTCGAATTTTGGGCATCTGCACGATGCCGATTGGCTGGTCCGACTCGTCGATCAACCGACTCGCCGAGTACCCAACGTCGACCTGGGGTCGCTGCTGGAAATGCGCCACGTGCTTTTCCAGTTTGTCGGATCGCCAGAGGTCGTCAGCGTCCAAAAACGCGAGCAACTCCCCAGTGGCGTGGCGAATACCGGTGTTCCTCGCGCCGGGCAAGCCCCGATTCTCTTGTCGGATGATGCGAATGCGCGGATCGTCGAAAGACTCGCAAATCTCGATCGAGCGGTCGGGCGACCCGTCGTCAACGAGCAGCAGCTCGAAGTTCTTATAGGTCTGCGCCAACACCGAAGCGACCGTCGCCTTGATCCACTTCTCCGCACCGTAGATCGGCACGATCACCGAAACCTTGGGTTCGTCACTCGCTAAAGGCCTCATCACGCTTCTTTCGGCCGCCTCATTACCTTCTTGCCATTCGCCATCGCCAGACCGGAATCTTCGCAAAAGTGCTGTGGGAACCGCAGCCGCCTTCCGAGCCACAACTGCGGGATCGGTCGTCACCGCCTGACCGAGGTAGCCCAGGCCCACCATTGGGGGTCGTCCCAGACGGATTGCTCGGCGGGTCAGATATAGGTAGTGCTCGGCGCGGGCCCGTCGAATTTGATCGGCCGGGATTTGATCGCCGAGCATCTCGATCATGGCTTCCCAGCCCTCGAGCATGCCTTCGAGGTTCGCGGACAGTCCGTCACCGGAGGTTCGGTAACCCACGAGAACGTCGTCGAGACCCTCCATTGCCCAGCCACCTAGGCGAGCCTTCAACATGAAGTGTTGGTCTTCCACCCGACGAAGCTCGGTGGCGAAGGGCCCTACATCGTCGAGTAGCTCACGAGAAACCATGAGTGTTGAGCATGTACCGGCCGGATTCGTCAACAAGAGTTCCTCAACCTCTGTGGCGGTGTCGGAGAAGGTGGTCGTCGTTCCGGTCGGGTTTCCCTGCTCATCGAGGATCTCCGCCCGGCAAAAGGCAACGCCGAGACCAGCGTGTTCGTCGAAGGCAGCGATCATCTGCTTGAGAAATGTTGGCTTCCACATGTCGTCGGCGTCAACGAGGCCGATCAAGGGCGCCGAGGTCGCTGCGAAACCAGCGTTTCGGGCCGTCGACACCCCCGCGTTGGCTTGGGAAATGACGCGTACTCGAGGGTCCTCGGCTGCGATCTTTTCAACGACCGCGACCGAATCGTCGCTCGATCCATCGTCGATCACGACGAGTTCCCAATCAGGCTCGGTTTGGCTCTGAACGGAACGAATCGTGTTCGCAATCGTGTGTTGTGCGTTATAGCAGGGTATGACTACCGCTGCCTT
>CAYUKM010000239.1:0-2890 GCA_964445255.1 uncultured Acidimicrobiales bacterium
AAGTCGGCGGTCTTCCAGACGTCGACACCCAGGGCATCGTAGCTATCGGCGGCTAGTGATTCCCTAAGTCCGGGTCCGCTGTCTCCTCACAAACATTTGGACCCAGACAAGTCGGTGCCCCCGCCTCGAAAGAGGCGGGGGCATTTGCTGTTTTCTGGTCCCTACGGGGCAGCGGCTCCGCCGCGATTTTGCCCCTTCGGGCTGCAGAAATTGCCTTCCCCTCCGGGGGCCGTTGCACGGAGCGTCCTCGCTCGCTTCGCTCCCTGCGGCATCGCTCGTTCCTAGCTCCAGCTGTCGCAATCCGAGCCCGGCAACCCTGCGGGTTGCTTGGGGGCTCTCGATCTCTGCTGTTGCGCCGGAGGCGGGCTTCCGTTTCTCGTCCCTCGCTCCTGGCTTGCTGGCGACACCTTTGTAGGGAGCTCGAACCGCGAGTCTGGTCGCGCTTCGCATCCTGCTCGCCTTCCCGGGGCCAACAAATCTGTGGTCAGAAACCAGGCCATAGCACCGGAAACGGACCACAGAACTCCGAACTAAGAATCTGTGGTCGAAAACCGGTAACTATCGCCGGAAACGAACCACAGATTTTGAATCGTGCTGAAATAGGGTTGGGTGATGACCTCTGTTGGTCCGTACACGTTTACTGCTCGGGATGCGGCTTCGACAGTTGAGATTGCTCATGTGTTGCTTGACCTGTATCCGGAGGCTGCGCAGGGGGAGTTTGCTGAGCTTCGGCGTGAGGTTGACTCGATCGTTGCGTCGGGTGAACCCGAGGCTGTGGTTGGGGACCTCTTTACCAAGCTGTTGAGCGCTCGAGATGGGGCTCAACGAGCTGGAACGTTGCCAGCGCAAGCGAATGGAACGGTCGAGCAGTTGAACATCTCTGGTGGGGGAGTGCCCAAGACACCGGTCGATTCGGTCGCGGTCGACTTTCGTGGCATCACCACCGACAAACAGAAGAACCGCGTGCATCACGGTCGACCATTCCAGGCCCTGTGTTTGTGGAGCGCCGAGATCATCGAGGACCTCGCTTCCCAGGGCCATCCGATCGCCTTTGGCAACGCAGGTGAGAACATCACCACCCGAGATATCGACTGGACCTCGCTCACCATGGGCACCCAACTGCGAATCGGCGAAACGCTCGCCCAGATCTCGGCCATGGCCGTGCCCTGCGGCCACCAAGCGCAATGGTTCACCGACCGCGACTACTCCCGCCTCCACCACGACAACGGCGATATCAGCCGGCTCTACGCCACGGTGATCGAGCCCGGCACCATCAACTCCGGCGACACCATCACCGTCGAACCGGGTGAATAGAAAATCTATGGTCGCTCAGCTTGTCCATAGCCCGCTGACGCTCCACAGATTCCTAAGGGGGGCCGATGGACTTTCGTGAGGAGTCGGTGGTGGGTTTGGCAGCCGGGGTGCGTTCGGGAGAGCTGAGTGCTGCTCAGCTCGTCGAGCATTCGCTGGCGCGGATTGAGGAGCTAAATCCGGCGATCAACGCGTTCGTCGCTATCGACGCTGGCGCGGCTCGGGCAGCTGCGGAGCAAGTCGATGCCCGGGTGTCAGCGGGGGAGGACCCCGGGCCACTCGCGGGGATCCCGGTCGGGGTTAAGGATCTTGAGGACGCCCGGGGCTTCGTCACCACGTATGGCTCACTGCTCCATGCCGACGACCCGCCGGCGGAGTCCGACTCGATCCTGGTCGCTCGTCTCAAAGCGGCTGGCGCCATCGTCATCGGCAAGACCAACACCCCCGAGTTTGGACACACCGCCACCACCCAGAATTCGGTCTTCGGAGCCACTGTCAATCCGTTGAACAATGAGCTCACCCCTGGTGGTTCGTCGGGAGGAACCGCTGCGGGGCTCGTCTCCGGGATGGTGCCACTCGCAACTGGTTCCGATGGAGGTGGTTCGATCCGCATACCGGCAGCCCTATGTGGCCTTTCGGGCATCAAGTGTCAGCAAGGTCGGGTACCAAAGTTCCACGACGGCGAGACTCCGGCGATGCTGCTCGCCGAGCCGGGACCCATGGCCCGAACGGCTGCCGACAACGCATGGGCGCTCGATGCCGTGCGCGGCCCGCACTGGGCTGATCCGTTCTCCCTGCCAGCCGACGATCGCTCGTGGTACGACGCTGCAACCTCAGCCGTTCCACCCCAGCGGGTCGTATGGTCGCCGACCATGGGGTTCGCCGACGTCGACCCCAAAGTCGCAGCAGCGTGCCAAGAAGCGGTTGAAGCGCTCGAAGCCACAGGAACCGAGGTAGTCGTCGACGACTCGCTGTTCGACGAACAACCGCTCCATGGCTGGGCGGTCCAGTGGACTATCTATATGCACGCTCGGCTCGGCCAGTACCTGGGCACTGCCGAAGAAGAGAAGATCACCCCACTGCTTCGTGACATGGTCGCCTTCGGAGCAGAGCTCTCTGGCAACGACGCCGCCGAGGGCTTCACGAGAATCTTCGCTCGCAACCACGATGTCGGTGGTCTCCTCGAACGCCACGACGCCGAGCACTTGCTCACCCCAACGATCGCGCAGTTTCCACCGACCCTCGCTCAGATCGAGTCCGACGGCGCGCTCGCCGACTGGGTGCAATTCACCTTCGCGCTCAACATGACCCGACACCCCGCTGGCTCGGTCAACGTCGGGACCTCGGGCCAACCCGTCGGCCTTCAGGTGGTCGGCCGCCACTTCGACGAACCTGGAGTTCTGGCGACTATGGCCGCAATCGAGAACCTGCACGAGGGTTCACGAACAGTCGACTAGCTAAGCCAGTTGAAAACTAGTCACAAACTCTGCGGTTAACTGAGGCTTCTTGGGCTAATACAACTTCTGAAGTGGCGTTGAAAGTGAAAAATTCGTATGGGGTCGCGCCGAGGGAAGGCGCG
>CAYUKM010000240.1:0-2867 GCA_964445255.1 uncultured Acidimicrobiales bacterium
CCTTCACGGGTCCGTGGGTTCGAATCCCACCTCCTCCGCTACACGGTTTCCCAACACTTCTGGAAGTTTCCAGGAGTGTTGGGAAATTCGTAGTTTTGGGCCTAGACGATTCTGGAGGTCTCGCTACTTGTTCTGAGCGGAGCAGAAGTGTTCAAATGCTGCCATGGACGAAGTGTTTCGCCGGGCAACCGAGGCCGACTGGGAACAGATCTGGCCGATCTTCGAAGCGGTGGTTCGAGACGGCGATACCTACCCCTACCTCCCCGACACGCCAAAAGATGAAGCCCGACAGATGTGGCTGTCAGACGAAGCGGTTGGGCGCACGACCTTCGTTGCTGAACGCGACGGTCAGATCGTCGCGACGTCGTATGTAAAGCCGAACGCTGTTGGGTTGATGAACCACATTGCCAACGCTGGGTGGATGGTTGCGTCAAACGAGCGAGGACGAGGCCTAGGGCGCCGATTCGGTGAATGGACGCTCGCTGAAGCGAAGAACCTCGGCTTTACCCACATGCAGTTCAACGCGGTCGTCGAGACAAACGAGCCCTCGACCAGGCTCTGGACATCGCTGGGCTTCGAGATAATCGGCACGCTTCCCGATGCCTTCCGCCACACAACCCTCGGGCCGACCCCAGTACACATCATGTACCGAGCGCTTTAGGAAGTCGCTCAGGCTGGTCGGATCGGTGCCGGTGAGTCAGCCGATTGGGTCTCTGGCCTCGGTCGGGTCGCTTGCAGCAGCTCTCGGAGGCGCACAACTTCGGCTTCGAGTTCCCGAACGCGTGCTTGCAGCTCCGCAATCTCTTCTCCGGCTGTCGGCTCGGGAAGGGCCTCGCCTCGCATGGCCCGCAATTGTTCAAGTCGACGCTGGTTTGCGTTTTGTGACCGGTCGCCCATGAGCGAAGGCTATTACGAGGTTTGCTCGATGTTGAATTCAGTACGCAACACTTCATCAACTTTGTCTTCTTCGATGTCCCGAGAGGTGACCTCGTCGCCGATGGTGCGAGTCAGCGTGGTGCCTGTCAGCGACACGCGGTCAGCGCCGTTCCCAAGTAAGCGCGTCGCGATGGCCTTCGTGTGCCAGCGGAGGGATTTGTCGCGCTGGAGGGCGTCGGAGGGAATTGCGAAGTCGTCGATCGTCCGATGCGTTCGTTTGAACCGGTACTGCGGTTCAGGAAAACCGTCGGCGTCGTGGCGCGTCAGTGTGGTGCCTTGCGAGCTAGCTATGAACTCGAAGGTGCCCGAGCCGCCGTCTTGTGGGCCGCTCTGGTTGAGCCGAAGCGGCCGAATGAAACTATCGCCGAATCCCACGTCGACCAGGTATGGCTGATCGAGCGCGACCTCGAGCGTGAGATGATCGATGACCGCATTGGGGCCCGAGAGCATCACGGCCGCGCCCAAGAGCGCGACGTCGAACCCGACCGCATCGAGCAGCCACGCGAACGCTCCGTTCAACTCGAAACACCAGCCGCCTCGGCCTCGGGTGACAATTTTCTCGATCGACGAATCCACGTCGGTATCGACTGGCACGCCACGATAGACATCGAGGTTCTCGAAGGGCACAGTCGCAAGGTGAGCGTGCATCAACCGTGACAACGTCTCGAAGTTGGCATCGATTTTTGTCGGCACACCAATTCGATTGAGATATTGATTTCGGCGCTCGATCTCGCTGCTCATGTGTCGAGTTTGGCCGGAAAGGCGCCTGAGAGCCATACGACCCAGTAAGTCACGCATGATCTTTACCGATTCACGCGTCATGGAGTCCGACGTCAAAGCCGCCCCTACCTCGGGCGACTCTTCGACATCTGAGAACAAGCGCGCGACCTGGAACGCTCGCCCCGCGGTCGCTTTCGCTACCCGCGCGATGTTGGCGTTGGGACCGTTTGTCGCGGGCTGGCTCGCGATCCGGCTCACCGAGCGTTGGTTTGTTGGAGTCGATGGCGGCGGTCTCGGAGCCATCCTGGCCTTCCTCGTACAGGCGATCGTCGTTTCCTTTGTGGTCGCCGGGTTTGTCGGGAGCTTTCTCAAGCGCTTGACCCCGCTTGTGGCACTACTGCAGATGACCCTGGTCTTCCCCGACTATGCGCCGTCGCGATTCAAGTTGGCGCTCCGTTCGGGAAGCGTGAAGAAGTTGATGGAAGCCGAAGGCGATCTCACCTTGGAGGGTGACCTGCAAAGCTCAGCAGAGCAGGCTGTCGCGATGGTTGCGGCGCTCGGCCAGCACGAACGGCTCACCCGTGGCCACACCGAACGAGTACGTGCCTATGCCGAGGTGATCGGCCGCCAGCTCGGGCTTAGCGACAAAGACATCAATGGTTTGCGATGGGGGGCTCTCTTGCACGACGTCGGAAAGCTCTCTGTACCTGCTGAAATCCTGAGCAAGGAAGGCGCCCCGACCGATGAGGAATGGGTTGTGCTGCGCAACCATCCGACCGCGGCGATCGAGATGCTCGAACCGTTGCAGGATTGGCTAGGCGAGTGGTTGCTGGCTGCATCGCAGCATCACGAGCGTTTTGACGGCACCGGGTACCCGCTGGGTCTCGCCGGGTTGGAGATTTCGCTCTCCGGTCGAATCGTTGCGGTAGCCGATGCCTATGACGTCATCACTTCGCATCGGTCCTACAAATCGCCGGCGAGCCCGCAGGAGGCACGGGAGGAACTCGTTCGAAGCGCGGGCGGTCACTTCGATCCTGTCATCGTTCGGGCGTTGCTCGAGGCCGGGCTTCAACGCTCCGGATTCGGCTCTCGTCTCGGGTGGGCTCTGGAGCTGCCAGGCCTGGCCCGATTTGCCGAGATCGGTGCCCGCGCTGCCGTGGCGCTGGGGGTTACCGCCGTCAGTGTGGTGAGTGCTGTCACCTTCGCGGGAG
>CAYUKM010000241.1:0-2866 GCA_964445255.1 uncultured Acidimicrobiales bacterium
GTCGGCCAGATCAGGACCGGGTATGGGCTCGGATTCGAAATGATGAGCGCTGGCGCTGGCCACGAGATCGTCGCCTCACGTCCGTAGGGGTAGCGGCTGAAGTAGATCGAGTGAGATTGGTACGCATCGAATTCGAGGCCGCCGAAGAACGCGGCGTTGAAGAGGGTGGTGGCGAACTGGCTGATGCCGCCGCCGACGCTGTCGACGAGGTGGCCGTTGACGATGGTTCCTGCGGGGACGAACCCCTTGGCTCGGGTGCGTTGCCCGACGTGTTCGTTCAACGAGAACGACTCGCCCGGCATGAGGATGACGCCTTGGGTCAACTCGGCGATGAGGCGAATGTTGGTGACTCGTGACTGGCCTGGTGTGTAGTTCGACGTGAACGTGGCGACGCGTTCTTCGATGCCGAGCTCTTCGGCCCAGGCGGTGCCACGTTCGCCGTCCTCTTCGCGGAACAACAGTGTTGCGACTTCGACGTCGGAGGTGATGGCTTGCTCAATGCGTCGAGCCGATGCCTCATCACAACAAACCGTCTCGGGGGTGCCCGGGATGATCACTACGGTCCCAGGCTCATCGCCATCGCCCTCTTCGATCGTGAAGCTGGCTTCGCCGCCCTCTTGTCCCACGTTGGGGAAGAGGCGAGCGAGCTCAGCATCGAGTTGGTCGTAGTTGATCGATACGCCCCAGTCACCGTCGCTCAGGCTGACCGTGGTCGCCGATCCAATGGCGGCGGCGTCAAGGACCGCGCGTTGACCAGCGATCGAGACGTCGATTCCGCCTGCGATGCGGCCGTTGATTTCGGCTGCGTACTCTGCGGCGGATTCCTCGCTTACGTCGGCTGCCACAGGGGCGAATGGGATCTGGACCGTTTCGACACCCATTTCGGAAGCTTCGACAATCGCAAGAGCCAATGCTTCGATATCGGGTGTCTCGCCAGCGACGGGAGCGATCGCAACGAAGGCGTTGCCGTCGAAGGCGATCTCCGCGTCGGTCGCCTCGAGCAGTGCTAGCGACAGGTTGTCGACCTCCTCGGTCAAGAGTTCGAGCGAGGATCCGCTTGGGCCGCCACCATCGTCGATACGGATAAGACTCGGATCGATGTCGAACCAACGGTCTCCGGATTCGACACGCATCGAGGTGACCGCTGGTGGAGCTTCCTCGGCGCTCGCCGACTGGTCGTCGTCGCCAAAGAGGCCACAGCCAGCTAACACCAACGCGAAGACGAGACCCAGAAGGGCCCAACGGAACGTCGGGTTGCGCGTCATAGCAGCCTCAACTGCGGCCGCTCAATCCCCCGCAGTTCGTCGTAATCGACCTCAACACATTCGATCGAACGCTCACTGGCAAGCACCTTGGCCTGTGGCTTGATCTCTTGGGCGACGAAGACGCCTTTGACCGGCGAGAGGCGCGGATCTTGATTCAAGAACTCGAGGTAGCGACTGAGTTGTTCAACTCCGTCGATCTCGCCGCGGCGCTTCACTTCGATAGCCACCGCCGCGTCATTCTCGTCTCGACACAAGAGATCAACAGGTCCAATGTCGGTCGGGAACTCGCGACGTACCAGTGTGTAACCCTCTGAAATGGAGGTCGGATCGGCGGCGAGTAGCTCCTGGATGTGGGCCTCCACACCGTCCTTTTGCAGGCCGGGGTCAATGCCAAGGTCCCAGAGGGTGTCGCTCAGAACCTCGTGAAGTGTGATCGTCAGCGTTTCGCCTTTGGGGCTAACCACTCGCCACTCGGACCCGTCTTCGATCAAGCGATTTGGTGCGTTCATCCAGTTCAAGGGCTTATACGCGCCCCCATCGGCGTGGATCGCTACGCACCCATCGGCTTTCACCATGATGAGTCGCTCAGCTTCAGGAAGATGGGCGGTGAGACGGCCGTCGTAGTCGACGGTGCATCGGGCGATGACAAGGCGCACGAAGCAAAGATTAGATCAGCTTTTTCGATTCTCCCATTCGGCCGCCTGGGGGGCGCACCCCGCCTCAGGGCACTAGTGGACGTCAGCGGCGAAACCGGCGGAGAAACCCTTTGGGCTCGGAGTCGTCGTGATGATCGTGCATGCGCTTTTGGATGAGCTCCCGACGGGCCTTGAGGTCGTTGTATGTGACCGACTCGGTCGAGCGGTCGACCCCGATGCTGTCCTTAAACGAGGTCAGGTCCACTTCGATCTTCTCGCCAGCTTTGCCCATCTCGGCCGCCAGACGTTGACCGTGGTTCTGCGCGAAGTAGGTCGCGATGTGTGTGACCTCGCCGAAGAGGTCGAGGTTCGGAGCGAGGGTCCCGATCGCGGCGTCAACGAACATGAGGTTCTTAACGAACAGCATCAGCTCTTTGGGGAGGTTTGCTCCATAGCCCAGGAGCAGCTTCACAAACTTCTGGAGTTCCTCGATGAGTTCGTCAGGTGTGAGTGCGGTCGGGTCCATCGGGGCGTGGTGGAGGCCAAGGTCATGGAACACGACATCGAGGTCGGTGTCGGGCGGTAGAGCACCGAGGTCTCGAATAGCGGCGAGTTGGCCCTTCACATCGCTGACCATTCCGCTCATGAGCAGCCGAAGGAACGCTTGGCGCTTCGCCTCGGTCAGTCGACCGGTGATGCCAAAGTCGAACAGTGCGGTGCGTCCGTCTGGTTGAACGAACAGGTTGCCGCCGTGAAGGTCCCCATGAAAGACGCCGTGGATCATCGCTCCTTCGAGGAACCCAATCATGGAGGTGCGGACGATTTCGTGAGTATCGACGCCCGCGCCTTCGATGCCCGCGACGTCATCGAAGTTGAATCCGCTCAGGCGTTCCATCACCATCACCCGTCGGGTTACGAGGTCGGGGTGCGGGCGTGGAATCACGTAGGCGGTTTGACCGAGCTGGC
>CAYUKM010000242.1:0-2825 GCA_964445255.1 uncultured Acidimicrobiales bacterium
GCCATGACAGAGCTCACCACCAACGCGTTCGCCGCGCCCACAACCTCCAAGCTCTGGGAGCTCACTGCGGTTCGGGAGATCCCGCGCCTGGCAGCAAGCACATCGACGCTTCGGAGCCTTCCGAGAGGATCCGAGAACATCGTCGCGATCCCTGGCTTTAGCACCACGGATCTCGCAACAGCGCCACTTCGTGCGTTCCTATCCCAGCTCGGCCACGATTGCGTTGGCTGGGGACTGGGCAAGAACATGGCACAGGTAGAGGCAATGCTCGGACAGTTCCTGGAGCGAGTAGCTGAACGGGTCGAGACAACGGGAAAGCCCGCGACACTGATCGGCTGGAGCAACGGCGGGATCTTCGCCCGAGAGGCTGCCCGGGACCGACCCGACCTCGTTTCCCACGTCTTCACCTACGGCACGCCGATCTTCGGCGGCCCGAAGTTCACCCGAGGAGCACGCTTCTACCCATCGGGTGAAGTCGAACGGATTGCCCAGGTCGTCGAACGTCGGAACGAGATCCCGATCGCACGTCCGATTACCGCCTTCTACAGCCGTCAAGACCACGTGGTCGATTGGCGGGCATGCATCGATACCTTCAGCCCTGATGTCGAGAACATCGAAGTCCGCTCGACCCACGCAGGAATGGGAATCGACCGCGACGTATGGGATGGCATCGCCCGACGCTTGGGCTAACGCTCGTGGGCCGCCGCAACCATTTGGTCCGCCAAGGTGGCACTTCCTCGAAGGACCTTAGGACGTGCATCGCTGACAACGACGAGTGCGGCGTATTGGCGAGCCGATCGATCGCTGCACCGGCGAGGATATAGCCGACGTTCGAGTAGACGAATCGTCCGGGGTTGTGGCTCGGCGCTGCGAGCACGCTCTGGGCCAGGGTGGTTCTTTGGTCGCTGAGCTGGTCTTCGCATCGATGCGCAGCGCCCATCTCCGAGATCGGGATGTTCGCTCGAATTCCGGCACGGCATTGGAGCAGATCTTCGATAGTTACCCGACGCCAACTGCTATCCACGCTGCCCACGTCGGTGAAGACATTCGCCAATGTCGTGCCCCAGTCGAGTCGCCCATCTTCGATGAGCGTCGCCATGGTGAGCGCCGTGAACATTTTCGTGCACGAGCCGATGTGCCAGGCGTCCGTTTCGGCGACCGGCGTGTCAGAACCGATCTGGGTGACGCCCTCGGTTGCGAGCGCCACGACACCCGTGAGATCAACAACTGCCGCGCCTGCAGCGACCGCCCCGACGTCACCGCGAAACTCCGACAACCGCTGCTCTAGCTCTTGTTGCAAGATTGGTAGCAACATGTAATAACCATAGTTACAATGCCGTTACATGTAAAGGGTTTTCTCTGTTAGGTAACCCCAGCAAGGGTCGGTGGTAACCGATGTAGGCAAACGCCGAAACGCTGCCGAAGCCGCGCTAATCTCCAGAGATGCGCCTGACCTCTGAGCGAGCCACATTGACCATCGACGCCGAGGATGGCGGGCGGGTCTCCTCGCTCGTCGTGGATGACATGGAACTCCTGGTAACCGAGGGTGCGAAGCCGACCCGCTGGGGATCGTTCCCGATGGCGCCGTGGGCTGGGCGTCTCGGGTTTGCTCGCCTGTACTTCGACGGCCGAACCCACGAGTTCCCCGTCACCTCAGCGCCGCACGCGAATCACGGCACCGTGATGCACGGTCCGTGGGACACCGTTTCGGTCGCTGACACCATCGCAACCCTGAAGTTTGATCTCGCCGAGCCTTGGCCCTTCGGCGGCTGGGTCGAGCAGGTCTTCGAGCTCGAGGATGACTACTTCAAGGTCACCATGACCATTCACGCAGGCGAGCACGCCATGCCCGCCCAGCTCGGTTGGCATCCGTGGTACCGCCGCGAACTAGATCGAGGAGCACCACTGGCGATCGACTTCGCTGCCGACGAAATGTATGCGGTCGATAGCGGCCAACTCGTCACGGGAGAACTCGTAGCCTCGCCGGAGGGCCCGTGGGACGACACGTTCGTCAACGTCACCCAACAACCGGTCCTGCATTGGGGCGATGCCCTCACGCTCAAGCTCACCTCCGACATGGATCACTGGGTCGTCTTCAATCGGATGGACCATGCCGTGGCCATCGAGCCCCAGTCCGGAGCGCCCAACGACCTCAACCGATCCCCACAGGTGCTCCAACCGGGTGAGTCGCTATCGGGCTGGATGCAGCTCACCTGGGGCTAGCGCACCAACTGGCCTGGTGACCCAACCGCAGCTCGGATCGTGTCGGTGAGCAGCGTTGGGTGAAGACCGAGCGCCCGCTCGGCGTCGGTGCTGTCGATGATGAACGGTTCCGTGAACTGGTAGGTCATTTCCCGAAGCTCTCGCATCGCCGGAACGAAGAGGCCCAGCACCTTCATCACGATCGACGGGATCCCACTGACCTTCACGGGATCAACACCTGCTTCCACACAGAACCGATGGACCAACTCTCGCTGGGTGAGCGGCGGAGCGCTCGGAACGTGCCACGCGCGCCCCCACGCCTCGGGCGTTGCGCCAAGAGTGACGAGAGTACGTGCGACATCGTGTACGGCGGTCCAGCTGTGAGGCACGTCCGGATCGCCAACCACCTGGACCGACTTTCCAGCACGGACCCGGCCGAGTATCCGCTCCCCCATGTGTGCGTTGTCGCCAAGACCCTCCCCAATGAAGTCCGATGCTCGCGCTTCAACCATTCGTACCCGACCAGCATTGTGTGCCTCCAGCGCGTGCCGGTAGGTCTCTGCACGGACGCCGCCCTTGACTGTCTCGGCAGCGAGCGGCGCGTCCTCCGCCATGGGCCGATC
>CAYUKM010000243.1:0-2725 GCA_964445255.1 uncultured Acidimicrobiales bacterium
TGTCGGAGATCTCGGCGCCAAATGATGATGAACGTAGCGCTGCGGTCGCCGATCGAACCGATCCACGATTCTTGGAACTGCCGACGATCGGGCCGGATTCGCCTATCGTCGAGCTGGGAGCAGCGATCGAAGGTGCTAGCGACTTCGAACGGTTGGAAAGCCTCGAGCGTGTGCTCCGTGAAGAGCTCACACTGGTGAACGAGGAGCGATCGGGTACCGCTGTGGGCCGGATCGAGGAGTTCCTAGTCAACGGCGAGGGGTACCGCGACCAGTTCGTATCGGCCTTTGCCATCTCCGCCCGTCAGCAGGGCTTCCCAACTCGTGTGATGGTCGGTTACCGAATCGCCGCCCAGGAGACTGAGGAGGCGCCTTTGGAGTTCCTCCCAACCGTTTCGGGCAGCAACTACGACGCGTGGCCTGAGGTGCTCTTCGAGGGCATTGGCTGGGTGGCCTTCGACCCCATCCCACCAACGAGTGGCGAGGCTCGCGCGAATGCAGATGACGCGACGCCGATTCCTGAGGGTCAGCCTGCGCGTCAAGGGCCGACGCCGAGTGCCGATGACCCAACCGAGAACGATGAGCCAGACCAAGAGCTGCCCCAAACGAGTGCGGGTGTACGAGTCCTCGTCTTGTCCGGGCTTGTCTTGTTCCTCTTCCCGTTGATGCTGCTGTTGGTTGTCGTGATCTACAAGGTGCTTCGACGTCGCTATCGCAGGAACCTTGAGAACCCGACCGAGCGAGTCCTCGCAGGATGGCAGGAATCGAAGGAGCGACTGCTCGAAGCTGGGGTAGATATTTCCTCGGATATGACCGTCAAGGAGATCGTGAGTGCAGCACGCCGAGACCTCGGTGTCCACGCCTCGTCATCGCTGTCGACGTTGGCACCGTACGTCACCACCACGATCTACTCCGATCGCGAACCGAGCTCTGCGGCTGCCGACACCGTGTGGGATGAGGTGCAACTCTTCGACGAGCAACTCAACGACACCCGTTCAACGGTCCAAAACCTCAAAGCGAGGGTTGATCCTCGCCCCCTCTTAGAAAAGGTCTGACGCCAAAACGTTGCGGTAATCGGGGGCTCGGGTGCTGTCTTCCCGGCTTCGCCTCCAGCTGTCGCAATCCGAGCACCAGGGGGCTCTCGATGCTGCCGCTCGTTCCTCGCTAAGACTGCTGGCCGGAGGCCGCGTCCGCCCGCACCGGCTTCGCAGCTGCGGGCTACCGTTGCATCCCGCTCGCCTAACTCTTCCCCAAGGCAGCCTTGTAGGCAGCGAGCGTGCGTTCGCGAGCGAACGCGTGGTCGATGATGGGTTCGGGGTAGGTGTCGCCCAGGATCACGTTGGCTGCTGCGAGGTCGAGCGGAGCGGTTTCCCACGGTGCGTGGATGGTTTTCGCGTCGAGTTCGGCGAGTTCGGGGACCCAGTGTCGGATGTAGTCACCTGAGGCGTCGAATTTCCGGCTTTGGGAGATCGGGTTGAAGATGCGGAAGTAGGGGGCAGCGTCGGTGCCCGTCCCGGCAACCCATTGCCAGTTGCCCGCGTTCTGGGACGGCTCTCCGTCGATGAGCATGCGACGGAACCAGCGTTCGCCGTGGCGCCAGTCGATGAGTAGATCCTTCACGAGGAACGAGCCCACGATCATCCGGACGCGATTGTGCATCCAGCCCGAGTTCGCGAGTTGACGCATCCCCGCGTCGACGATGGGGTAGCCGGTGCGGCCGTCCTGCCAAGCCGCGAGGCCATCGGGGTCGTCGAGCCAAGCGATCTTGTCGTATTGGGCCCGCACGGCGTGGGTGACCATCGCGGGGTTCTCGTAGAGCAGGTGGGCGTACCAGTCGCGCCAGGCGAGTTGGCGTACGAAGGCCGCCCGGCCAGGGGTCGAGGTTCCCACGGTGTCCAGGACGGTTCGAGGCGAGATCGTCCCGAAGCGGAGGTCCGCCGACAGGGCGGAAGTGCCTGGGGATGCAGGTAGGTCGCGGGTGACTTGGTAGTCGTCTACGCCTGCTAGCCACGTAGTTAGGCGGTCGTGAGCGGCCTCGTTCCCAGCGGGGATGGGCGGATCGTCGAAGGTGAGTGGCGTGTCGGTGACTCCGTTGAGGGCCCCGAGGTCGGCATCACCGCTGGCTGGAAGGTCGGGGAGCGCGGTGACGGTCCACTTCTTGGAGAACGGTGTGAACACGCGCGACAGAGTGCCCTTTTGGGTGAGTACGGTTCCTGGTTCGGTGACGAGGGTGCCCCAGAAGCCGATCAATGGAACCTCGGTCTGGGAAGCGACGAGGTTGTCTCGCGTGCGACCAAACCCTGAGGCGGCCCGGTTTAGGTAGACGGCGTCGATCCCGTGATCTGCGCTTAGCGCTGTGATGGTGTCGGCTGGTGGGCCCGAAACGATGTGTAGATGCCCGCCTGCTGCCCTGAGGTCCTGTGCGAGGGAGTCGACGTTCGCGAGAAACATGGCTCGCCGGAAGGGGCCGACGGAATCGAGAAGGCGCTCATCGAGGGCAACGACCGATGCGACCTCGTCGTGTTGCGCTGTGGCGGTAGCGAAAGCGGGGTTGGCTTCAAGGCGGAGATCGTTGCGGAACCAGACGAGGGCACGAGACACGGCGCAATCGTAGAGCCGCCCGTGATGTCGAGACGGACCCACGGACGATACGATCGGCAGCGATGTCCTACGAGGTCGAAACCCAAGTCTTCAACGGTCCCTTCGACCTGTTGTTGCACCTCATCCT
>CAYUKM010000244.1:0-2709 GCA_964445255.1 uncultured Acidimicrobiales bacterium
TCGGTCAACTTGGGTGAGTTTGTTTCTGACGACGTTGAGTTCGACTTCGATCGTCTCGCCGCGACCGTGCTCCACGTCATGCCGTTCCTCGATCGAGTGATCGACATCAACTTCTACCCAACCGACGAAGCCGGCCACTCCAACAACAAGTGGCGTCCGGTCGGCCTCGGTCTCATGGGCCTTCAAGATGTGTTCTTCAAGCTTGGCCTTGCCTTCGACTCAGAAGAGGCGCGAGCACTCTCTGCCCGCATCTCCGAGGAGATCTACCTCAACGCCCTGATCGCGTCGGCTCGGCTCGCCGAGCAGTTCGGTACCCACGAAACCTACGACCGCACTCGGGCCGCTCAAGGCGACCTTCAGTTCGACCTCTGGAACGTCGAACCCACCCAAACTGAGCGCTGGGCTGAGGTACGCGAGCTCGTCTCTAAGCATGGTCTGCGTAACTCGCTCATGATCGCTATCGCCCCAACCGCGACGATCGCCTCGATTTCCGGTTGCTATGAGTGCATCGAACCTCAAGTTTCGAACTTGTTCAAGCGCGAGACGCTTTCGGGTGAGTTCCTCCAGATCAACCGTTACCTCGTCGCCGAGCTCCAAGAGCGTGGCTTGTGGGACGAGGACATGATCAACGAGCTCAAGAAGTCCGAGGGGTCGGTGCAACATATCGATCGGATCCCTGAGGATTTAAAGGAGATCTACCGCACCGCATGGGAGATCCCGATGCGATCACTCATCGACATGGCCGCCGAACGCGGCGCCTATATCGACCAGAGCCAGTCGCTCAATCTCTTTATGGAGTCGCCCAACATCGGCAAGCTGTCCTCGATGTACATGTATGCCTGGAAGTCCGGTCTGAAGACCACGTACTACCTGCGTTCACGACCAGCGACTCGAATCAACAAGACCACCACTGCACCCACTACGAGTGGACCGGAACCTACCAATGGCGGGGAACCCAAGAAGACCTTCACTGACGAAGAAGCTCTTGCGTGTTCATTGGAGAACCCGGAGTACTGCGAAGCCTGCGACTGACCTTCGCTACGTAAGACAAGTAACCACCTGCGATAAAACCAGAAAGAACCCCTCCTGACATGGCCCTGATTGACGACGCTCTGCAACCGGAATTCGACGACTTCAACACTCCGGAGAGCACTCAGCTACCCGCACAGCGCCCGAAGAACATCCTCGACCCAGGGTTCGACCTGACGTTGCGTCCTATGCGCTACCCGCAGTTCTTCAATATGTACCAGGACGCGATCAAGAACACCTGGACCGTCGACGAGATCGACTTCTCCGACGACCTCGTTGACCTCGACCGCAAGCTCATGCCAGCCGAGCGCCACCTCATCGAGCGCCTCGTCGCCTTCTTCGCCACCGGCGACTCGATCGTGGCGAACAACCTGGTACTGAACCTGTACCAGCACATCAACGCCCCCGAAGCTCGTATGTACCTCTCACGCCAGCTCTACGAAGAGGCGTTGCATGTGCAGTTCTACCTGACGCTGCTCGACAACTACATCCCCGATCACGAACAGCGTGCCGAGGCGTTCGCTGCGGTCGAGAACATCCCGTCGATTCGCAAGAAGGCCGAGTTCTGCTTTAAGTACATCGACTCGCTGGGTGATATCGATCGCATCGAGACCCCCGAGCAACAAAAGCAGTTCTTGCTCAACCTCATCTGCTTCGCTGCGTGCATTGAAGGCCTTTTCTTCTTCGCTGCCTTTGCCTACGTCTACTTCCTGCGCAGCAAGGGCCTTCTCAACGGTCTGGCATCGGGAACCAACTGGGTGTTCCGAGACGAGAGCGCCCACATGAACTTCGCGTTCGAGGTCGTCAACACTGTTCGTGTCGAGCAGCCCGAGCTCTTCGACGCCGATCTCGAAGAGAAGATCCGCGCCATGATGGACGAAGCAGTCGAGGCCGAATACCAATTCGCAGCCGACGTCCTCGCCGAAGGCGTCCAGGGAATGAGCCTCGCCGACACCAAGGTCTACTTGCAGTTTGTGGCTGACCAGCGCCTTGCTCAGCTCGGCCTTTCGCCTGCCTATGGCGTGAAGAACCCATTCGACTTCATGGAGCTCCAAGACGTCCAAGAGCTCACCAACTTCTTCGAGCGCACCGTCTCGGCCTACCAAGTAGGCGTCGAAGGCGAAGTCGGCTTCGACGAGGAGTTTTAGGAGACCAACCTGAGCGCAGCACTGCTGCGAGTACACACAATTTCTGACGGAGAGGGAGATGCCACATGGGCTTCTCTCTTTCGCGGTTTTCAGAACAGATTCGACGTTTTGGGTTCGGTCCAAAACGTGGAACGTGCCCTGAACCGAAGGCCCAGAGCACGTCCAGAACCCAACTTCTAAGAAGCAGGTCCAGCAACCGACAACGTATCAAGTTGACGAGCTTCCTAGGAGTTGGGCGAGCGCCTGGAAGATCATGAGCATCTCGATGTCGAGATCACTGCGGGGTTCGTGCGAGGGGCAAGATAGGAGACGAGCGTGTGTAGGTGCCCAGGCTCCTATTCGGTGAGTGTCTCGACACCTAGGGGATTTTGGGGGGTTCCCCTAGTGCGGTGATGGCGCCTTGTTTTCGATCATGGAACTATGAACAAACAAGGTGCAATCAAGGTTCGATACGACGACGTGGTGGCGGCTGTCGGCCTACGTTCCTTGGACGAACGCGCGATAGTGCACAGATGGAACCGACCGCGGCACC
>CAYUKM010000245.1:0-2650 GCA_964445255.1 uncultured Acidimicrobiales bacterium
GGTACATACAGATCCATATCACGTATGGCATGGGTAGCTGCGAAGGATTTTGAAACCTCGCTGATGTATACCTCAGCCATGTGCGATCACCTCTTCATTTAATGCCGAGCGCAATGCACGACCTGAAGCGCGTTCGAACAGGGTGACGTTGTCACTGCGAAAGCCAATGCCGACGTTATCACCGACAGTTGCGTCAAATTCAGAACCTATGCGTGCTCTAAGTTCACCGTTTGATGTTTCAAGTGTCACGATCTGAGTAGTACCGAGATACTCAGCTGCCAGCACTTTGCCTCGAAACGCCCCATCATCGTTTAAATTAACATGTTCGGGTCGTACGCCAAATACCAGCTCCCCCTGTGCGTTTTCACGCATGGCTGGCACTTGTGTGACATGACCGGATAAATTTATTGAAGTATCCTGTGTCGTAACGGCACCTGAAAAATCAAGAAAATTCATTGAGGGTGAACCAATGAAGTCCGCTACAAACATGGTCGCAGGTTTATCGTAAATTTCACGCGGTGTACCAAACTGTTCGACCACGGCATTATTCATTACAACAATTTTGTCACCCATTTGCAGCGCTTCAAGCTGATCGTGGGTAACGTATACTGTGGTAGCGCCCATGCGATCGTGCAGTGCGCGCAATTCTTCAGACATATGCTCACGGAATTCGGCATCCAGTGCACCCAGTGGTTCATCCATCATGAAAGCTTTTGGTTCGCGAACGATTGCGCGCCCTAACGCTACACGCTGACGATCCCCTCCGGATAAACCGCCGACGGGGCGATTAAGAATATCGGTAATACCCAGTATCTCTGCCACCTCAGTTATTTTGGCTTTGATCTGTGCCCGTGGCATACCCTGAGACGCCAGCGGATAGCTGAGGTTTTTACGCACATTCATGTGCGGATAAAGGGCAAACATTTGAAAGACAAAGGCGATGTCACGCTGCGAAGGCTTTTTTTGCGAGATGTCTTCACCGTCCAGAAGGATTTCTCCACTGGTGGGCAGCTCCAGTCCGGCTATCATGCGCAGGGTAGTCGTCTTGCCACAACCGCTTGGGCCGAGCAGCATAAAGAACTCACCGTCCTCAACAGTAAATGAGCTTTCTTCCACCGCAACAAAGTCGCCAAACTCTTTGCGTATATTGCGAATAACAATTTGCGCCATTGTTACTCCGGAAAGTGGCTGACAATAATAAACATCACTGTGCCAACCAGTGTTGTAATAAATGAATAGGTGTACGCCCACATCACGAAAGGCTGCATCAACATGAACACGCCTACAGCAATAATTACGGTCGCAAGCATCTCCCACGAACCGCGGCGAAACCGGAACAACCCGCCGAAAAAGTTGATCATTTGCGTACCGCCCCAAAGGTAATGCCGCGCAATAAATGCTTGCGTAACACAATGGTAAAGATCATTACCGGCAGCAGGAAGAGGGTGGCACCCGCTGCCACCGCTGGCCAGTCGAGACCGCCAATGCCGATGATGGTCGGTATGAATGGCGGTGCTGTCTGCGCTGTAGCGGAAGTCAATAGAACTGCAAAGGCGTATTCGTTCCAGGCAAATATTAAACAGAAAATTGCTGTAGATGCGATACCGGTTGCTGCTTGTGGCAGCACTACTTTATAAAAGGCCTGGAATCTTGTGTAGCCATCTATCAATGCAGCTTCTTCGTACTCACGTGGTATCTCGTCGATAAATCCTTTTAACAACCACACAGCCAGACTGATATTAACCGCAGTATAAAGCAATATCATGCCTAGATGAGAATCAGACAGCCCGAGTTTTCGGTACATTAAAAATATAGGTATAGCCACAGCGATAGGTGGCATCATTCGGGTGCTTAAAATAAAGAACAATAAATCATCAGCAAAAGGAATTCTGAATCTGCTGAAGGCATAGGCCGCCAGTGTGCCGAGAAAAATACTTAAAAATGTAGAACCGAAACCGATGATGACCGAGTTCAGAAAACGCTGACCGAATTTAGAAGGTCCGACTATCACCATATCGTATTGACGTACAATATCATCTGCCCAGGTTTCTGGCGGGTTGGCATCCAGGAACTCCGGCGTCTGGCGTGTACGAGTGGTAAACAGATTGACGTAACCTTCGAGGGTAGGTTCGTACACCACTTTTGGCGGATAGCTGATCGCATCGGCCGGTGATTTAAATCCGGTCATCACAATCCACAGCAGCGGGATCATGGTGATCACGGCATACAAAACCACCAGTGTGCCGGCAAACCATTTTGATCGAGTTGATGCCTCGGAAATAGAATAGCTACTCATGCCAATGCCCTGGCAAAGGTTCGGGCGCAGGCAAGGTACAGGCCTTGCCGCTAAGTGCCGGACGATCAAACGACAGCATCATCGTTCTTTCACCTTGTTGAGCGCTTTAACATAAATAGAGGCGAGGCCGAACACGGTCACGAACAATATTATTGCGTAGGCAGAGGCATAACCTGTTCGCCATTTTTCAAATGCCTCACGCTTTAAATTGATTGATGTCAGTTCGGTTGTAGAGCCTGGTCCGCCACCGGTAAGTTGCACTACCAGATCGAACATTTTGAAATTTTCAATGCCGCGAAACAACACAGCCAGCATTAGAAAAGGCAATATCATCGGTATAGTGATAGTAAAAAA
>CAYUKM010000246.1:0-2644 GCA_964445255.1 uncultured Acidimicrobiales bacterium
ACGACATGGCTCGTGCCCGACGGGGCGGTCGAGGGCGTCGACTGGTACTCAACGCAGATGCTTGCGCGCTCGTAGACCTCGCCGCCGAATGTACGTCGCCTAGATTGCGTCAATGGCAACGGCCCGCACTTTCGATGACCCGGACCTTCTACCCTTTCTGCCGTTCATCTACCTCGCATGGTCAGATGGCGAGTTAGGTGACACCGAGGTCGACTCGATCTGTGCGGAGCTTTCGTCCACCGGGGTGACGAAGGACTGCCAGATGGCCTTCGTCGGGTGGCTCGACCCTGACGACCCGCCCTCACCGAATGAGTTGTCCCGTGTGCTTGACACCATCCGGTCTCACTCGAGCGACATCGATGACGTTGAGACCCTTGACATCGAGTCGTTCGCAAAGACCCTCGCCGAAACCGGGCGAGGCCAGGGCGACCTCACCGCTGCCGAACAACAGGCGATTCGGATGCTGGGCGAGCACCTCGGATTGTCCGGAAACGAGCCGACTCGAGCCGTCATCGGGCACGTCACACCCATCCCGACTACGGCCACGGCCTCGAGCGAGCTCGATGTTGCGGAGTTAATCGCACTGCGTGACGGGCCGCGCCACGAAATCAAGGAGCGGCTCCGAGCGCTGCTGACAGAACCCGAGTTCGAGCACGTTCCGGGCCTCGGCATCGACGAGTACCGCGCTCGGGTCCTTTCCCAACTCGAGCGGTTGACCGCCGAGGGATATGGCCGCCTCGGCTTTCCTCACGAATATGGCGGCGCCGGGGACCAAAGCGACTTCGTGGGGGCCTTCTCGGTGCTCGCCCATCACGACCTCAGCCTCTTGACGAAGTACGGGGTGCAGTTCGGCCTCTACGGCGGAGCGATCCTGCGCCTCGGAACCGAGCGCCACCATGTCGAACTGCTGGAACCCATGATGTCGATGGCCATGCCGGGCTGCTTCGCTATGACCGAAACCGACCACGGTTCCAACGTGCAAGCGCTCGAAACCACCGCGACCTTCGACGACGCTACCGGGGAGTTCGTTGTTCACACGCCGCACCATGGCGCAGGCAAGGACTACATCGGCAACGCCGCCAAGGACGGCCGCACCGCAGTTGTCTTCGCGCAGCTACATGCCGAGGGTCGTGGTCATGGCGTGCATGCGTTCATCGTTCCTATCCGTTCCGACGATGGCGAGCCACTTCCCGGCGTGACGATCGAAGACGATGGCCCCAAAGCTGGACTCAACGGTGTCGACAACGGTCGCCTTTGGTTCGACCAGGTGCGCATACCGCGCACCGCCCTGCTCGACAAATTCGCCTCGGTTACCGAGGATGGAAAGTACGACTCCCCCATCCCCGGTATCGGCAAGCGGTTCTTCACTACGATCGCCACCCTCGTGGGCGGTCGAATCGGGGTCGGGACCGGCGCGATCTCCGCGGCCGAGACCGCCTTGGCGATCGCGGTTCGTTACGGCCTTCGACGTCGGCAGTTCGGCCCCGAGAACCGAGGCGAGACCACCTTGCTCGACTACCCACAGCATCAGCGGCGCCTTATGCCCCTGTTGGCAACCACGTGGGCCTACCGCTTCGCGTTCGAGCACCTGATCGACGACTACTCCCAGGACCGCATCGAAGGTCGGGTCCTCGAGGGTCATGCCGCCGGCTTGAAGACCTTCGCGACCTGGCACGCAGCTCGAACGATCTCAGAATGCCGCGAAGCATGTGGCGGTGCTGGCTACATGGGTAGAAACCGGCTGGGTCTCCTCCGAGCCGACATCGATATCTTCCAGACCTATGAGGGCGACAACACCGTCCTCGCGCAACTGGTCGCCCGAGGCTTGTTGTCGAACTACGCCCAACAGTTCAACGACCTCGGGCTGCTCGGCACCGCCCGCTTCCTCGCAGGCCGGGCGGTCGGCACGGTCCGAGACGTAAACCCGGTCGTCGTCGGTGGCGCCTCAGAGGATTCACTTCGTGATCCCGGCCGCTACGTCGACCTGCTTCGCTGGCGAGAAGACCGCCTCATCGCAACGTTGGGCGCTCGCCTCCGTCATCGGATCGGTGAGGGCACGGACTCGGCGGTCGCCTTCGCAGAAGTGCAGAACCATGCGATTCGAGCGGCACGAGCGCACATTGAGCATTTGGTGACCGAGCGATTCGTGGTGGTTGTCGCCTCGATGGACTCCGGCCCCGACCGCGAAGCGCTCCAAACGCTGCGCGACCTCCATGCGCTCACCACGCTCGAAGCCGACCTCGCTTGGTTCATGGAGCATGGCAAGCTCTCCGCCGCAGCCGCGAAGCAACTACGAACCCTCATCGGCACGCTGAGCGCCGACGTTCGTGTGGTCGCTCGTCCACTCGTCGACGCGTTCGCTATCCCCGATGCGGTGCTCGGCGCCGAGCAGTTGACCGGCGAACGGTGAGCTCAGGCTAGATCAGGCCGAGCCCATGGGTTCCGGCGGTGAGCATCACGACCGCCATGCCGATGAATCCCGAGGTCAGCACAATGTGTCCGACCACAAAGCGTCGACCCTCGACGAAGACCACATTTCGATCCGGTGGAACGTCCGAACGATCTCGGTCGCCCGCACCCTCAGGAGAACGACCGAAATCGGGGCGTTCATCGAAGAGATCCCGCTCGGTTAGATGATGGTCCA
>CAYUKM010000247.1:0-2641 GCA_964445255.1 uncultured Acidimicrobiales bacterium
ATGTCGTAGTTACGGAAGCTGAAGTAGTCGTTGGCCTTCTTGCCAATCAAGATCAGTGCGTATTCGGCGCCACTCGTGCGAGCAGCATCAAGTTGACGCTCAGCAGCCTTGATGACCGCAGCGTTGTACGAACCGGCCAAACCGCGATCGGATGTGATGGCGATAATGCCAACGCGCTTGGGCTTTTCGGCCTCACGTAGCAACGGGTGCGATACTCGTGCACCGCCAGCAGCCAAGTTCTCGATCACGCTGGTTACCTGCGTCGAGTACGGCTTGGCTTCATTGGCAGCCTGCATCGCCTTGACAACGCGGGTCGCCGCAATGAGCTCCATTGCTCGTGTGATCTTCTTCGTGGACTGCACACTGCCGATTCGGCGGCGGAGTTCACGTTCTTTTGCTCCTGGCATACGTCTCTATCCGGTGCGGTTTCGTTCGAGGACGCTTTACGCGTCTTCGGCGGTGATCTCTTCTTCGGGCAAGATGTTGTCCGAATCGACGATGGCCGAATCAGCACTGCCAGGGTCGGAAGCGTCGGGAGCGGGACCCGAGCCATCGGTGGTCTTGAACGTCTCAGCGAACGCCTTGATGTGTCCTTCGAATGTGACTTCGTCAGCGATCTTGCCGGTGAGGGCAATGTCGTCAAGCAGGGCTGAGTGGCGGGAGTTGAAGTGCTCGAGGAGTTCCGATTCGAAACGGAGCACGTCGGTGACCGGGATGTGGTCGAGGTAACCACGGGTTCCGGCCATCAGCACAACGACCTGTTCTTGGACAGGCATTGGCGAGCTGATGCCCTGCTTGAGGAGCTCGGTGAGACGGTAGCCACGATCGAGCTGCGCCTGAGACACAGCGTCAAGGTCAGAACCGAACGAGGCGAATGCCTCGAGCTCACGGAACTGCTGAAGGTCGGACTTAAGCGTGCCTACAGCTGACTTCATGGCCTTGATCTGGGCCGCTGATCCCACACGAGATACCGAGATACCTACGTCCACTGCTGGACGGGTACCGGACTTGAAGAGGTCGTCCTGCAAGAAGATCTGGCCGTCGGTGATCGAGATCACGTTGGTTGGAATGTACGCCGAAACGTCGCCGGCCTTGGTCTCGATAATCGGCAGAGCCGTAAGCGAGCCTGCGCCGAGGTCCTCAGAGAGGTTCGCGGCACGTTCGAGGAGTCGGCTGTGCAAGTAGAAGACGTCACCGGGATATGCCTCACGGCCAGGGGGACGACGCAGCAACAGCGACATCTGGCGGTATGCCTCAGCCTGCTTTGAAAGGTCGTCGTACACGACAAGAGCGTGCTGGCCGTTGTCCATCCAGTGCTGACCCATAGCCGAACCGGCATATGGCGCAATGTACTTGAACGGTGCCGGGTCAGAAGCCGGTGCAACAACGACCACGGTGTAGTCCATGGCGCCTGCGGCTTCGAGCTCGGCAACGGTTTGTGCAACCGTGGAAGCCTTTTGGCCAACAGCCACATAGATGCACTTCACGCCCAAACCATCTTGGTTCAGGATCGTGTCGATACCAATCGTGGTCTTGCCGGTCTTACGGTCACCAATGATCAGCTCTCGCTGGCCACGGCCGATCGGGATCAGCGAGTCGATCGACTTGATGCCGGTCTGCATCGGCGTGTCCACCGGCTGGCGGCCGATGATGCCCGGTGCCTGCACCTCCATGAGGCGTGGGTGGGTGCCGGTGAGTGGCCCCTTGCCATCCACTGGCTGACCGAGTGAGTCAACAACACGTCCGAGAACACCGTCGCCGACAGGGACCGACAAGATGTTGCCGGTCGATCGCACGGGCTGGCCCTCTTCGATGCCGTCGGTCGAGCCGAGGAGCACGCAACCGATCGAGTCTTCGTCGAGATTGAGTGCGAGGCCGACGGCGCCGTTCTCGAACTCGAGCATCTCGTTTACGGCGGCTTCTGGAAGACCCGAAACGCGGGCGATACCGTCGCCGACTTCGAGGACGCGACCGACCTGGGTGGCCGCAACCTCCGCGGAGAAGTTCTCGACGTTCTTACGGAGCGCTGCCGCGATGTCTTCGGTGTTGATTGTGAGATCAGACATGGTTGCTCTTCTTGTTCAGTAGTGACTTAGTGGATGGTGCGAATGCCCGCTACGCGAGCGTCTCTCGCATCTGGTTGAGACGGCGACGGACACTGCCGTCGATGACGGTGTCGTCGATTTGGGTGACGAGTCCGCCAACGACCGATGGGTCGATCGTGATGCGGGCGGTAACCGGACGGCCGACCTTTTCGGACAGGGCCTTCTCGAGACGAGCGACCTGACCGTCGCTGAGTTCAACGGCGGAGCGAACGTCGGCGTATGCCGCGCCGCGACCGCCAGCCATCTTCGACGACATTGCACGAGCGATTTCGGGAAGATCCCCAGCTCGACCTGCACCAACGATCATCGAGATCGCTGCTGTCGAGGCCTTATTGGCCTTGCCAGTGAGCAGGTCCTCCACGACCTGTTGGCGGGCTGACGCTGGAAGCGACGAGTCAGACAGGGTGTTCTGCAGCTCGGGCGAACCAGCTACCGCGTTAGCGAACGCATGCACGTTGGCTTCGAGGCCCATGGCGTCGCCTTCGGCATTGCCGAGGGCGATCAGGGCGTCTGCGTAGTAATCAGCGCGACTCATG
>CAYUKM010000248.1:0-2533 GCA_964445255.1 uncultured Acidimicrobiales bacterium
CAGTGAATCCGACCGGCTGACTCTAGCGGAATGGATAAGGTCGACCACCGTGGATCATGAAGACGAAACACCCATCACCTTCGCTGCGTGTGATCCGCAGAGCCCTGAAGCACTCACAGCAATGACCGCCTACTTCGACGAGCTGGATGCGCGATTTGTTGGAGGATTCGATCCCGGCGACACGCTCACCGCCGACGCGGACCAATTTCGATACCCCAACGGTCACTTCTTCCTCGGACGTTCGGGCGCCAACGTGTTGTCGTGTGGAGGGGTGTACGTGCTCGAGCCGACGGTGGTGGAGATCAAGAGAATGTGGGTAGCTCCCGACGCCCGCGGGAGGGGCGCCGGCGCAGAGACACTCAGACACCTCGAATCAGCGGCGCGCGAGCTTGGAGCACGCACGGTCTATTTGGATACAAACTCCGTGCTCGAAGAGGCCATCGCGATGTACACGAGCCGTGGCTACGTGAGCATCGATTCCTATAACGACAATCCCTACGCGCAGCGTTGGTTTGCAAAAGAGTTGGACTCGACTAGCCGGTAAAGGAAGGAGTGCCGACCCGTGGTTGTGCCGCCGGTGCTGTCGGCGCGTTCTGCGTCGATGGGGCAACCGTCGTGGTCGTTACGCTGCTCGCCACCGTCGTGGTGGTCACAGTAGCTGCAGCGGCGCCGGCGACCGTGGTCGTCGTCACTGCCTGCGGAGCCGTCGTGGTGGTCGTCACTGCAGCCGCCGCAGGTGCAACGGTGGTGGCCGGAGCATCGACCGCGGCTGGTGCGGTGGTGGTCGGAGTATCGACCGCGGCAGGTGCGATGGTCGCGACTACCGGCGCTGCTGGCGTGTCGACAGCAGGCTGATCTACTGCAGCAACGTCTGCGTCCGTGCAATCGATGTCGACGAGGACCGTTACCGCCTCATCGGCTGGCAGAGCGATGGTCAGGTCCCCAGGACTCTCGCTTGCGATGGTGGAGGCAGGATCGACTGCCACCGTGCAATCGAAGTTCGTTGGGTAGGCCACGATGCATTCGGTACCGGGCTCGATCCCGTCGATGACGAGGTCGATCTGATCGCCGGTATCGGAGTCAGCGCTGAGATCGCAGATCACTGCAGCCGAGGATGTGGCATCAGCATCGGAATCGAAGTCGAGAATGATGGTTGAGGTGACCGGATCGGTGGCATCTACATCAGCGCCATCATCGTCGCCTCCAACAGCTCGGCCGACGTTGCCGTCGTCATCTCCACCGACTGCATCGTCGCCTGTGGAGGTCGCTCCAAAGCACACGGGGAAGACTGAATTCGGGCTTGACGAAGTTGGGGCGGCGTGCACGATGCGAGCCGATGTTGCGTCAGCAGGCAAGGTGAGAGAACCGATCGATCCGCTCCAGGTCGCTGCTGGAGTGAAGTCAGCGAGGTCGGCCGTAGGTTGCGAAGTCGCGAGGACATTGCCGTTGACGTCGAGGAATTCGATGACCCATTGCTCTTGCGGTTGGGCGTCGATTGACTCCCGTCCGTCGTGTTCATCGAAGGACGCGGCGTTGAGGTCGTAGGTACCCGCAGGAATCGGCGTCGCGAGGGGCACATCAGCGGTGGTGACGCTCCCGACCAGCAGTTGAATACCGTCGACGCCGGTCACGAAATCGCCCGAGCATTCCGAACCTGAGCTCGTTTGTGCCGACACGGCCGCGACACTCAATACCGATGCCAGCAAAACCGCGGTGACAAATCCGCCGATTACACGCTTTGATCGTTGGTCTGAGAGTGAATCCATGGCCATCTCCATTTCACGTTACGCACCAATTCAGGGTGAAAAGGCTACTTTATGCGAGAATAGGTGAGGATGTAGATTCGGGGGATAGCCGATTTGGACCAGTCGGGGATTCTGTTGACCTAATCGTTTAGGCGCTCGTGAAGGCGAGCGCCGTGCCCTCGCTGTCGACATCGGCTCGAACCGTCGCTTCGTCGTTGAAGGACCCGTCGAGCAGTTTGACCGCAAGTTTGTCGGCAACTTCGCGCTGCACGACTCGCTTGAGTGGGCGGGCGCCAAAGGCTGGGTCGTAGCCCTCCTTGGCCAACCATGCTCGCGCGTCGTCGGTGATGTCGAGTGTGATGTGCCGGTCGGTCAGGCGACCGCGGAAGATGTCGAGTTGGATGTCGACGATTTCGCGGAGGTCGTCCTCGGTGAGTTCGCGGAACCGGACCATGTCGTCGATGCGGTTGACGAACTCGGGTCGGAAGAAGTCCATGGGATCACCTGGCAGGTTCGACGTCATGATGAGCACGACGTTGCTGAAGTCAACCGTGCGACCCTGACCGTCGGTCAGGCGGCCGTCGTCAAGAAGCTGGAGCAACACATTGAACACATCGGCGTGGGCCTTCTCGACCTCGTCCAGCAGAACAACTGCATATGGCCGGCGGCGGACCGCTTCGGTGAGCTGACCGCCGGCGTCGTAGCCGACGTAACCGGGAGGAGCGCCGATCAGACGCGATACGGAATGCTTCTCCATGTACTCGCTCATGTCGATGCGGATCATGGCC
>CAYUKM010000249.1:0-2450 GCA_964445255.1 uncultured Acidimicrobiales bacterium
TCATAAAGCTATCACATGAAAATTACTGGGGTGCACGCCACCATCAAAAAGCAATTATTCATAATTACGTTTCGCAGTTCCAATTGCAATTTTTTTGCGTAACCCAAAAAATAGCCTGCAGGCTACATTGAGCCTGCAAGCTTCGTTTTTTCAAGTTACCCACACAGTAACAAAGAACTAGTTACTAAGAATTTGAATGAATGGGGAAATGTCGAAGAAATTCACCTCGCCGTCTTCGTTGCAATCAGCTTGCCCAAGAAAAGTGGTCGAACTTAGAAGGTTGATAAACGGACTGATGTCCAGAAAATCCACAACTCCATCCAAGTTGCAATCCCCAAGCAGAATTGGTGGGTTACTTCCTTCCACCAAAGTGATTTGCGAATTGATAGCCGGACTTAACAATTCATCAACTGTTCCTGAAGGCCACGTCACAACCAATCTATCAATCGATGTTGCAGAACCGATTCCAAAATGCTGACGAAAACTATTCATAATGCCGTAGGATTCTCCAGAGCGTACTTCACGAATCTGCATACCCCATGAGCCATGTAATTCTACTCTGGCACCAACACCATTGATGTTGCAGTTTGTTCCTTCCAGCAAAACAGAAAAGAAATTGTTGCTGCCACCATTGTTCATAAACAGAACATCATTGATGTTGGAAGGGGAGTTAAAAATACGGGCGTATCCCGCGTAAATATCCAAATAGCCGTCTGAATTCAGGTCACCGATAGCAAACGATTCCATCGGGTTGTTCGTAAACGGATTGGCTAAACGAGAAAACGTACCATCGCCGTTGTTCTTAAACAGACGCTGATCACTTCCAGCGATAGCAAGATCGACAAATCCATCGTTATCGAAATCGCGGAACGAGCACTGAATTCCAAACAGATCCAAGTCACTAGCAGTAAATCCACTGGCAGACGTAACATCGGTAAACGTTCCGTCACCATTGTTCCTCATGAACCGGCTGGCGGTGTAGTGATTCATGACAAAGCAATCCAGATCTCCGTCATTGTCGTAATCTGCGAAATCAGTGGCCCAGGTTTGATCGCCAAATCGTAAACCAGCAGCAGCACCTACTTCGGTAAAACTATTGGTTCCATCATTTTGAAACAGCAAGTTTACTCGACGTACATCCGTGAAACTTGTTGTTCCCAGCCGGCACTTTGAAAGGTACATATCCAAGTCACCATCGTTGTCATAGTCAGTCCAGATGCTCGCATAGTTTCCTGAATTGGCCTCAAAAGCGTTGGAGTTAATAGTCGTCTCGATCAAACTATTATCAAATACAAAACTGCCATCGCCCATGTTACGGTAATTGCGACTCTCCTCATCATCATGACAAGCAAAAACATCCAGCCAGCCATCGTTGTTGATATCAACAAGATTGGAGCCCTGCAAAAAGATATTGGAACTTGGCAGATTGGATTGAGAGAAACCAGTTCCCGTGGCATTGGCTGTTAGTAGCTTGATATTGTTGTAAGCACCGCCAGCAACCACATCGTTGAAGCCATTGCCATCGACATCACCAACGCACAAACTCCACTCGGATCCGCTGCCGAGGTTGCCATAAAATAAGTTGCTGAACGCCGCATTGGGTGCTTCTTGATATTCAATGGACAAATTCCTGGCGTTACTTAGACGAATGATATCATCCAAACCGTCGCCGTTCATATCTGCTACGCCCATCGCGACGCCGCTACGGTTGGTGTTGGAAAGTAAATTCGTTTGTTGAGTGAACGTCTGTGCATGGGCGCCGCTGATTAAAGCAAACGCCAGCAGCAAAACCATGAAATTACAATTTACTTTGATCCTCTGGTTCCTTGAAAAACTCGTACTCATAAATCTGTAAGCTCCAGAGATAATGTTTAGTTTGAAATAAATAAAAGAGGCTATGCTTTGGGGTTTACGAAGTGTTCCCCATCAGCGGCGGGACAGTTAGGCTTCCACAACTATTATCGCATAAATCTGGGGGCCAGTTCAAACATTCTAGTTAGTGAAATGCTCTACATAAGCCAAATACTGGTCTTGGGAGACGAAAACGCATAGACGTTACGATTGGGAATCTTTCAGCCTGAGTTTGCCGCTGGTCGTCATAGCGATCATCGGCATCTTGGTTGGGTTACTATTGCCAGGGGTTCAGAGCGTACGTGAAGCGGCACGGCGAATCGCTTGTGCAAATCACCTCAAACAAATCGGACTTGCCGTCCATACTTATGAAGCTGCTCATCGTTCGATTCCACCTAGTCGATTAAATCGATCGGGCGGAGTCTCGTGGGCAGTACAGATCCTTCCGTTCATCGAAAGCCAGAATTTCTTTGACCAATGGGATTTGAAACGATGGTATTACGACCAAGGCGATACGGTAGCCGAAGGCGATATCTTGCGGACGACGCCGGTGACGATTTTCTTTTGCCCCAGTCGCCGCACGGCTGGAAATGCGGGGT
>CAYUKM010000250.1:0-2413 GCA_964445255.1 uncultured Acidimicrobiales bacterium
CGAAGAACCCGCTCCCGAACTTCTATGCAACGGCGAAGCTGTGACCGTGAACTTGGCAAACGGGGATGTCCCGACCGACGGCAACGACGTCATCGTGGGCACTGAAGGCCCAGATGTCATTGACGCTGGCGCTGGGGCCGACATCATCTGTGGCCTTGGCGGTGACGACATCATCAACGCCGGAAACGGCGCCGACGTCGTCATGGCAGGCGGTGGCAACGACACGGTGCAAGCAGGTCAAGGCCGAGACACCGTGTATGGCCAAGGAGGCGATGATGCGATCGTGGGCGGCAAGGGCAAGGACACCCTGATCGGTGGCGGCGGCAATGACGACATCCGCGGCAACGACGGCGTCGACACCCTCGATGGTGGCGCAGGCCGTGACGAACTTCGTGGCGGACAGGGCGCCGACGTCGTTACCGGCGGCAGTGGCGCCGATGTGCTCGTCGGCGGTATCCGGCCCGACGTCCTAGATGGCGAACGCGGCACTGATAGCTACAATGGCGGCGCCGGAAGTGATACATGTGCAGTTGACCCCGAAGGACGTGCCGAGGTCGCCAACAGCTGCGAGTTCAGCTAGAAGGAACCCCGTTAACTTCGTTAGGCGCATTTCGCTCCGCGACTAGGTCTGCTCGGATTCATCCTCACCGGAGTCGACGCTGCGCCATGCTTCGATATCGCGAAAACCTATAGCTCTACCCACATCTCCCAACGACCCAGAGTTGTCGTTGAAGCCGTCGACCCAGGTTCCGTCGATCGACCCAGCGTTCTTCGAGGCGAACGACCACCACAGCACACCGACCAAAGCCCCAAGTGTGAACCAGCTGCAGCTAGGCCGAGTTGCGCTCGGCGACGAGGGCGTGGATGCGTGACCGCGCCATGACGATGGCCGAGCAATGCCTGTAGCTGTCGTTTACGAACCGGTCGGGTTTCGCCCGTTTGTTGTTCTTCGGCTCGTAGGCGGGCACATTCGGGGGCCAGGTCGCCTTTGAGCGCGGCGCCTTGGAGCGGGTCGAGGAGGAGCGTGACTTTGACCATGCCCCCGAAGATGGTTTGAACGGTTCGCTTGGAATCGGGCGTGGTGGCTCGACCCTCTTCTCTGGGACGACCTAACCCCGGCGCTTACGCACCTCTTCGGTGATGGCCGGGATAACTTCGTGGAGGTCGCCAATGATGGCCCAGTTGGCCTTGGCGACCATGTTGGCTTCGGGGTCGGTGTTGATGGCCAGGATGTTCTTGGAGCCCATTGCGCCTACCCAGTGCTGGGTGGCGCCCGAGATGCCCGAGGCGAGGTAGATCGTCGGAGCGATGCGGGTGCCGGTCTGGCCGACCTGATCGGAGTGTGGACGCCAGCCGTTGTTGGTCACCGCACGACTGCAGCCAACCTTGCCACCGAGTGCCTCGGCGAGTTCATCGAGCGGCGCAAACCCCTCTTCGGAGCCAACTGCACGGCCACCGCCAACGACCACCGGTGCGGTCGACAAGGTGATGCCTTCGCTGAGGACGACACGGTCTTTGATGACCGAGCGAACGAGTGAGTCGTCGACATCGACGGCGATTTCCGAAACCGCACCAGCAGCCTGTGCCGGAGATGACTCGACGGTGTGGGGCGCCATCGAGATGAGCTTCGTGTCGGCCGACAGCGTGGCTTCCTCATGTAGTGCGCCGCCCCATTGGTTGCGGGTCATCGACGATACGTCTGGAGCGACGTCGACACAGTTTGCGACGAACGGAAGATCAGCACGCGCTGCGAGCTGGGCCATCAGTTCGTTGCCGCGATCGGTTCCGCTGGCCATGACGACGGCCGGACCTGCGCTGGCGGTAGCGCTAGCCAGGGCCTGTCCCCAGGCTTCGGGGTTGTAGTCACCCAGGTTCGGGCTGGTGAGATGATGCACGGCGGCTGCACCGAATTCGGCCAGTTTGGGGAAGGTGAGTTCCGCGCCCTCCCCCATCACAGCGGCGTGCACCGGCAGGCCGAGTCCTCCGGCGATGGCACGGGCCGACGTCAGCGCCTCTAGGGTCGCCTCGGGCACGTGGCCGCGATCGTGTTCTGCAATAACAAGTACTGCGCTCATTAGAGGACCCCTAATTCGTCAAGAATGTCAACTACAACCGATGCGGCCTCGGGACCGTTGCCCAAAATCTCGGTCTGGCTAGCTTGCTCCGGTGGCGACTTCAACCTCACTTGAGCCTGCCCGCCAGGTTCAGAACTTGCCTCGATCGTGTCAAGCTCGGCCTTCTTCGAGGCGAGTCGACCTCGCATCGTTGGATAGCGGGGCAAGTTGATGCCCTCCTTCACACCAACGCAGGCAGGTAGAGGGAGTTCGTAGACCTCGAAACCTGCGTCGACTTCTCGGCGGGCGATGATGTGGCCGTCGGCCGCCTCATCGAGCTCAAGACCCTTGATGCCATT
>CAYUKM010000251.1:0-2363 GCA_964445255.1 uncultured Acidimicrobiales bacterium
GAGACTGGCGAGACCGTTTGGATCGACGCCGAACTGGTCGAGGACACCGGTTTCTAATCGCAGAAACTGCCCCGGCACTCGATCAGCACCGTAACCTCTTCGTCGTGAGTGTTCTCCGTGTCGCAATTTGTCAGATCAACACCAAAGTCGGTGACCTCGAAGGCAATGCTGCCCTCGTCGAGAAATGGTGGCGAATGGCCGAACAAGAAGGTGCCGACCTCGCGATCTTCCCCGAGTTGACGCTGGCGGGCTATCCGCCAGAAGACCTCCTGCTCAAGGAAGGTTTCATAAAGGCCAACATCGCGAAAGTCCATGAGCTCGCCACACGTCTCGATGGGCACTGCGCAGCGGTCGTCGGCTTTGCCGACGGTGAAGGCGGCGGCAATGCGTACAACGCGCTGGCGGTCATCGCCGGCGGTGAGTTGAAAGGCACTTACCACAAGCGGGCGTTGCCCAACTACCAAGTCTTCGATGAGGAACGAACCCTCCTGCCAGGCACCGCACCGATGGAGCTCCACGAGATCGCAGGCGTTCGCGTGGGCATGTCAATTTGCGAAGATGGATGGATCGCAGGGGGTCCGGTGCCACAGCTCGCGGCAGGCGGTGCACAGATACTGGTGAACATCAATGCTTCGCCTTACTACCGACGCAAGACCGAAGTCCGTGAAGCCGAAATGGACAAGCGCGTCGCCGAGTCAGGTGGCGTGCCCTTCGTCTATGCGAACCTCGTCGGTGGTCAAGACGAATTGGTCTTCGATGGTTCCTCGTTCGTTCTAGACGCAGAGGGCGAACTCATCGCCCGCGCGGGCCACTGCGTCGAGGAACTCCTCGTCGTTGACGTCGAAGCGGCCGTTCCCGATGATCCGACCTTCCCGGTGGTCATGGTCAGCGAAAGTACCGGGCGGTCAGAAGTAGCGGTCTCGCCAAGAGTAGCGCCACTCCAAAACGAGCTTGATGAACTACACAACGCCCTCGTGCTCGCTACCCGCGACTACGTCCGAAAGAACGGCTTCACCGATGTCTGTCTCGGTCTTTCAGGCGGGATCGACTCCACGCTGACCGCGGCGATAGCCGCCGATGCATTGGGTCCTGAGAACGTGCACTGTGTACTCATGCCGAGTCGATTCTCAAGCGATCACTCGGTCACCGACTCCGAAGACTTCGCCGAACGACTTGGGGTTTCCCATCGCACGATTCCGATCGAGCCAGCACACCAAGCCTTCCTCGACATGTTCGCACCGTCGTTTGCAGGTCGGGAAGTTGGGCTGACCGAGGAAAACCTTCAGTCACGTATTCGCGGCGTGATCTTGATGGGCCTCACCAACAAATTCGGATGGCTCGTCGTCACCACTGGCAACAAGAGCGAAGCCGCGGTCGGATACTCGACGCTCTATGGCGACACCGCTGGCGCGTACGCTGTCATCAAAGATGTCTACAAACTCGACGTCTACGCGTTGTCTCGTCGATACAACGAACGAAACGGCCGCGAGGTCATCCCCGAGTCGGTGATTACTAAGCCACCCTCGGCCGAGTTGCGGCCCGATCAGCGCGATGATCAGAGTCTTCCGCCGTACGAAGAACTCGACCCATTGCTTGAGGCATACATCGAAGGTGACCGAATGTTGGCCGAGCTCATCGATATGGGATTCGACGCAGAGGTCGCAACTCGAATCACGCGGCTGGTTGATATCGCAGAGTTCAAGCGTCGTCAAACTCCGTTGGGCGCTCGAGTCACGAAAAAGGGATTCGGACGCGACAGGCGGTTGCCCATCACCAATAGTTTTCGTTGAAAAATGAGGCTTTTGCCCTACGGTTCGGCCAGGAAATGTAACTCTTGCCACATTTTCAACGCTCCACGCGGTGTGCACTATTGAAACCGTAGATATCGTTTCCCTACAGGTCACTCCGTGAGTGGCCGAAAAAGTACGGGGTATAACCGTAGTTCTCTGCGGTTTACGTACAACGGTGGTGGCGCACCACGCTGCCGGCAAAAGATTGGATACTCGTGGCCAAAGAACGTGTCGAGCGTGACGAAGAAGATCTAGTTCGTCTATACCTCACCGACATTGGGCAGTATCCACTGCTCACCAAGGATGACGAGGTTCGTCTCGCTCAAGCGATTGAAAAGGGTGCCGAAGCACGAACGGCCCTCGAATCCGCCGATGAGCTCACCGCCGCAAAGCGACGCGAGTTCAATCGCAACCTGCGTCGTGGCGAAGAAGCCGAGCGTACATTCGTTCAATCGAACCTCCGTCTCGTCGTTTCGATCGCCAAGAAGTATCAGGCATCCGGACTTCCGTTGCTCGATCTCATCCAAGAGGGCAACCTCGGCCTCATGCACGCCGTCGAGAAGTTCGACTGGC
>CAYUKM010000252.1:0-2279 GCA_964445255.1 uncultured Acidimicrobiales bacterium
GCCTGTTTTCGTCGACGTGCCGAAAGAAAACCCAACCCGATCAGCAGCAGGCTAAACGATCCTGGCTCAGGAACTGCGCTGGCAGTGTCGACCACAACCTCACCAAATAGCAACCAAATCCAGCTTTTTTGTGGGGCTGTGACCTAACGTGTCAATCCGCTGGATTCTTCTATAATTGTTCCAGCCACTAATCATCAATGTCAGGGATTTGACACCAGTGAACCAGGATTCTGCCAACAACGAGCTTCCCGAAGATTTGCCTCCTGGGCCAATTCCCAGCGAGCCAACGTTTGAGAACGATCGACGCGTTTTTTTGGGACTTCAGCAACCGCCCTTGGTCTCGGCAACCGATTGGCTGGTTAACAGCTTTCAAACCGACCAAGGTGGGCCACCTCGGCTGGACCTTTCCCAATTCATCATCGTGCTTCCGACGCTTCGTTCGCAACATCGGCTTTTGCAACTACTGATTCAGGAAACCGACCGGCTGAATCTTCTGTTCACCCCTCCGACGATCACTTCGATCGGATACTTGCCGGAGTATCTTTATATTGCGGCCAAGCCATTGGCGACCGAACTTGCTCAGCAGATCGCCTGGTCCAAAGCACTTGCCCAGTCGCCCAAAGACCAGATCGCATGCTTGACCGGTCGCCCGGAAGTCGAAGACCTTCAGGACTGGCAGCCCTTGGCCACGCTGATTTCCAAACTTCACTCTCGGCTGGCTAACGACATCTGGAGCTTTAGCAGCGTTGCCCGCGAAGTAAAAAAGGTGTCCGGTTTCCTCAGCGAAGAGTCCGCACGCTGGGACGCGTTGGATGCGATTCAAAAGCGATACTACTCGATGCTGACCCAGGTCGACCTCTGGGACAAGCAAGGCGCAAGAAACTATGCCGCCAGTGGATTGCTCAAAAACGACGAGATCCGTTGTCAAACCGACAAACAGATTGTCATGCTTGGCACCGCCGATTTGAATCTGTCGGTATCCGAAATGATTCGCCAAGTCGCCACCACCAATGCTGAGCAAATTCATATCCTCGTCGCCGCAGATGGTTCAACGGCTGACCGCTTCAATGAATTCGGCAGCCTGATTACCGAGCAGTGGCTCAAGACACCGATCGAGATCGCCAACGAACAGATTTTAATTGCCGATCAACCGGCCGACCAAGCCGACGCGACGGCGCACTATGTGAGCACGTTGCCCGCCAAACTCAATCGAGAATTTGCGGCCGACGAAATCACGATCGGAGTTCCCGACCCGGCAATTATTCCGCAGCTTGAGCGAAGCTTCAACGCAATCGGGCTTAACCATCGTAGCCTCGTCGGACGACCGCTGGCCGAAACGGCGCCGGTGCGATTAATGATCGCATGTCGAAATTTTCTGGAGCTGCAAAATTACAATTCATTTGCCTCGCTTCTGCGTCACCCCGATATGTTCCAGTGGCTCTGTGGGCGGAATCAAAACAATCATTGGCTTGGCGATCTCGATAAGTATCAGAACAATCATCTGCCCAATCGGATCGCGATCAACAGCAAACAGCCGTTTGGCGATCCTGCCAAGATCAAACTACGCGTCGATCCGACGGATTCAAAATCAGAAGGCCGGGCTCAACGACAAGCCGATTCAATTGGATTGCTAAATCAGTTACACGCTGACGTCGGCGAATTGCTAAAGCCGTTGCTTGGCGATCTGCAGCCAATCGCAAATTGGACTCAGCCGTGGAGCGAGATCCTGAATCAGATCTACGGCGAGCGGACGCTTGATAAAACCGATCCGGCAGATCGGCAGACCATCAAGGCATGCCGCGAGATCTATTTTGCGCTTGGGGATCAGCGACAGGTTCCCGAAGCGTTTGAAACAGAGACTAATGCGAGCCAGGCATTGGACTGGGCGATAGAAGCCGCCGCCGAGCTGCGTGTTGTTGCTCAACCGATTCCTGACGCCGTCGAGTTTGCAGGTTGGCTTGATCTATCTCTCGACGATGCTCCAGTGATGGTCGTGACCAGCATGAACGACGAGCATGTCCCGACGTCGGAAATTGGACATCAGTTCTTGCCAAACGAACTTTGCAAGACACTCAAGATTCTCGACAACGACCGCCGTTATGCACGTGACGCGTACGCCCTGACGGTGATCACTTCGGTGCGGCAAGACGTCCTGTTGATTGCTGGACGCCGCGATGAGAAAGGCGAGCCCAAACGCCCCAGCCGTTTATTGTTTTCGACCGACGATCAGACCGTCGCCAGGCGAGCCAAAGCCTTCTTTAGCTACAAAGGACAGTCAG
>CAYUKM010000253.1:0-2277 GCA_964445255.1 uncultured Acidimicrobiales bacterium
TAGGGGTTCAGTGCGCTCGGGCGTTGAATAAGGCCAGCAAGCAACGCTGCCTGGTCCAGCGTCAGGTTGCTCACCGAGCTGTCGAAGTATTGCTGGGACGCAGACTCCACGCCGTATGCGCGGGCGCCGAAGAAGACCCAGTTGAGGTACTCGGTGAGGATGAAGTCTTTGGAGAATTGCTCTTCGAACTGGCGGGCGAGCACGATCTCTTCGAGCTTGCGCTCCGCGGTCTGTTGGGTTCGATCGAGGAATACGTTTCCGACGTATTGCATCGTGATCGTCGAACCACCGCCGGAGATGCCGCCGGTGGTGACACCACGTGACGCTGAACGGAACAGACCCTTGAGGTCCACGCCGTCGTGGAGATAGAAACGCTCGTCCTCAATCGCAACGACCGCGTTTCGCATGACTTCGGGAATCTCCTCGAAGGAGACGACCGTTCGGTTCTCATCGGTGGGCGGGATCTCGATGATCTGTCCGTCGCGACCGAGGATCTCTGAGGTCACCGCTACATCGGGAACAGGGGGCACCAAATCCTGGGTCGAGAAGCTGCAAGCACTGGCAACAGTGGAAAGGACGACAAGGCTGATGAAGGCGCGTCTGAGGCGGCTCCAGGGGAGCTTCGAAAGCGGCACCCGACCATTTTGGCCCAGGTTGAGCCTGAAGCGAAGTCATGAGGCCTTCTCTAACGATACATTTAGCCTCCATGTCTGGCGCTTCGATCCTCGACGACCTCCAAGCTCGTGGCCTTATTCACGACACCACGGACATCGATGCGCTGCGAAAGCGCCTCGATGAGGGGCCGATCACGCTGTATCACGGCATCGATCCGTCAGCCTCGAGTCTCCATATTGGCAACTACGTAGGTGTGTTGGCGCTGCGCCGCTTTCAGGATCACGGCCACAACATCATCGTGTTGGTCGGGGGCTCTACCGGGATGGTCGGCGATCCCGGTGGTCGGTCCGAGGAACGCAACCTCCTCGATGAAGATGCCTTGGCAGCCAATATCGCAGGCATCCGTTCGCAGTTGACGCAGCTCGTGGATCTGGAGCCGAGCCAGGGGAGTGCCGAGCTCGTAAGCAACTACGACTGGACCGCCGGCGTCGGGGTGCTCGACTTCCTCCGGGATGTAGGTAAGCACGCAACGGTCAACCAGATGGTGGCCCGCGATTCGGTGAAGAGTCGTATGGAGTCCGAGCACGGTATTAGTTACACCGAGTTCTCCTACATGCTGCTGCAGGCGTTCGACTACTGGTGGCTGCACACCAACAAGGACTGCGAACTGCAGATCGGCGGAAGCGACCAGTGGGGCAACATCGCCCAGGGCGTCGACCTCATACGTCGGCGCGAGCAGAACCACGTGCATGCGCTTACCTGGCCGTTGATCACCCGGGCTGACGGCCAGAAGTTCGGCAAATCGGTGAGCGGCGCCGTTTGGCTCGACCCCGAGCGCACCTCGCCCTATGAGTTCCACCAATACTGGCTCAACACCGACGACCGTGATGTGGAGCGGTTCTTGCTGCAATTGACGTTGCTGCCGGTCGACGAGATTTCGGAGATCATGGCGGACCATTCGCAGGCTCCGCAGGAGCGGGCCGCGCAGCGTCGTCTGGCCGATGCCGTCACCCAACTCGTTCATGGTTCGGACTCGGTCGAGGGAGCCAATGCCGCCGCTCGCGTCATGTTTGGTTCCGGGGCTCCTTCCATCGACGACTTGCAAGCAATCCGAGGACTAGTACCCGAGACGGTGCTAACCGCATCGGATCTCGATGGGGACGAGGTACTCGTCGACGTGTTGGTTGAGACCGGGCTGGCGTCATCCAAACGCGACGCACGTCAAGCAATCAAGGACGGTTCGGTTCGCTGGAACGGCGAGAAGCTCGACGGGGAAGACACCTCAATGTTGGCTGCAGGCGTGATCGGGATGCTCCAGAAGGGCAAACGCAACAAGCACCTCGTCGTCATCGACTAGCTGCGCTAGCTACCCCTAGCTCGACCTAGGTTTCGTCACGGTCGAGTGGCGTGTCGGCGAGCTTCCCGGATGGAGCGGCCACCTCGTGGTCCTCTTCCGAGGCTTGGGGACTCCCGTGTACGGAGGTGGCGAACTTCCAGCCAGCCCAGGTAGCGATCGGCACCGTGGCAAGGAGTGCCCACGGTGCCCAATCTCCAGTGTTGGAATCAAGCACGCCGAGGATTGCGATGGCGTCGACAATCGAGGCGACTACGAGGAAGATCAGGATCGCAATGCTCGAGCCAATTCCCCCTGCAGAGAACGTC
>CAYUKM010000254.1:0-2235 GCA_964445255.1 uncultured Acidimicrobiales bacterium
GCTCCGATTGCGGCCAGCTCGGCGAGCCGGCGCATCAATCGATCCCGGTTGATTTGCAAGTCTTCTCCTCCGCTCACCAAGTGCCCGGCCACCCTACATCCGTTCTTAACAAACCGTAAAGGCCTCTGAGCGCCGCGGGTGGTAGCGGCCAATCCTGTTCATCGCGTAGTTCGTTCCTCGTTATGAGCGCAGACATCTTGTTACTCCTTGGGGGACGGTAGAGCGGTTAGCTGATCGAATCGAGTGCGGAGAACAAGCGTTGCGCTTGTTCGGCGGCCTTGGAACGAACCTCGGCAGGGTCGACCCGGGTCGCACGGCCGCCTCGTAGGGCCGGTTCGCCGTCGATGTCAACATCGACGGCGCTCAGGGTGGTGGTGTAGGCCAGGTGCCAAGGCTCCATCGTCGAGTAGGTCCAGGTGACCTGGTCGTCACGCGCTTCGGGGACGAGGTCCCAGCCAGTCTCCAGCCAGGACCAGGCGAGTTCCGGGGTCGCCGTGACGTCTTCCTCGCGCGATTTCACGAAAGCAATTCTGAACTCGTCGATCATGTTGGCGCCGATTCCGTCGGTCCCAAGACCGATCGGGTTCGAGAAGCGCGTAGGCCGGGCGTATCCGACCGAGTTGTTCATGTTCGACCGTGGGTTATGGATGATCGTGCCCTTCAACCCATGGTCATCGGGGAGGTACACACCGTGCACGATGAGCCAGTCATCTTTGGTTAGGTCACGGATTCGATCGGCGGCTTCGAGGTCGTCGGTTCCTTCGGCAACGTGAATGTGCACGCCAACGCCAGCGTTCGCTGCGATCTGCGCGGCTTGTTGCAACGTGTCGTCTTCGCAGGTGAACGCCGCGTGGATCCCGACCATCCCTCGCCCCCCTTCGGCGAGGAATCGACGGTTCTCTTCGAGACCACTACGTGCGCCGTCGGCGCCGTGGCGATCGGTCACGCCGTATGCACAGACCGAGCGGACGCCGACTTCGGCACATGCGTCGGCGATGACGCTCAGGGAGCCTTCGATAGCGTTCGGCGATTCGTGGTGGTCGATGATCGCCGTGCATCCAGCTTCGAGTGCTTCGAGCGCGCCGAGCTTGGCCGACCATTCGATCATCTCTAGGTCGAGTGCCCGGTCGAGTCGCCACCATACCTGTTCGAGAATTTGGAGAAAGTTCGTCGGGTCCTTTGGTGGGGCTGGCATACCTCGCGCTAACGCTGAGTAAAGATGGTGATGAGCGCAGACAAGCCCTGCGGTCTTTCCGTGTTGAGTGGTCACAGGTGACGACATGTCGGCAGCTTAACAAAATGTCAAGTAGCACAGCTGACTCAGCCCACCGCGCAGCTCCACTCGCTCAACATGCCCCGAGTATGCTGGTCGGCGTGAGTAAAGGACGCATCGAAGTTCTCGTCGAGCCATTCAAAGAAGGTGAGCCCGGGCCCCACGTGATGGCGGTCGTGGACATCCTCAAGGAATCCGGACTCACGGTCGACATGGGCCCGTTTGCCACCATCGCGGAAGGGGACTTGGACGTATTGGTCGAAGTCATCGGCCGCATCACTCCCATGGCAATCGAAGAGGGAGCAACGAGTCTTCAGACCCGTCTCGAGCGCCTATGACCAGCTCCGCGGACGAGTTCCTCTCGGCACTACGACCCCTCTCCGAGACCTTGGGGGCGTCGGTGGTGTCTGCACGATCCTCACGCAAGGGCGACCAACCAATCATCTGGGAGGGTGAGACGGTCGCCTACCTACGACCGAACGACCTGCACGGTGCGCTCGATCGATATGTGGCGTCGGTCGAACGTGAAGTCGGAAGCCGGGTCGCTGACATGGACCGGTCACAAAAGCAGACGGCCATTCGACTTCTCGATGAACGAGGCGCGTTCCTGCTTCGCGGAGCGGCCGAAGATGTCGCCAGCTGGATGGGCGTTAGCAAAGTCACCATCTACAGCTACCTAAACGCGATCGAGCGCGCCGAGTCTTAGCCGCCCTAACCCTTGGACGCAGAAGCCTCAGCGATACCAGCAGCGAGACGCGCCAGGCGAAACAGTCGGTCGGAGCGATCGAGCTTGCCGTCAATCTTGTTGCGTAGCTCAACACCGATGACGAGGGAGAATACGACGTCTGCGACATCTCGCGCGGGCATCGCTGCGCCGAATGGAAGATCCTTCGATGCTTCGACGATCCGCCCCTCGACAAAATCGAGCCACGGCTGAGTCGCTTCCTCAATACCCACGCGAA
>CAYUKM010000255.1:0-2178 GCA_964445255.1 uncultured Acidimicrobiales bacterium
AGTCGAACCCAACAACGGGGATGGGAGTGGTTTCAGTCCACGTTTCGAGGTCGTCCGAGAGGGCCAATACCGTCACGCCAGCTTCTCGTTGGGGGACCACGGCCACTGTCGTGCCGTCGCTAGTCTGCCCGATCGACGTCGTGCCTTCAGGAATCGCCACGTCGGAGAACTCAGGCGCCGGAACTTGTTGGCTGGCCGGAATGAGCGTTATCTGATCGCTCGCTCGATCGGGGTTGGAGGGCAACGAATCCAACCCCCAGCACGACCAAGAGCAGGCATGCAGCCATCGCAAAGGGCAGTCGAGAAGGTCGCTCCTCGGCGTCGCGGTCGCTCCGTTTCGCGTGGAGCTCGTCTGAAAGAAGAATGGGGGTTTCGCCGTCCTCCGACGGGGCATAGTTCGGTGCCGCTTGCGGACGGGTCTTGGTGATTTCGGCCTGCAACTGACCAGCCCAGTCATGGCTCAGGGCTAGGCGGTCGCTCGGTGCGAACAGTTCATCGAAGCGAATCTCTTCTTCGGGAGTGAGTGTGGACTTAGCCATTCCAGTTCTCCAGTTCGTTTAAGGCGTCGATCGCTGCTCGCTTGGCGCGGGTCGTGCGACTGCTTACGGTCTTCTCGCCGATGCCGAGCAGCTGGGCGGTCTCTCGCTCGCTGAAGCCTTCGACGAATCGCAACACGAGGACCTCTCGGTGTCCGACGCTCAATCGACCAAGAACTCGGCCGAGCATGTCCCGATCGGAGATGGTGTCGGCCGAGCCAGCCTGTACGAGGGCATCGCTGGTGCTGTGGGCGCGGTAGCGCTCGTCTCGGCGCTGTTGGCGGACGAGTGGGTCGACGACTCGACTCGTCGCTACCCGACGTGCGACGCCGTGCATCCACGCACAGATGGAATGGTCTTCGCGAAGCGACGGAAATTGCTTCCAGATCTCCATCAACGCGATGTTTTGGGCGTCTTCGAAATGCGGGTGGTATCTGCTGATGCCTGCAATCTCGATCGCTGCGACGATCCGTCGTTCGCAATGTTCGATAAGCGCCATCACGGCATCGTCATCGTGTGCCCGTGCCGCAGCGATGAGGTCCTTCGTGTTCCCTCCCCGCTGCGATCTCGTTATCGCCATCATCTGGCCCTCCTCGGTCTTATCTAATGACCTGTAGTGCAACCGGTGCCAGAAAACCCTCCCGAAGTTCCCGAGAGAAATTTGTGCGAGCTACATCGCTGTTAGACGAGCGAAGGTGATCATGTCGTGACCTTAGTGTTCAGTCTTTGCGAGGGGTGAAGAAGCGGGTGTGTTGCTCTCGCAGAGTTCGCACGACGTCGAGGAAGAATCGGATCGGCGAGCTCCCACAGGCACGGATCGCGTGGCGATGGTCGACGGCCACGACCGCGGTCGAGCCGGCGATCAATGTGAGCCAGATCGCCCGGGCGATCGACCAGATCGAGGTTGGCCACCTATCGAGATGCTCGGGCAGGGTGGCGGCGTGGAAATCGAGGTGGCGGACCTCGTCTTCGTGAATGCTGCGGAAGATGGCCGCAAGCGTCGGTTCGCCGACGCCGTTGGCCAAGAGCTCGTAGAATCGGGTTGATACGAACTCGGCCACGAGGAGGGTGAGTACTTCGCCGCGAAGCCCGAAGGCTCGTCGTACGAATTGGAACACGCCATTGGTCCAGTGAGATTCGAGCATCTCGATCTCGAGTTTGTTGCATACGAGAGCGAGCAGTCGGGCGTGCTCCTGTTCTTCCTTCACGAACAGTCGTAGTGCCTCCACATAGTCCGGGTCGGCGACCTTCTCGGCGGCCCGGATCAGGTGCGAACCGGTGCCGGTTTCGCCGATCTGGAAGGTGGGGAGAGACGCACGCAAACCGCGTTCCACGATGGGCGCAAGCGGTCCCGCACCTTCGGCACTCACTTCAGCGTGCTGGTCTTCGAGCACCTCGAAGCACGTGCGCCAGCGAGCGTTGCTCGTCGCGCTGAGGTCAATACGGAGGGGATGAAGTTGGCTAACCGGATTCATGCAAGCGATTATCAAGACCCCGGCGAAAGCTCTTGTAAAGGCGGTCCCGCGGGACCGTTTCTAGGAATTGAGCGACCATGTCCATGTTCGGGGAGCAGGGTTTGATTGATCATCTGAGGGGAGCGGAGCTCGCGTAGCGACCGTGTTGGTTTCCGCGGTTGTTGAGA
>CAYUKM010000256.1:0-2168 GCA_964445255.1 uncultured Acidimicrobiales bacterium
CTCCCGACATCTTGCTTGCAAAGCAAGCGCTCTACCAACTGAGCTATGGCCCCGGAAACGACCAGTGTAGCGCGAAAAATCGCCTGCCAACTCGCCGTGGCCAAACGTAAAAAGTTGAGGAAATCACTAACTCTTTACTCCCATTTACCTCGGTGTGACCGACAAGTTGTGAACAGGTGAAAACGAACGCAAGGACGTCCGTTTAGAGGCGGTTCACTGAAACTCGTAGCTTAGGAGGCACGATGGCTGACACTCTCGTCCGCAACGGCGGAGCGACGGACGGTCCCGAAACGACTCTGGACGAACCCACGCAAGTCGCGGTCGAAAAGCACCCACGGGCAATCCGCTGGATGCACTGGCTGAACTTCCCATTCCTCTCGATCATGATCTGGAGCGGTCTGCGCATTGCCTGGGCGTCTGACTTCCGTCAGCCCCGGTTCGACGAAGACCGATTCTTGCCCGAATCCGTGTGGCAGCTGCTCGACCTCGATCGTGCGTTGGCACGTGGCCTCGCGTTCCACCTGAGCTTCGGTTGGTTCTTTGTCATCAACGGCGTGCTCTACGCCACGTATCTGGCGATCACCGGCGAGTGGCGCACGATCGTTCCAAGGCTGCAGTCGCTCAAAGACATCCCTGCCACGTTGCTTCACGAGATGGGCCTCAAGAAGGACGCCCCAAAGACCACAAGTCAGTACAACGTCATGCAACAGCTGGCCTACTCGACAGTGCTCTTCCTCGGCTTCATTGTTGTCTTCACCGGCTTCGGACTTTTCAAGCCCACACAGCTGTCCTTCATCATCGAAATCTTCGGCGGCTATGAGAACACTCGCAGTGTGCACTTTTGGACGACCCTGTCGTTCCTGGCCTTCTTCTTGGTGCACATCGCTCAGGTCGCCCGAGCCGGTTTCGGCACCTTCTGGGCCATGGTCACCGGTTATCAAGTGCAAGACGTACAGGCTCTCGAGGCCAAGGAAACTGCAGAGGTTGGCAAGTGAAAGAACGCAAGATCATCAGCGTTGAGGAATTTGAGAAGAAGGGCCGTCGCTCCTTCCTCACCGGGCTCGGCGCCGCAACCGTCGGTGTTGCAGGCATCACCGGCCTCAACGTCACCCCCGACCGCCGGATCCCATCGCTTATGCGGTCCGTCATGGACTTCAACGGCGACCTTTGGCAAGCCCTCTACCGAGAGCAAGCACTCGCCCCGACTTTCGACCACAGCGAAGCCGAAGATCTCATCTTCAACGGTCGCTGGGGCGTCCGAGATGATGAGGGCGAGCCGTTGCCGCTTGACCTCGACAACTATCGAGTCGAAGTTGCTGGACCCGGCGACGAAGTTCTCGCATCGATGACCATCGATGAAATCCAAGAGCTTCCCTACGAGGAAATGACCGTCGTCCACAAATGTGTCGAAGGTTGGAGCCAGAAGGTCACGTGGGGCGGCACCCGCTTCTCGAACTTCGCGGCGTTGTTCCCCGAGATGATGCAGTTGCCGGTCGTCGGCCTACAAACTCCCGACAACGTGTACCACGTAAGCCTCGACATGGACTCAATGCTCCATCCCCAGACTCTCATTGCCTGGGACATGAACCGCGAACCGCTCACCAGCGACCACGGCGCTCCGATCCGCCTGACGACACCGCTCAAGTACGGCATCAAGCAGATCAAGCGCATCGGACGGGTTCAGTTCTCCGAAGAACGTACGCTCGACTACTGGGAAGAGCGCGGCTACGACTGGTACGCAGGTCTGTAGGCAGGCAATGTCCCGCCCCGGGAAAGCCTCTAGAATTACAACATGATCTTCGGTGTGTCGATCATTCGGATTATCTTCGCCCTCCTGTTCGGGTACCTGATCATCCGCGCCGGCCTAGCGATGCTTCGCGGAATGGCGGCGCCAATTCCCGAGCCTCCACCGTCAGGTGAGCTGCGAAAGGTCAAGATCAACTTCCGATGCTCGCTTTGTGGCTCTGAGGTCCGCATGACCGTCGCTACCGACGAAGACCCCGACCCACCGCGCCATTGCATGCAGGAAATGGAAATCGTCGCACCCACCTTTGAGTGAGAAACCCCATCGCTTGAGCCGTCCAAAACAGGTGCATCTAGCCAACTCGCGGGCACAACGTCAACTCAGGCGGAGCTTTACCCCACCTTTCCACATAGTAGGACGTTGC
>CAYUKM010000257.1:0-2111 GCA_964445255.1 uncultured Acidimicrobiales bacterium
TCGTTTATCTGCACCGCAGCCTCCACACCACATTCCTCATGCGGCGAAATGGCATGGCCGAGGTTCTTATCGTCGACGTATTGCTCGTCCTCGGTGATGTTGATGCGAGCACCCGGCGCGGGCACTCGCTTCACCAGACATAAAATGCGCATTGCGCTCATCCTTTCTCGACACTTCCGATCGAGATCCGCGGTCGCGTAGAGGGCCGTTCCCAACCCGTGATACACAGCTGATATATCACCGGTACTGTACCTCGCTTGAGTCCTTCTCGCTAGGGGAAACCAGCGATCTAGATCGCTACTGGCTATCGCACCGAGAAGACGTGGATGACGGGGCGGGCCGTGAACAAATTTGAATTGGCACTGACCCGAATCTGGGCGACGAACAACCGGCCGTTTGCTGCGTCGTAGGAAATCCCTGAAATTTGCTCCCCACACACAGCAATGACATCGTCCTCGATCGAGAAGATCTCGTAGGGCTCGACCTCGGACGGCAGGCGAAGCCCGGCGGCGACCGCAGCCAAATCAGATGGGTCATACAACGCCATGAATGGCCCTGTTGAGTCAACCTCGGCCTCGGCTCCCAAGCCGCAGTTGTTGTTGCCGAAACGCGTCATATTTCCCGCTACCAGCACGGCATGGCGATTGTCCGATGTCGTGATCCAGTCGGCGCCCGTGACCTCGACATCCTCGGCGAAGCTCGCAGATTGCTCGTCGGGGAAGTCGAAGTTCGCAAGCTCGGTCACGTCAAGGCGCTCCAGCGCTGAAAGTGAATCTGGCGGCGAGAAGGCGAAGAACGAAGGCCCTTGGCTCGTTGCGGAGGCGCTTCCGATTTGGTAGCCGCTGACGACCGAATTGCCTCCAAGAGCTACGTCGGCGAATCCCGTTGGTACGTCGAAGAGGTAACCCGACGTGCGGAGCTGGCTGAACTCCCCAAGGAACCACGGTCCCTCGACGTCGGGATCTGAAAGGTCCAAGCTCGAATGTCCGTGCCCAGGCACGTCGTTCGGGGCCTCGTTTTGTGCCTGCCAAGCCGTCCAGTGCAAGCGTGGTCCGTCGGGGCCGTCGATGACTTCAAGGCCGCCGATCCGAAAGTCGTCCAGACCGCCCACTGATCTACTTCCGATGAGTTCGAGGCCGCGACCTTCGGTGATGTCGGTAAGAGGCTGGATCACCTCAGCGGGAAATAGTCCTCCCCGCTCGCCTTCGTGTGCGCGCAGCACCGGGATGGAGATCTCGGCCACCATCTGGTTCGGGTTGGCGCCAGTAATAAACAACGAGCCCTCCCCTGCAGGGTTGTAGGCGATCGCGCCTTCACTGAAGCCAAAATCCTCTCCCTCATTCGCCGACTCGGGCAGCTCGAACGAACCGACGTAGGCGACGTCGCCAGCTTCAACCAATCCATCGGAGACGAACGGAGCGTCCGACTCGCTCGCTCCAGTTTCGGCCTCGTCGCTTAACAAGATCGTCGTGCCAACAGCAACGCCACCAATGAGCAGCAGCGCCGCCAATCCAAGCCCAAGACGACCGCGAAGCGTACGCTTGCGCGCCCGAGACTTGACCGCGTCTAGCGAACCGGGTGACGGAACGAATTCGTTGCCCGCTCGTTCAAAGCGTTTGCGGAGATCATCGGACGCCATTCAGTTCACCTCCTCGTCCAGGATTGCTCGCAGCTTTTCTAGCCCACGGTTAGATCGACTCTTTACTGTGCCCTCTGAAATTCCCAGGGCGGCTGCGACCTCGGCTACCGACCAATCGCAGTAGTGACGCAGAACCACCACAGCTCGTTGCTCAACTGAGAGCTGGGCTAGCGCATCGATCAAGACCTGACTGTCGCTCAGTGGCACTTGGGTACCGGCCGACGTTGTTCGCAGATCGCTATGCGCGACCTTCTCCTCTCGACGTTTCCGGCGTTGCGCAGAACGCTTCCACGAGCGCGACCAGTTCAGACCGACGCGATAGACCCAGCCTGCAGGATTCTCAAAGCGACTTACCTCAGACCACTTCTGGAAGGCACGGGCCATCGCCTCGTCGGCGGCGTCTTCAGCGAGGGACAGCGAACCAACGGTGAAGGCGAGGGCGCGGACAACCTCATCTCGATGAGTCGTATAG
>CAYUKM010000258.1:0-2091 GCA_964445255.1 uncultured Acidimicrobiales bacterium
CGTCGAGCGCCACGGTGGAACCATTCGCGCCCAAGGCGAAGATGGCCAGGGAGCGACGTTCCTCATCGACTTGCCGCGGTCGCTGCACGAACTTCGAGCGGTCGCCTGATCCGTCGTCAACCACCCCTCGCCTAACAAAAGATCGGTAAATTTGTAGGTCGAATGACGCAAATTACACCGGTTCGTTGATTTGTGACCTGTGAGCGGCCGATTTAGTCCCTATCGTGGAATCAGTACGCCCGTGTTGTTGTTCCAATGCGTTAACAAACGCCGAACCAAGCGGGTGGGTCGCACACTGACAGTCCCGCTGTCATTCGCGCGGCACCCACGTCGAAGGAGTTCACCATGGCCAAGCAACGCACAACTTTCGCAAAGCTCCAGCGTGAGCGAGCCAAGGCGGCCAAGAAGGCTGAGAAGCAGGCGGCACGAATCGGGGCCTCCCGAGCCGCCAAGGTCGAAGAACCCACCCCCGAAGAAACCGTCGATCCGGACCTCGATCTTGAAAACATGACAACGGTCGAGCGTCTCTTCGCTGGAAAGGGACGCCTCTCAGCTCCTGAACTGATGGCGATGACTGAAAAGATTCAGCGCATGCATCAACGTGGCGAACTCGACGACGAAGAGCTCGAAGACGCCAAGCTCGAACTGCTTGAACGCATCGAGTAGCCACGCGCCGCTTAGTCGGTTTCGCTCGCCTTACTGAAGGGTGAGTGCCACAACGTCGTAACCGTCGCGGCGCATTTCATCACTGAACGCCTGGTCGTCCTTTGGCATGACGCCAACGACTGCACCCCCACTGCCAGTAACGTTCGCTACCGCTCCGTGCGCCCCAGCGCGTTCGACCGCGAGTCGATGCGGGGCGGACACTTCCATCACTTCACAGCGCAACGTGAAGGTGCGACCCATCGCTTCCTTCACTGCGTGGACGTCACGGCGCTCGATCGCGGCCGCTGCTGCACGAGCGCAATCGGCGAGTTCAGCCATGATGTTACGCAACAGCGAAGACTCTCGACGCGCTTGTAGAGCCGCGTGTGACTCGCCGCTCGCTTCACTGTCCCGCTCACTCCACGCGACGAACATTGGAATGTCAGGTCCCTCCGGTATGACCAGTCGGCGGTGGGTAATTGACTCACCGCCAAACTCCATCAGCCCCGTCGTGCCGTGAGACTGGACGATCTGATCCTGCCACCCTCCTGCGATTCCCAAGTCCTCCCGCTCCACCCGGTAGGCGAGGTCAGCGACTTCTTCGGGAGTGAGAGCTAACCCAAAGCCTTCCTCGAGAGCGCGAATGGTCGCGATGACAATTGCGCTCGAGCCGGCAAGTCCGACCGAGCGCGGAATGTTCGACTCCACGGTCACCACAGTGGCAGGATCCACGCCCAAGTCTCGGGCGCACCGTGCGATGGTGCTAGCGACGATCGGGATGGACGCGGATGCGTCACCAACGGTCACGAGGCGAGCGCTTGCCTGAAAGGTGGGAACCATCATGGACACCACCGCTCCCCCATACCCGTCTGACGGATTGCCGGCCAGCGCAGCGCGCGACGACACGACCGCGGTTGCCTCAGGCAATGTTGATTTGCACCGCAGACCGAGCTTGGACGAACGGTTTGATCTTGTCGGCAATGACCTGGAGGTGAGTTGGATCCTCGGCATAGGCTCGATATGCCGCCTCGTCAGGAAAATCACCAACGATGGCAATGGTCGCGTTCCCAGCCGAGATTCCGATATCTCGGTGAACGCTGTATGCCTGCAGTTCTGGAATTACCGACGGCAGGGCTCCGAGCCCTTCTTCAATGGCGGTCAACTCTTCCTCGCCGGCGGCGGCGGTGAGTGTCAATAGCACGATGTGTCGAAGCATCTCCGACACAATATCGACTGGAGCGATCGCCATGTCCATCCGAGAGATATTGGCTTCAATAGAAAAGTTCGAATAGCGCCATCTTCGCCGGTGTTTTTTGCGCAGCTACTGTTATTCTGACTCTTGTTCGAACGACACTCTCCGTGAGAATGTCGTCAGTTCGTTGAGACCTTGTGGGTTCCGCCGCCCCGTCTCAACGAGGCCTGCTCCGAGTTCCGCCGCTTTGGAGC
>CAYUKM010000259.1:0-2081 GCA_964445255.1 uncultured Acidimicrobiales bacterium
CGCGTACATTGCCTTGCTGGCATCGACCTTCACTCGAAACCTCACATGGCTTCGAGTTGCGCTCGTAGTGGCTTCGATAGCGTTCGCTGTCTTTGGGGTCCTCGAAGACATTCTGTCGATCGTCTTGTGGAACATCGCGATTGGCGCCAGTCATCTATTTCGAATAGTCCGCGACTACCGGCAACAGCACTCGGTGAAATTGACCGCCAAGGAGCAAACCGAACGCGATGAGTTCTTTCCTGAGCTAAGCGACTTCGACTTCCACCTGCTGTGGTGCATGGGACGAGATGTTCACTACGAAGGGCAAGCGCTTCTCCATGCCGGCGAACTGCCCGACACCGTCTCACTGGTGCTCGAGGGCACCGTCGTCGTAGAGGGCAACCAGGGTGAAGCGTTGCGCAATCTGAATCGCGGGGCGTTGGTCGGCGAAATGAGCTACATATCGGGTACCTCCGCAGGCCACGACGTGCGAGCGCAAGGAGCTGTCGCCGTAAAGCAATGGGACCAACGCCAACTGGCTTCGCTCGATCGGCTGCACCCGGCCAGCGCTCGAGCGTTTCAAGAGCTCATATCGCTCGACCTGGTGGCAAAGGCACGCCTGTAATTTCCATGTTCGACGAAACGATGCGAGGCTAGAGCGATGGAAACTCGCGGGTTCGTTGGACGTGGAAGAGACAACTCCGGTCGAATACCGCCTGGTCAACATGACGCAGGCCATGACTTTCCCGTCATGATCGCCGGAGGAGCAGTTGAGCTAGCGCGTGAGGATTGGCGCCTGACCGTGGGCGACGGGGTGGTCTCTAAGACATATGACTGGGATTCGTTGCATGCGCTCGGAACCGAGTCCATCACCGTCGACATCCATTGCGTGACCCACTGGACGAAACTCGACACGACCTGGGGTGGGGTACCGGTAGGAGCGCTCTTCGACGACGCCGGTGTTGGTGACTATGACTACTCGATCATCACGAGCTACGGGGAGTACACGACAAACCTGCCAACGACAGATCTGGTCGATGAAAGCGCACTGATTGCAACGAGTTACGACGGTGCTCCCATTACCGCAGAACACGGTGGTCCGGTACGTCTCGTGGTCCCGCACCTGTATTTCTGGAAGAGCGCTAAGTGGATTCAGCAGATACTGCTCAGCGACCAGGACGAGCCGGGCTTTTGGGAAGTATCGGGCTATCACAACTACGGCGACCCGTGGCTCGAGCAGCGCTACAGCCTGGACTAATGGAAGCCGAACGTCCCCCTCGCCGCTTGGTGTGGTCCCAAGCAACGGTCACCGGAACCACGGACGAAACGGTATCGGCGCGAACCATCGTGTTCGACGTGCCCGGTTGGACGAGCCACCGTGCAGGCCAACACATCGACGTGCGCCTCACTGCTCCTGACGGCTACCAGGCCAGTCGAAGTTATTCACTTTCTTCGGGCCCGGGCGAGGCACCGCAGATTACCGTCGAGCGTCTCCCCGAAGGGGAGGTGTCACCGTTCATGGTCGATGTTGTGGAGATTGGTGACACCTTCGAGGTTCGTGGCCCTATCGGCGGGTACTTCGTCTATGACCCCGAGCCTGCGCCGCTGCTCTTGATCGGCGGAGGATCGGGGATTACGCCGCTGAGGTCTATGTGGCGTTGCGCGCCCGACCCATCGTTGGTGACGATCCTCTATTCGGCACGGACTTCCGATCGCATCATCTTCAAAGACGAGCTCGCAGATTATGGCGGCCGTGTTTCAATCCATCTCACTCGGGAGACCGAATCGGCGTATCGCTCGGGGCGCATCTCGAAGAGCGACCTCAGGAACGCTCTGACTGACGAAGCTCCACCGGCGGTCTATGTGGTTGGACCGACCTCGTTTGTTGAGACTGTCGTGGCCGAACTCGGGCCCATGTTGACTGATCCTCGAGCGATCAAGACGGAGCGGTTCGGCTGAGTCGGCGCACACCGAACGACGCAAAGCACCGCAACGGTACCAACTTGGGGTTGGGGTGGCTCAAGTTGTGCCACAGCATACTGAAGGAACGGCGCCAGTATTACTCGATCGCCGTGATCTGGATCTGGTTGCTGGGGCTGCGT
>CAYUKM010000260.1:0-2062 GCA_964445255.1 uncultured Acidimicrobiales bacterium
GGGATGGTGTTCACGGTGTCGGGACCGATCAGCTGATCGACATAAAGCGTGTCGGGGTAGTCCGGGTTCTTGGTGCCAGTTGAGGCCCAGAGTGGCCGCTGCAGCTGTGCACCGCGGGCAACAAGAGCTTCCCAGCGTGGACCGCTGAACACCTCACGGAACGCTTCATAGGCGAGCTTGCCGTTCGCGACTGCTGCCTTACCCTTTAGAGCGAGCGCTTCAGGAGTGCCGATGGCGTCGAGACGCTTGTCTACCTCAACATCGACGCGGCTGATGAAGAACGAGGCCACACTCGAGATTGCAGAGAGGTCGCCCTCAGCGCGCTCGAGGCCGGTGAGGTACGCCTCCATGACTTCGCGGTGACGGCTTACTGAAAAGAGCAAGGTCACGTTGATGCTGCGCTTCTCAGCGATCATGTTTTCGATCGCAGGAATGCCTTCAACGGTCGCCGGAATCTTGATGTACACGTTTGGTTCGTCGATCGTGTCCCAAAGTTCACGAGCAGCTGCTTCGGTGCCAGCCTGGTCGTGAGCGAGACGTGGGTCCACCTCGACGGAGACGTATCCATCAATGCGCTCGCTTTCGTCGTAGATCGAGCGGGTGAGCTTGAGGGCGTCCTCGATATCGGTGACGACGAGACCCCAATACGCTTCCTCGATGCTCTTTCCGTCGGCGAGCAGTTGCGCGAACTGTTCGGTGTAGTCCTCGGACCCTTCGATCGCCTTTTGAAAGATGCTCGGGTTCGACGTGATGCCGCGGACACCGTTGTCGAGCCACTTTTGGAGCTCGCCATCGTGGATCCAGCCACGGCGTAGGTTGTCGAGCCATGGGCTCTGCATGTGTTGGTCGTACTTATCGTGAAGATTTGTTTTGGCCATTTCTTTTCCTGTTTCTGTTCGACTGTTAGTAGTGAGGTAGGTGGACGTTGACTAGCCAGCCAAGAGATCTCGGGCGGCGGCGGCAACAGCATCTCCGGTCATGCCGAGCTTTTCCATGACGACGTCGCCTGGAGCAGATGCCCCGAACCGGTCAATGCCCAAGTTCTTGTCCGCATAACGACGCCATCCGAAGGTTGACCCAGCTTCAATCGACAGCGAAGGAACACCTTGTGGAATGACCGACGCCTTGTACGCGTCGTCCTGTCGCTCGAATACCTCCCAGCAAGGAAGCGATACGACACGAGCGCTAATTCCCTCGCCCGCCAATGTTTCTGCTGCCGCGACACAGTGTTGCACTTCTGAGCCTGCGCCCATGAGCACGATCTGAGCATCGTCGCTGTCGGAAAGCACGTAGCCGCCTCGCAGTACCGAGTCGCGATTCTCAGCGCCAGCGAGCACGGGAACGCCTTGGCGGCTGAGGATCATTGCGGTTGGGCCGCTGGCTTCGACCGCTGCGATCCAGGCTGCGGAGGATTCGTTCGCGTCTGCGGGGCGCCACACGTCGAGATCGGGAATTGCACGTAGCGAAGCAACGTGTTCGATCGGCTGGTGGGTAGGCCCGTCTTCGCCGACGCCGACCGAGTCGTGCGTCCAGCTGAACACCATTGGCAGTTTCGAAATGGCCGCGAGGCGTACCGCGCCGCGCATGTAATCAGAGAACACCAAGAAGGTGCCGCCGATTGGGAACATGCCTCCGTGGGCGGCCATGCCTACCATTGCGCCGCCCATACCATGCTCGCGAATACCGAAGTAGACCTGGCGGCCCGAGCGATCCTCACGGCTGAACACGCCGTGATCGGCAATTGTTGTGCCGGTGTTGCCCGTGAGGTCGGCACCGCCGCCGATAAGCGAAGGCAATTTATCGGACAGGATTTGAACGATCGATCCCGAGGACTTCCGGGTAGCGACGTTCTCGCCTACGTCCCAGGTTGGGAGGGCGTCTTTCCAACCAGCCAGTGGGGTGCCGTTCATGAGTGCGTCCAGCTCGTCTTGGCCGCCCTCGTAGGCTGCAACGCGCCGTTCCCAAGCTTCTCGAAGCGCTGCACCACGAACACCCGACTCCCGACACGCTGCGAGCACGTCGTCTGGGACGTAGAACGTCTGGTCTGCTGGCATGCCCATGA
>CAYUKM010000261.1:0-2057 GCA_964445255.1 uncultured Acidimicrobiales bacterium
CCAGAATATCGGAGCTGGGCCAAAGAGCCAGTGCTATTTGGTCCTGTTCGTGGTCTTGCGGCTTGGATTGGGGACCGGCGTGGAGCCGCCAGCGGCACTCGTTGCACGCAATTGGCCGCACGCTGCGTCGATATCGGTGCCCCGATTTCGACGAATTGTGGCGTTGGTATTGCGATCCTGGAGCCAGTCTTGGAACCGCTTTACCCCCGCCGTGTCGGTGCCGACCGTGAGGTAGCCCGGCGTTGGATTTAGCGGAATGAGATTGACGTGTGCTCGAAGCTCTCGACACAGGTCAGCGAGTGCGACCGCTTGTTCGTAGGTGTCGTTGACGTCGGCGATCAAGGCCCATTCGAAGCTCAGACGGCGTCCGGACGCCGCGACGTACTCCGCACATGCATCGGCGAGGTCCGCGATCGGGTAGCGGGCGTTGATGGGGACCAGTTCGGTTCGCAGGTCGTCGGTAGGGGCGTGTAGAGAGACGGCCAGGCTCACCGGAAGGTCTTCGGTCGCCATACGGCGAATACCCGGCACAAGTCCAACGGTGCTCATGGTGATGTGGCGGGCCGAGAGGCCGAGGTCGCCGTGGATTCGCCGAATTGCTCCCCACACCGCGTCGTAGTTCGCAAGCGGTTCGCCCATGCCCATAAAGACCACGTTCGATAGGCGCCGAGGCTTCGCGGCTTCTCGGGCTCGTACGACCTGCTCGACGATCTCCCCGGTGCTGAGATGACGCCGGAAACCCTCCTGGCCGGTGGCACAGAACCCACAGGCCATCGCACAGCCGGCTTGGGAGCTCACACAGACCGTGGAACGGTCGGTGTAGTGCATCAGGACGGTCTCCACAGCGTCGCCGTCGGCGAGCCCCCAGAGCCATTTGTGGGTTTCGCCGCCCTCCGATACTCGGACGAGTCGGTCGAATAGCGCTGGAGGGAGCAACTTGCTGAGCTCCGTGCGCAAACCTTTCGGCAGCGTGGAGATCTCCTCGATTGCGAGTCCCTCGTCGTAGAGCCCCTTCCACAGCTGTTCCACTCGATAGTTGGGCTGGTCGTCGAGAAGTTCGGCGAGCGCTTCACGGTCGAGTTCGTAGCGGGTTTCGTTGTTGCTCACTCCCACGAATGTCTCCACAGGGTGTCTTCTCGATGGGTCGTGAAACCAATGCGTTCGTAGGTAGCTACCGCTGCCTCGTTGTCGGATTCGACGTAGAGCATGCCCGTCTCGAGTCCAGCTGCCGCGAGCCACTCGAGCCCGGCGAGTGTCATTGCCTTGCCTAGGCCCCGTCCATGAAATGGCGGGTCGACCGCGATCACGTATATCTCTCCGAGAGCTGGGTCGGTATCGGTAGCGGCGTGGACTCTCGTCCAACAAAAGGCTGCGAGCTCACCATCGATGTGGTGCAGGCGAAAGCCGTCAGCATCGAACCAGTCCGATGCCAGCTCCGGCTCCAACGACTCGGGGGTTAGACCGGACTGTTCAGGATGCCAGTAGAACGCTCGATTGTTTACTCCGATGAAGTCGTGAACGTCGTCTTTGGTGAAAGCTCGGGTCTCGATGCCAGACGCGGCGGCGGGAAGCGGCATGCGCATTTGCAGCAGCGTCCGTTGCGATGTTCGGCCCGTTGCGGCCAGCAGCTCGGTTCGTTCAGGGTTCGAACCGTGCAGCCAGATGGCAGCGTCGTCGCCCGCGTTAGCTGCGAGGGCGAGTCCATCGGAAAGCTCGGTCAGCGCTTCGTCGGGCGTCAACGTGATGTGGACGACCGAGGGCGATGCCTCTCGGGGCTCAATAACGAGTTCCATTGCCTAGAAGGCCCGCATGGCGCTGCGGAGGTTGCGGCTTGCGCTCATGAGGGACCGTTCGACCTCAAAGAGGCGAACGGCGACCGCGTCTTGGTCGGTGCCGTGGTAGTGCTCGGCGACCTCGGTGATGCGAGACACGAGGTCCTCGATCTGGGTGGCGACGGTGGACAGCTCAGCCATGTCGGAGTTCATGGTTCGACGCTAGCGTGAAGAAATGCGACCACAGGTCCGAGCCGATATCGCGCTTCGGGAGGGATATCACTC
>CAYUKM010000262.1:0-2050 GCA_964445255.1 uncultured Acidimicrobiales bacterium
CCGTTCGAACAAGGCTCAAGTTTGAGAGGCAGGCCGGGGTCATCGGGTTCGCGTTGAGCCATGCACAGACTCTGACACACCTGACGCCACCGGTCCCTAAGCGTGCGCGTGCGCAGGTGCACAAGGCGCTCGCCCCGGTTGGGCTGCAGCAGGCCGTCAAGGGCGCGTGCTCTCTCGGTCATGTTGCGGTCGGAGAGCACTCGTTATCCTTGTCGTGCGGTGTTCGTTCCCCGTTTGTCGACAGACATACGGACATACGGACATAAGGACAATATGTCAATGTGGAAGGTAGTAAGACCTGGTGGCTCAGTGAAATCAACAGATTTTGTCGATTTCATTTGTACTTTCGATCGGACACGCATAATGTGCGGACAAAATCAGTGCGGGGGAAGAATGGTCTAGGCCATGGCACTAACAGCCAAGCGCCCTTCGGGTTCGTCGGCAGCGGTCGCTATATCCAAACATGCCCAAGCGTGGGAAGAGCGATACTCCAGCAGTGACGCTCGCTACGGAACCGAACCCAACGACTTCCTTGTAGAGGCAACGCGCGACCTTCCGTTTTCCCGTGCGCTATGCCTTGCCGACGGTGAGGGCCGTAACGGCGTCTACCTTGCGTCTCTCGGTCATGAGGTGACCTCGGTAGATCTGAGCGCAACGGGGATCGCAAAGGCCGAAGCGTTGGCCGAAGATCGCGGCGTCGAACTCGCCACCGTCGTTGCTGACCTCGCCGACTACGACCTTGGGCGCGGGCAATGGGATCTCATCGTGTCGATCTTTGCCCACACTCCGCTAGCGACTCGCAGGCGAGTGCACTCAATGGTCTGTGAGGCGCTCGTTCCTGGAGGCTGTTTCGTTTTGGAGGCCTATACGCCCGACCAAGTGGGGCGTGACACCGGCGGGCCAAGCGATCCGGAGCTCACCATGACCCTCGCTGGGCTGACCGAAGAACTCGTCGGCCTTGCTATCTTGCACGGCAAAGAACTGGTTCGGCCGGTGATCGAAGGCCCAGCCCACACGGGCGACGGCGCGGTCGTCCAGATAATCGCCGAGCGCTAGATCGTCGTTAGCTAGCGCTTCTTCTTTTTCTTCTTGCCCTTGCGCGCTTTGGCTGCCTTTGCCTCCGCTTTTGCGGCTCGGTAGCGGGCGATCTCGCGGAACGTGCCAGACACCAATGCGAACGCGAGAACGAGGATGCCAATCGAGGGGTTGGCGAAGATCCAGAAGCCGGCCCCGACGATGAGGCCACCGAGGAGGGAACCGAAGAAGGCGGCGCCGGGCTTCGTGTCGACGTCGGGTGTACCGAAGCCAAACGCTTCACGAGCGAGGGTGCCTGTCGACTTCTCTTCGTCCATAGTGTCAAACTACCGCGCTCTGCCGTCGGTCCCTAAAATGGGGCTCGACGGTGGCAGAATGCCGAGATGTCGATCACCTCGCCAATTACCACCGAACTGCTCATCTCCGGGGCGGTCGGTATATCTGAAGTGCATGCAGATGGCCTCGACGTCTATTGGGCGGAGAGTCGCCCGAACGAAGGTGGTCGTATCGCCGTCGTTCGTTGGCGTGACGGCGAAATCTCCGAGGTCACCGGACCCGACGCCAGCGTTCGTACGCGAGTGCACGAGTACGGGGGCGGTGCTTGGTGGGTGTCCGATGGGGTCCTCTACTACAGCGATGATGCCCGCGGCGGCGAGGTGTTCCGTCTCGACGTCGAGTCCGGTGTTGAGACACAGCTGACGTCGGCGAGCTACCGCTATGCGGATGGTCGAACCAGCCCCGACGGCAATTGGTTCGTCGCGGTGCGCGAGCGTCATGACGGACCGGAGAGCGACGAGGTCCACAACGAAGTCGTTGCCGTCAGCACCGATGGGCAAGGAACCGAACTCGTTCTGGTCTCGGGCCACGACTTCTACGCTTCGCCTCGGTTCGGGATGGGCGGAGAATTGGCCTGTGTCGGGTGGAACCACCCGAACATGCCCTGGGACGCCACCGAATTGCTCGCCGTCGAACCAACCTGGCTCGACGGCGAACCGCAACCAGCTGTGCGTGCCAT
>CAYUKM010000263.1:0-2040 GCA_964445255.1 uncultured Acidimicrobiales bacterium
CCGTGCTCGTGTCCGCACAAGATGGCACCATTGAAGCCGACGCTCCGGTGCTCGTGTCCGCACAAGATGGCACCACTGAAGCCGACGGCGGTGACTTCAGCAATGATCCGGCAAACCCAACATCGGTTGGGCTCAATATTGGATCGAACGTCCTCAGCGGGGCGGTCCTCGGTGGGGACGCCGCAGACCTTGATTATGTGACCATCACCGTCCCTGAGGGCCATGAACTCGCAACAGCTGACTTGATCAGCTACGAGAGCGACGGCAACTCTGTCTCGTTCATTGGCGTGCAGGCAGGCTCCACCTTCACCGAAACAGCCGATAACCCGAACCCGGCGAACTTGCTCGGGCTCTTGCTCTTCGGCGACGGCAACGTAGGAAGCGATATTCTTGCGCCGCTCGGCGAGGGCGTAAACCCGTTCGGCGGGGACAACGCCATTGGCTTCGAAGGCGCACTGGCAGCTGGTGATTACACCTTCTGGATCCAAGAGACCAGCCCGAACGAGGCCGCGTACTCGATCGACCTAGTCGTAGCACCAGTCGCTGCAGCACCAGCCCCACCTTCTGATGATGCTCCAGCGGCGCCAGAGTTTGATCCTCCAGCTGAGGAGAACCCAACGACGAACATCGACTTGGAGTTCGCTGGTCTTGAAGCTCTTGGCGCAGGCTTCGTCTATGAGGGTTGGGTCATCATCGATGGCGCTCCTGTCTCGACGGGCCGCTTCGTTATCGAGGCCGACGGCAGCCTCACGCTGTTGACCAGTTCGCTGGCAGACGATGTGTCTGCTGCGACGACGGTTGTGATCACGATTGAGCCTGCGGTTGATCCAGATCCGGGTCCTGCTGATCCGAAGCCATTGGCTGGTGACATAGTTGATGGTGTTGCCGAGTTGTCCATTGGTCACCCGGCAGCGATCGGTGATGACTTCTCGAGTGCGGGTGGCTCGTTCTTCGTGGCAACTCCGACGACGGAGTCGCTCGATGATGAGTTCTCGGGTGTGTGGTTCCTTAATCCACCATCTGATGGTCAGCCGCCTACGGCCGCTCTCGACATTCCTCAGCTTCCTGCTGGTTGGGTGTACGAGGGTTGGGTCGTGATCGACGGTCAGCCTGTGTCGACTGGTCGGTTCCTTGATGCCGCTGGTCCTGATGACTTCGGTGGTTTCTCTGGTCCGTTGCCTGCTCCTCCGTTCCCTGGTGAGGACTTCATCGTGAACGCTCCTGATGGACTCGAGTTCCCGCTTGATCTTCGTGGCAACGGCACGGTGGTTCTGACCATCGAGCCTGCCGATGATGACAGCCCGGCACCGTTCGCTATGCGTCCATTGGCAGCACCGGTTCCAGCGGATCTTGAGTTCCACGGTTCGGTTGAGCTCGGCGCTGGTCCTGGTGTCCCATCAGGTACCGCAACGCTGATCCTTCCACCGCCACCTCCGAGCACAAACGTTGGTCTGGAGTTCGCTGGTCTTGAGCCTCTCGGTGAGGGCTTCGTGTATGAGGGATGGGTCATCATCGATGGCGCACCTGTATCCACGGGCCGCTTCAACGTGGAGGCCGACGGTTCCCTCACATTCTTGACGGGCTCGCTCGCCGAGGATGTTTCTGAGGCCACTGCGGTTGTGATCACGATTGAGCCTGCGGTTGATCCTGATCCGGGTCCTGCTGATCCCAAGCCTTTGGCTGGTGACGTCGTTGACGGTGTTGCGCAGCTAACGACTGCGCACCCAGCAGCACTGGGTACCGACTTCGCTGACGCCGGCGGCAACTTCTTGGTTGCTACGCCGACGACGGAAACCACCGATGATGAGTATTCGGGTGTGTGGTTCTTGGAGATCACCGACGATGGCCCAGTGGCCGGTCTCGATATCCCTGAGCTTCCTGCTGGTTGGGTCTATGAGGGTTGGGTCGTTATCGACGGTCAGCCTGTGACCACCGGTCGGTTCCTCGATCCTGCTGCACCGGATGACTTCGGTGGCTTCTCCGGACCGCTTGGCAACCCGCCATTCCCTGGTGAGGACTTCATCGTGAACGCTCCTGATG
>CAYUKM010000264.1:0-2022 GCA_964445255.1 uncultured Acidimicrobiales bacterium
CGTCAAACGCAGGGTAGACGTGTAGGGGCTTTGCTCGGTTAGCTGCATGTACAAGGTCATACAGCCAGGTACATTCGATACAGTTGTCGAGACAGGACCTCTTTTCAGGTCAGGGATCAACAACCGCAATTGCACATAGTTGCGTTCATACAGCTCCATCAGATTGCCGAAGCGATCTGTTGTTCTGGATTTTTGCTGTACGGGGCAATGCATCGTGCGGGTTTGCCTTTTTCGATTGATACAGAATCGCCTATTGTAGAGTAATAACCCAAATTCTGACAAACAGGTGCTAACTGAGTGTGCAAAAAATCAATGGGCCTGCAAAAAGCGGCTTAACCATTAATTGCAACAAATTGTTTCCAATAAATGATGGTGCCCTTTAAACTTGCACAATTGGCATATATGTTGATAATGCTCGCGCGTAAAGGCGAGTTTCAAGAACCGTGCGACAGCCATGTTGGAATGCGCACATTTAAGAAGATATTGGATGGCAAAAGAAGAAGCAATTGAAATGGAAGGCACTGTGGTCGACACACTGCCAAACACCATGTTCCGAGTAGAATTGGAAAACGGTCATGTAGTGACTGCCCATATTTCAGGGAAAATGCGTAAGCACTACATCAGGATTCTGACTGGCGACAAAGTTACCGTGGAGATGACACCTTACGATCTGACCAAAGGCAGAATTACCTATCGCAGTCGTTAAGACCCGCCGTGATATATGTCGATCCGACCACCACCATTTAAATAAAAAAGGCACAACAAAATGTTGTGCCTTTTTTTATCCGATTATCTATTTCCGGACACCACCGTGATGGTCCGTGATGGTATTGTGCGATGTGCATAAGCTCAACCGCACGGTACTGGCAACGGGCTAAACCGTCTCCTCGGCGTTCTCGATATCGAACGTCAACTCGCCAAACTCGTCGAGCTCGACCCTGACCTTGCCGCCTTTTGACAGCGTGCCGAACAGGATCTCATCGGCTAGTGGCTTCTTGATGTTTTCTCTGATCACCCTGGCCATTGGTCGCGCGCCCATCTTGACATCAAAGCCATGCTCGGCGAGCCAGTCTTTGGCTGAGTCGGCAATGTCGATAACAACGTTCTTTTCGTTGAGCTGAGCTTCGAGTTCGAACAGGAACTTGTCCACCACGTTGAGAATTGTGCTCTTGTTGAGTGGCGCAAACTGAATGATGCTGTCGATTCTGTTGCGGAACTCAGGCGTGAAGAACTTGTTGATAGCTTCCATACCGTCGCTGGTGTGATCCTGCACAGTGAAGCCAAGGCTCGGTCTGCTGATTGACTCTGCACCCGCGTTCGTAGTCATTACCAGAATCACGTTGCGAAAATCAGCCTTGCGCCCATTGTTGTCCGTCAGTGTGCCGTGATCCATCACCTGCAGCAGCAGATTGAATACATCCGGATGAGCCTTTTCAATCTCATCAAGCAGCAATACACAGTGTGGAGTCTGAATGACTGCGTCAGTCAGCAATCCACCCTGATCGTAACCGACGTAGCCCGGAGGCGCGCCAATCAAACGCGAGACCGTGTGTCGCTCCATATACTCCGACATATCGAAGCGCAGAAATTCAATGCCCAGCACTTTGGCCAATTGCTTGGTGACTTCGGTCTTACCAACACCGGTAGGACCAGCGAACAGAAAACTGCCAATTGGACGATCTTCCGGCCCAAGACCAGAGCGCGACATCTTTATCGCCGATGACAGTTGTTCGATAGCCGGATCCTGACCGAATACCAGCATGCTCAGATCGCGACCCAGATTACGCAGCTTTTCCATATCGGTTGAAGAGACACTCTTCTCGGGGATACGCGCAATCTTTGCAACAATGGTTTCAATTTCTTTAACGCCAATGGTCTTCTTGGCCTGCTTTGCCTGCAAGCGACGGCTGGCGCCGGCCTCATCGATAATATCGATTGCCTTGTCAGGCAGAAAACGATCATTGACATAACGATCAGAGAGTTCTGCAGCCGCTTTCAACGCGTTGCTGGAGTACTTCACAT
>CAYUKM010000265.1:0-1992 GCA_964445255.1 uncultured Acidimicrobiales bacterium
TGTATGTGGCTATCGACAAGGAGACGGCGCTGCGGATGCACGGGTTGGTCTCCGCTGAGTGGGAGCGATACATCGAGAAGCTGAAGGCGCGACTTGAGACGCTTCCCGAAGCAGAGAAGGAACCAGTTCGTCAGCAGATCGAGTGGATGACAGAGACCGACATGGCCGTCGTCGTGTCTGCAGCACAAAACGAAGAAGCAGACATGGCTGAGCTTGGTCTCGACATCACGCCGCACCGGCGCAAGATGGTTGACGAGGATCTCGACTCTCGGTTCAAAGACCCCGACGACCCCTTCCGCTTGGTCTTCGTCTGCGCAATGTGGCTGACGGGCTTCGATGCGCCGTCGACCTCGACCTTGTATCTAGATAAGCCAATGCGAAACCACACACTCATGCAGACAATTGCACGAGCGAACCGAGTCTTCGTCGAGAAGGAGAACGGCCTGATCGTCGATTACATCGGCGTGTTCCGCAACCTTGAGAAGGCACTTGCAATCTACGGCTCGGGACCAAACGGGTCGGCCGATGCGCTGATCCAATCGACCGATGCCCTGCGAGGTCAACTGGTCGAAGTCCTCAACGAGATAGACACCTACTTATCGAACCATGATGTCGAACTGGGTGACCTTGAAGCAGCGCGTGGACTGAACTTCATCGCACTTCAAGCGGCAGCTGCTGAATCGCTGTTGGTCGATGAGACAACTCGCAAGGGTTTCGTGTCGCTTTCGAACCGAGCACGCAAGACCTACAAGTCGCTCATGCCCGACCAGGCGGCACTTGATGCAACCCACCGAGTGAGCGTCATTCGCACGATCGCCAACAAGATCGCCGCCGCCTCCGAAGTTCCAGACATCTCTGAGGTGATGGATGGAGTTTCGGCCTTGCTCGATCGCTCGGTTGGCACGAGGGAGTACATCATCCGAGCGCTTGGCGATGAGCAGTCACTCGTCGACTTGAACGCCATCGACTGGGAACAGCTGGCGCTCGAATACGGAGGGAACGAACGAACCGCTGCGAAGGAAGCGGAAGAACAACTCGAGAAAGAGATTGAGAAAGCGGTCCGTAAGAACCCAACGGTTATCCACCTCGGAGACAAGCTCCGTCAGCTCATCGAGGATTACAACGCCGGGACGCTCAATGCCGAAGAGTTCCTACGCCGACTCGCCGAGCTGCACGGTGCTCTCGACGCAGAGCAGCGTCGAGTTGTCGAGGAAGACATGTCGGAGGCAGAACTCGCTGTCTTTGACTTGCTGACTAAGCCGACACCTGAGCTGACGGACGGCGAGCTGCGGACGGTGCGCAATGCTGCCAAAGCTCTACTCGACCAAGTAGAGGACAAGCTCGTACTTGACTGGAAGAAGAAGGAGTCGAGCAGGGCCGGGGTACGAACAGCGATCCGTAGCGTGTTGGATCGAGAGCTTCCTGAGGTCTACGACCCTGAGGTGTTCGATCGCAAGTTCCAGATGATCTACGAGCACTTCTATGCGAGCTTTGGCAACGATGGCGAGAGCGTGTACGACAGCGATGAAGTGGCAGCTCCGGTTGCGGTCCTTACCGAGCCCGAAACGCTCGACGAAGTTTCAGAAGCTCATCTCGCTCGTGTAAGAATTGATTCAGCGTGGCACGTCAAGATCGCGGCTCTTGCTTTCGAAGACGTCATGACCACTTGGGGGAAACCATCGGCTGAGCTAATCGCAGAGGGTGAGGTCTACACCGTTGAGTTCAAGCAGACCGCTCGGTGGAATGTTCGTGAGCAGAAGAAGGACAAGCTCATCGAGCAGATTGTTCAAAAGACCGTGGCAGGCTTCGGGAACGCGTCAGGAGGCACGCTTCTGATCGGGGTCCACGACGAGCTGTACCCGGTCGGGCTTGAGCCCGACCTCGCATTGGTTAAGCCGCCGGACGTGGATGGCTACGTCAACTGGCTTGACACCATGCTTGAGAACGCTTTTGGGTTCGCGTTCGCCAGCAACATCAAGATCAGCATCGATC
>CAYUKM010000266.1:0-1982 GCA_964445255.1 uncultured Acidimicrobiales bacterium
GGTCTCGGTTGCCGAGCGGGCTTCGATCTTGTCGGACATGTCGATGAGCGGGCACACCACATATGCCTGGCGGCCTTTGGCTACTTCGGAACGAACCGATTCCCACATGGCCCCTTCTTCGAGCTCGCCCGCCGCCCACTTGGTAACGATCGGTGTACGGCCGGGCGGCAGTTCGTCGAGCACGCTCACGTCGAGGTCGCCGTAAACGGTCATGGCTGCAGTTCGTGGGATCGGCGTCGCGGTCATGACCAACACGTCGGGTTCTTTGTCGCCGCGTCCTTTGCCGCGAAGTATGGCCCGCTGTTCCACACCGAAGCGATGCTGCTCATCGATCACAACCATGCCAAGGTCGAAGAAGTTCACCGAGTCCTGAATGAGTGCATGCGTGCCGATCAGCAGGTCGACTTCGCCGCTTTGTGTCTGGGCGAGGATTCGCTTGCGGTCGGCGGTCGACACACCGTTGGTAAGCAGTTCGACTCGCACCGGGCGCTCGGGAAGGAGGCTGACGGTGTCTTCGACCATGAGTCCTTCGGTCAGCTTCTTGATACCCAATGCGTGTTGTTCGGCCAGCACTTCGGTCGGAGCCATGAGGGCTCCCTGGAATCCGCCTTCGATCGCGCTCAACAGGCCATGTAGAGCAACGAGGGTCTTGCCCGCACCAACGTCGCCCTGCAATAGCCGGTGCATGGGGTGCGGTCGGTGCATGTCATCGACGATCTCGTCGATGACCCGTTCCTGCGCTCCGGTGAGGGGGAAACCGAGGCTGTCGATGAGCTGCCCGGTTAGCTCGCCGCTCGCTTCATGGGTGACGCCGACCTGAGTGGCCTGGCGGTGCCGCTGTTCGCTCACGAGGTGCAGTTGGATGGCGAAGAGTTCGTCGAAGACGAGGCGACGCCGAGCCTCTTTCACGTCCTTCATCGCCTCTGGCTGATGAATAGCGAACACGGCGTCGTGGCGACTGATGAACCCGTTCTCTCGAACCACATGATCGGGCAGAGTGTCGGCGAGAGTTCGGGGGCCGCACCTGCGCAGCGCTTCGGCGACCCAGCGGGCGAGGTCGGAGCTCGAGATCTTTGTCTTCTCCGACGCCGGGTAGATCGACACGATCTTGCCTGTCTGATCACCGTCGATCTTGTCGACGATCGGTGATGCCATTTGCAGGTTGCCTCGGTAGATGTCGACCTTGCCGAACAGCACGACGACTAGACCTTCGTAGAGCTGTTTGGCTCGCCATGGCTGGTTGAAGAAGGTGACGCCGAGCGTGCCAGAACTATCCGCCACGGTCACGTTGACCATGGTGCGGTTGCCACGGATCCGGCGCGAGTCGACCCGTCTGACGGTTCCCAGGACCATGCCCTCCTCGCCGGGGCGGAGATCGCTGATGAGGGCTTCCTTGGTGCGATCCACATAGCGACGCGGATAGGTGCGCAGCAGATCGAGCACCGAATGGATCTCGGCCTTATGCAGCGCTGCGGCCCGCTTGGGGCCAACGCCATTGAGCGCGTCAACCCCGAGGGCATCGAGGTCGCTCAGGGTTAACGGCGGTTTGGGGGCATTCACTCCATGCCGATAATAAACGGATACAGGGGTTGGCCTCCTGTATGCACCTCGACCTCAAGGTCTGGATGCCCGAGCTCGACCTGCGCCACCAGCGTGGCGGCTTCGGCTTCGGTGGCTTCGTCACCTACGACGACAGTGACGATTTCGTGATCGCCATCGGAGAGTGAGTCCACCACTGCAGCTGCGGCAGCAATCGCATCGGCCTCGACGGCCACAATCTTGCCCTCGGCCAGACCGAGCCAGTCGCCGTCTGAGATGTCGAAACCATCGGCTGTGGTGTCTCGCACGGCGTGGGTTACTTCGCCTTGTACCAAGTGTTCGAGAGCCTCGGACATGGCCGCTTCGTTTGCGTCGCAGTCGGCCTGCGGGTCGTAGCTCACCAGGGCGGCCATACCCCCGACAATGCTCGTTGTCGGTATGAC
>CAYUKM010000267.1:0-1972 GCA_964445255.1 uncultured Acidimicrobiales bacterium
GGTGTTGACAATGGCCCCTTTGATACCCGAGCCACCTACGTCGATTCCGAGCACGTCCATGTTGTAATCCCCACGGTTTCGATGCACCGTCTTCCGCGCATCTGCACTAGTCGTTCGACACGGTAGCAGCCTAAATACGAACCTTCACACAACGCTGCGACCAAGCGAAATGCCGTGCGCCATGTTCGGGTTGCCTTAAAGCATGTTCAAACTAAGGAAGTCTCGTCGCAAGCCCGAGGAGGCTCCGGTCATCACGTCGATCGACCCGCTCAACCTTCCCGAGGGGGAGATCGCTGTTGTCGACCCGACCACCCTCCCAAGCGGGCAGCGCTCAGACTTCGGCCCGACCCCAGACGTACCCGATGGGCCATTGAATGATGCGGTGTTGGCCGATGTCGAGTTGCTCTATGGCGAACCAATTTCGGGCAATTTGAGCATCGAGCAGTTCGTTGCACTTGAAGACATCGGCGATTCAGGCGACCCGCGTTTGGCTTGGCTGATCGCTGATCACCTTCGCGTGAGCCTGACGTTGGCGAAGAACGAGTCGCTACCGCGCCGGCGCTTCTTCGATCTACACGAGCGACTCTCCCAGGCGGCCTTCGCGTTGGTTGGCCTCCCTTCCATCGCCCTCGAAATCTGGAACCCGCTCACCAACGCCTTGATGGCATGGGACATCCCAGAACCGCCTGACTACCTTCGGTTCAAGCGCAACATCTACACACCGGTCGAACCGGCATGGGAACCGTTGATGAGTGACAGCTCCGATATTGACTGGAGGATGGTCTCCTGGGGTGGGGTACGGATTGATTCTCGGCCATTCGACAGAACCGACGAACCGTGCCGATGTATCCCCGCTGCCGACAACCCAACATTCCGTCCGGCTTCTGAGACAACATGGCTCGACCCCGAAGACGTGGTGTTCGGTGTCGTCATCAACGGTGAGGCGCGGGCGTACCCGCGCCAGATCATGGAAGCCCGGGAGATGGTCAACGACACCCTTGGTGGACGTGATTTTGCCATGCCGTACTGCACGCTTTGCGGGGCCGCACAGGTGTGGTTCACCGATGATCTCCCAGACGGGATCGACCGTCCCGTCCTGCGGACATCAGGGTTGCTCGCGCGCTCAAACAAGGTGATGTACGACCTCACATCGCAATCGATCTTCGACACCTTCCTCGGAACCGCCGTAAGCGGCCCTCTGTTCGAGCGCGGCATCGCGCTCGTTGGCCACACGGTTGTGACATCGACGTGGGCTACATGGAAGGCACAACATCCCGAAACGACGGTGCTGACGAAGAACCTCGCCCTCGGCACAAACTTCGATTTCCGCAACGGCAGAGATGCCAATGGTCCGATCTTTCCGATCGGCGATGCCGATCCGCGCCTCGCATTACAAGAAGATGTCCTTGGCATCATCCAGTCGAATGGCCAGCCATTGGCTGTGCATGTGAACTCCGCGAAGGCTGCGCTTCGACGAGGAAAGATCGTGGTGGTTAATGGCATCCGAGTCGTTAGCTCCGGAGATGGCCTCCTCGCCTTTGATAGCGATGGAAACGAGGTCGTTGCTCACCAAGCATTTTGGTTCGCTTGGTCCCAGTTCTATCCGGAGACGGAGTTGTGGCCCGCCACATAACCGGGTCTACGAGGTTGAGAGTGCTTCGGGGTCGGCGAGCGGATCTAGCGCGGGCAACGCTGGTAGTTCCCGCACTCGCGACCCGATGTCGAACCCACCATCGGCAATCGCGTGGCGCATGAGATTCGCTTGCTCTTTGGCTCGGCGCTGTGCCTCGGCGTAGGGCATCGTCGAAAACATGACCATGTTGTAGCGAGGGCTGATGTGTTCGGGGAACCTCGCCTCCAAATCGAGCGCTAATGCTCGCATGGCCAGATAGTCCGGGTCGACGACGCCTGAGCGCATCTCGATGTAGTTGTTGAGGGCCATCTCGGCAATCGCGTCCGCATCGGGCTTGCG
>CAYUKM010000268.1:0-1955 GCA_964445255.1 uncultured Acidimicrobiales bacterium
GTAGTTGGTGGAACAGTCGTTGGCGGCACCGTCGTGGTCGGCGGCACCGTCGTGGTCGTGGTGGTCGTCGTAGTAGTCGTGGTGATAGTTGGTGGCGGTGGCGGAACAGTCGTTGGCGGCACCGTCGTGGTCGTAGTAGTCGTGGTGGTCGTTGGCGGTGGGCAAAACGGCACTGCAAAGAAGTTGCTTCGCGCGGAGGTTTGCATGGTGACAGGATCGGTAAGCGTGAAACTCACGTAATCCCCTGACAGAGTCGCCCTAAAGGTGCGTGTGCTGAGACCTGGCTGGGTCGTGTCAAAGGCTGTCAACCCCCGATGGCGGTCCCCCGCGCCAGTGGCGTCATCGCTAAGGAAAACTTCAGAGTCATACCGACCAGCAGCGGGAACGTCGAGGTCCACAAAGACACGGGCTTCGCCCGAAGCAAGGCAAGTAATCCCTGTCACGACCGGGGGGTTGAGTGGAGGAGCCGCGGTCGTGTTCGGCGGTCCAAATTGGATGGTGTTCCAGGCGAAGGACCTGCTCGCCGTCCCGCCGTTGTGATCGTCGACCGTCACCATCACGAAAGTCACGCCGCCCATCGTCGGCGATCCAGAGATCACGCCCGTCATCGGGTCGATCGAGAGACCCATCGGAAGATCCGACGCACTCCACCAAAGCTGGTCGCCTTCAGGGTCCGTGGCCATCAGCGCCAGGTTCACCAGATCACTCGTCAAATTCGTCTGGTTAGGCACAAAGGCGATGGTTGGGGGCGAATTCGACGGCATGGTTGTGGTGGTGTTGCATGACGGCGGAACCATGATCGTGTTGCTGAGTTCAGAGGTAAGCCCGAGCGCTGGATCGGTAATCGTCGCGGTCAAATACGATCCAGCTGGGGGAATCGCAATGCCAGCCGTGAGTGTCGAATCGAAGTCCTGGACCGGGAAGGTGTCAATGTAGTTCTCTGCTTCGCCGCTGAACTGAGCTGTGCCAGTGCTGTGGAACAGTTCGAGGTCATAGAGCCCAGCAGCAGGAACGTTGAGGCCGAAATCGAGGGTGACGACATTGCCGTTACAGGTGAAGGACTGCAGGGTCGGGGGCTCAAGTTCGAGTTGCTGGGGTGACGTATCGATAGCGCGGTTGTTGATGTCGAAGATCAGGTTCTCCGAGATCAACACATTGTCGGAGGTTCTCGCTTCGATCGTGTCAAATTGCGTTCCCGAGATGATATTTCGCAGCACCTGTAGGTCGCCTGAACTGCTGCGAAAGGTGATCCCTTCGTTCCACCCCGACACGAGGTTTCCTGCAGGATCGCGTCCGATGATGTTGTCTTGGATGATCACGTTGGTCGCGTCGCGGATACGAGCGCCAACCAAGTCGCCGCCGTAGAGAATGTTGCCGTTACCTGGCGTACCAATCGTGATGTTCGTCGACCCATTGTCAACTTCGATGCCATCCTGGCCGGGGTCAACAATTTCATTGTTCGTGAGAACGGCGGTGTGGGCACCCAACAGTCGAACGGCATCGAGGTCCGAGTTGGCGAGGACGTTGTTGTCGATAAGTAGATTGGTTGCGCCGCTTTCGGCGGTGATCGTCACGTGATCGATGCCCCCGGAGCTGCCGTCGGGGAAGGCCCCGATGAAGTTCTGCGCTATCGCGGTATTGGCCGCTGTCGTCTGAATACCGTCCTGGAAATTGACGATCGACAAGCCTCGTATCTCTGAATCTGGTCCAGTCACCACGAAGCCAGACGCAAAGCTGGTGCCTGCGCCGTCAAGCACAACGACCGGCTCCGGGCCGACCCAACCGGTTTGAGTAGTGGCGTCGATCGTTGTCGGAGAGGTGATCGCCGGCAGTTCGCCAGCAACTGAAATCGTCCAGATACCAGCCGTGCTATCGGCCATCGGGATGTCGAAGTCGATGATGGTCGCGGTCGGATCGAAGTTCGCCTCCTGAATCGCAGCTCGTAGCGTGCACTC
>CAYUKM010000269.1:0-1950 GCA_964445255.1 uncultured Acidimicrobiales bacterium
ATTCGGTGATGATCCATTCGCCGAGATCGCGAATCAGGCCGCTCTGTTCGGCGATCGTCACCATCGTCGAGGGCTCGATGTGGCCCTGGACCGGGTGCTCCCAGCGCAAAAGGACCTCGGCGGACTCGGCATGGTCAAGACTGTCGATCGCGTAGATCGGCTGGAAGGCGAGATCGAGTCCGTTGTTTGTGATCGCGCGTCGTAGGTCGCGACGAAGTGCGAGGGGTGAGATCGTCGTAGTCGCATCGGGTGTGTGGTATGCGACGGCTTGATTTCGGCCCGCCCGCTTGGCTTCGTACATGGCATGGTCGGCCATTTGTAGAAGACTGTGCGTGGGCATCGGTTCGTTGGCGAGTGCTATCCCGACCGATCCGCTGAGTTCAATTTGGGTTTCGGCGAGATGGTATGGCTGGCGGAGTTGGGGAAGGATGCGCTCAGCGAACTCCATCGCCTCGTCGTAGTCGGACATGTTCGGCGCTACGACAACAAACTCGTCGCCGCCGAGCCGGGCCACGAGATCGTGCTCGCGCGAGATCCCAGTCAGTCGATTTCCGACTTCTTGGATAACAACGTCGCCAGCCTCGTGCCCGAGGGAATCGTTGACTTGCTTGAATCCATCGAGGTCGCAAAGCAATAGGGCGAACGATGAGAAAGGAGATGCGGAGAGGAGTCTCTCCACCACCGATTCCAATCCACGTCGGTTTGCGACACCGGTCATTGGGTCGGTCAGGGCTTCTTGTTCGAGCTTGCTCTCGCGCGCCAAGATCTCGGTGATGTCCTCAGCGCTGCCGGAGTACTCGAGTCGGTTGTTCGGTCCGATCGAGCGGTGCACTCGAAGTCGGATCATGCGGGATTCACTCTGGACTTCGACCTTTACGTCGATGATGCACTCGCTGTTGGATCGAAGTTCGTCCGGCACCACGTCAACGAGACGTCCGCCGCCGAGTGTGCGGATACTTCCGAAGTCCGCGAGCGTCTGAAAGCACCGTCCGAAGAGTTTGTCGAGGCGGGCGTTCTTGTACAAGAGTTCGCCGGTGGTTGAGACGCGGAAGAAGCCGTGATGGGACGACTCGGCGAAGTGGTCCATTTGAGTTCGGCCAAGGTCTGGGACGTGCACCACGGAGGTTCGGTCAACCATCGAAAAGTTGAGGACTCCCTGTGATCGGAGGATAGTGAGGCGGTAGATGCGTTCATTGCTGGGAGTGCGAAGCTGAACGTCACAGGTAGAGGCGCCAAGCGCTTTGGCCTCCAAGATGCAATCGAGCGTTGTACCGAACGATGCAGCGTCGACGATGTCGGTGATTTGACGTCCGATTAGGTCTGTTGATGCTCGGTCAGCGAAGGGCTGGAGCTCACCAGCGATGCCATCGATTCTAAACTCAGCATCGAGTGAACCGCTCAGCGTCGCCGCAGCTTCTGTCGTCGGGGACGGGGCGAGCGAACCGATGCCTTCGGTCGGATGGAACACCAATACGATGTGCGGAGTGCCGGTCACCGCCACGGCACTCAGGTGTGCTTCGGCGTCGCCAATCACCACACGCTGGTAAGCGGCACCCTCGTCGCGGGCCCTACGTAGACAGGAGAGTGCTGCGAGGCGTCCGTCGCTAGTCAGTGTCGACATCGGAGGAGGCGCTGGCCGGTCCGCGAAGGCCGGATGGATCGTCCCAAGCGGGACATATCCAGGTTCGGACAAGGCGATCACTCTGGCGTCGGGGTGACGCGTTAGGAAGTCCCCGAGGATTTCGGGTAGCTCGGAGGGCAAAGCGTTCTCTTGAGACACCTTGTTTTAGTCGGCTTCTTGGAGCCGTCCATGAGTACTTCTGGACGGGCTGTCCATAAATCGATGATCGAGCAGGTAACTCGAAAGTGCTACTCGGTTTGTATCGTGGACGAGTCTGCCCCCGTGGCCAAACTGGATAAGGCAACGGGCTTCTATCCCGTCGACTGCAG
>CAYUKM010000270.1:0-1929 GCA_964445255.1 uncultured Acidimicrobiales bacterium
GCCCTGCACAGCGACCCCTGGCTCGCCCTGCTTCGGGCAGCCGAAGAGCTGATCGAACGCGATGCATTCATGACCACCTGGTTCCACCAACTCGGGGGCAAGCTCGTCGAAGATCGGGTGGCCGACGACCGGCTCGGCGGACGAATACGAGTCTTTGACATCACCCCGGACTACAGCATCCACCCCGTCGCCATCGTCACCGGGACGCTGCCCTTGCAGGGCCAGCCGCGTCACTCCATGGGAGTGGCATGCCGTCCGAACTGGGGCGAGGCGGTGGAACGCGCCGAGCTGGAGTGCTTACAAGGCATCACCTTCGTCGGCCAAAAGCTGGCCCGAGAGCCGGAGCTACATGCGCTCACCGCGGCCAACACCCGCAATTTCGATCATCACGCCGTGTACTACGCGGCCAACCCCGACGAGTGGGAACAACTCCCCCTCCATCGCTTCGCGATCGCGTCACCGGCACCCCAGACCGACAACCACGGTTCGTCGGGCGAGCTCCTCCGCTCTCTCGCGGACCATCTCGATGGCCGAGGGGTTCGACTCTTCTACCGAGACCTGTCCACGATCGACTTGTTGCAACTCGGCCTGACAGCGGTGCGAGTGCTCTCGCCCGAGCTCACGCCGATTCACCACGATCACGTCTGGCCGTTTTTCGGCGGGCGCGCCGCAGACCTCTCGTTTCACTATTCCGACGGCGAGTCCCGCTCGGGTGGCCGACCGTATCCATCACCGTTCCCACATGGACTGGGGTAGCCAATGAGCACAGAATCCGAACCTTCACCCGTAGACGATTTCTGGACGGCGAGTTCGCTCGGGCAGCACAATGCCGCCGCGTTTGGCACCCAGGTTCGGAACTTTGAGCCCTTCGACGTGCCCGTTCACCCGCTCGCCCCACCCGAAGCGTTCCTCCCCCTTCCCCATGTCCGCGACGACCGCACACAACGGCTATTGGCATCGCGCCGGTCGGGCCGCACGTTCGGCGACCAGCCGGTATCGGGCAAGGCGCTCAGCCGCCTTCTCGCAGCGGTTGGTCGTAGCGATGACGGACCGTTGGTGCCAGCGGCCGGCGGAGTCGAGGCGGTGTTCACCTATGTTTTCGCTCGGTGGGTGGAAGGCGAGTTTGCTGGTACGGCCTGCGCGTACTCGCCGACACAGCACGGTCTATCCGTCGTTGCCGAGTGCCCGTCGGCCCCCGAACTGCGCCGACTCTTCTCGCTCGAATGCGAGGGCGACCCGCAAATGATCGTCGTGTCGGTGCTCCACCTCGATGAGCTGCGGCGTAAGTACGGCGACCGCGCATTGCGATTCGCGCTCCAACAGGTGGGCCACGCCCACCAGAATCTCAGCCTCCGAGCGGCTGAGGGTTCCCTCACGGGTTATGTGCTCGGCGGCGTACTCGATCGGGAGGTTCTCAACGCACTCGGGCTCGACCACACCGGTGCGCTGATCGGTGGTGCCATGGCTATCGGGCTCCACCAATAACTTCAACGAACTCGGCCAATGACCGATACTGACGGTATGGAGCTGGAATTGCGGCCCCGGCGGTCTCCATTTGCTGACGGGCATTCAAAAGCATCGCTTGCGACGCCTTCGTGTTGCTGTTGCTGCTGCTGTGTGCACGCCATCGGCGCTACGTCAGGCATTATCGGCGGCGACATCGCGGCCAGAGCCCGCGAGGCAGGGCGCTCGAAGAACGACTCGAGATGGCTTGGTTTGGCGGGCTTTCTGACGCTCCCTTTGCTGATCTTCTTGACCATCGTCCTCGCGGAGGTAGCAATCGTCGGTAGCGGAACCGCCATTCTTGCGGTCGCTGTGCTCGGATTCGTTCTCCTTCACGCTGGACTCCGCGGCATCGCAAGCAAGGGCGAGTCGACGTTCTCTGCAGGGGGAATTGGCTCGAGCATTGCGATCCTGATCTTCCTCGTA
>CAYUKM010000271.1:0-1917 GCA_964445255.1 uncultured Acidimicrobiales bacterium
GGAGAACCGGAGGAACCCGGCGAGTGTCGCAGCGAGCTCGTCCGCTGTGCGATCGGCCGTTCGTCGCCGTTGTATTGACCTCGGTTCTTGGACGTATCCCGACCGCAATGTTGGTCGGACTTGTCGGCCTAGGGCTCGGCGTGGGAGCGATAGCCGGTATTGCTACCGCGATCTGGATCGCCTCCACCGGCACGCCCGATGCCATCATCGACTCCACAGGAATGGACGTATCCCGCTTCGCTCTCGTGGTCCCGTTGGTAATCGGCGCATTGGTACTTTCCGTACTCGCCTTCGGCATCGTTCGAACAGCGATCGCCGCTCGAGGACTCTCCGGACGATTGGCGCGGTCCAACGCTGCTAGAAACCCCCAACGCACAGCAACCACGGCTGCGGCGTTGATGATCGGTCTCACCTTGGTCACCGCCGTAACGGTGATCGGAGACTCGATCAAGACCTCGGTCAGCGCGGCGCTCTCGTCCTCGATTACCGCCGATTGGCTGATCCAAGCCGGTCAAGGTGGAGGCCCACAAGCCATCCCATTCTCTACCGACGTGGCCGCCCGACTCGAAGGCCTCGACGAAATCGAGTCAGTCCTGCAGTTCCGCGTCGCGTTTCCCGCAGCGTGGGCAACGAGCGAATCTGGCGAGCTGAGCGCCGCCGACCTCCAAGAGTTTTTGCCGGCGATCTTGCAGCTGATCAACGACGATGGCGATCTCAGCCCCGAGGAACTGTTTGCTTTGCAAGAACAGATCGGAGGCACGGGCATCGACATCAATGATGCGGCTGCGGTTGACTTCGACACGCTGGAGGACCACATCGACCCCGACTTCGTCGACATCGACCGGTCCCTGATCGGCCCGAACGCCGTCTACTTCGAACAAAGCGTCGCAGAAGAAGCTGGTCTCGAAGTCGGCGATACCTTCTCCGCCCTTTTCATCGACCTCCAGAGCGAAGACCTCGTAGTTGCCGGTATCTACGACAACGGATTCGTGCTCGGAAACCGCGTGATGAGTCTCGATCTTTGGAACCAGCATTTCCCGTCCGACAGCGACCAGTTCCTCACCGCACTGACCACCTCCGGAGTTCCCCAAGAGGATGCCCGAGGCGCGATGGAAGCTGCGCTCGAGGTGGACTTCCCAATTGTGAACGTCTCAACGCGTACGGAGTTTGCGGAGATGTCTGAGAACCAAATCAACCAGACACTTGCCACTGTCAACGTGCTCCTCGGGCTCTCTGGCGTGGTGGCAGCGCTCGGCATCCTGGTCGCCCTAGCGCTCTCCGTCTTCGAACGAACCCGCGAGATCGGCTTGTTTAGAGCAGTTGGAGCGACCCGTCAACAAACCCGGTGGATCATCCGTTGGGAAGGTGTCATCGTCGCCGCATTTGGCGGTCTGGTCGGCCTACTCGTCGGTGTACCCATCGGCGTGCTCGCTACCAGCCAACTGCCGGAGCTTTTGGTCAACCAGATAAGCGTCCCGATACCTACGCTCGTGGCGTATCTAGTGTTTGCCGCAATCATCGGCTTGTTCGCTGCCGTGTTCCCGGCCTGGACCGCAGGCCGCATGAACGTGCTCGAAGCGATCAGCACCGACTAACAACGAACCCCCTACCCGAGACGGTTAGAAGGTAGGCACTCGGACCTGTTGCACGACCTCGTCGTCGCTCCCGTGAATCCAGAGTCGATGTCCCGGCTCGATCACCGACCAGGTGAAGTGACGGCTCCAGTCTCAGCGAGGAGGCGGAGTGGCATCTGGAACCACGATCGTTGTTTCGAAGGTGTTGGTGCCGAACACGTCTCTCACTTCGAGGCTCACGTCAAAGCGTCCACCCTCAAGCGGGTACTGCACCGTGGTGCCCAGACGATTTCTACCCACGACATCGACACTGCCAGGCGTACGCCACGTCACGGCAAAGTCA
>CAYUKM010000272.1:0-1916 GCA_964445255.1 uncultured Acidimicrobiales bacterium
ATCATCTCGTGCGAGCTTGGGGAGAGACGTTTGAGCTTCCCACGGTTCTCACGAATTGCTCGAACAACTACGGGCCGTACCAATTCCCCGAGAAGCTGATCCCGCTGATCACAATCCGAGCACTCCAAGGCGAAGACCTACCGGTGTACGGCACCGGCGAGAATGTTCGAGACTGGCTCCTCGTAGACGATCATGCCCGTGCTCTCATCACAGTGCTTGAAAACGGGAAAATTGGGGAAACCTATAACGTCGGTGGAGCCGCAGAACGAACAAACATCAGCATCGTGCAGCAGATCTGTGACGTTGTCGATGCCAAGACAGAGAATCGGAACCGTCGCGACCTGATTACCTTCGTTGCGGACCGGCCAGGGCACGACCTCCGATACAGCGTGGAGTTCGACAAGATCAAACGCGAACTCGGTTGGGAACCCTCGGTCACGTTTGAGGAGGGAATCGAACAGACCGTTTCGTGGTATCTCGACAACAAAGCATGGTGGGGTCCACTCCAAGACGGCGGCGCAACCTCGCGCCGAGGCACGGCCTAGTGTCCGGTCACGAAGCGAACGATCCCAAGATCGACGTCTTTTTCATCGGCGTTGGCAAGTGTGGAACATCCTGGATCTACAAACACCTCTCTCGACGAGGCGATATCGGCGTGCCAAAGATCAAGGAGCCGTACATACTCAACCACCCGCGGCACGAACAGGCCAGTCAGATCGAGGCGCTCTACGACGAACAACGACCACGGTGCGACTTCTCGAATGTCTACTATTGGGATACGTCGATCCCTGAGAAAATCGCGGAACACAACCCTGAAGCAAAAATTGTGCTCACCGTGCGAAAACCATCAAAGCGAGTCCAATCTCACTTCGCCTTTCTTCAGCGAAACGGAGAATTTGTGGATCGCGGCCTGGTCGACTACCTCAATTCTGGCGATTCCGAGCAACTCGTGGAGCGGTCGGACTATCAGCGAGTTCTCGACCGCTTCGGTGACGCCTTAGCCGATGATCAACTTCTCGTACTGCCCCTTGAGCTGCTTGCTGCAAATACCGAGCAGTACGCTCACACCTTGGCGGAATTTCTCGGTGTACCAAAGCTCGCGCTTTCGGAGGAGGACACGCAGACCGTGCTCGGCCGATCGAGCGCGCGATCGCCATTCCTGAGTAGGGCAGCGAAACGACTTGCCGGTCAGCTACGTGACCGCGGATACCTCGTTGCACTCGCTCGTCTCAAAGAACTCAGCATCATCCAACGAATGCTGTTCTCGCAATCATCGCCCGCCAACGCAGAGATAGATGTCAACGAGCTGCCCAAACGACTGAAAGATCTAGATGCCGCGTACCCCAACTTTCTGCGACGCTATGGGGTGCACTTGAACTAATGCTATTCGATTTGGTGGAGCAGTCGTTGCGCCTCAGATGTCTCTAGGGCTAGGTCAGTAAACAGATGATCTGCTTCCTCGGGCTTTCCAATTGCCCGCCGAACCGAAGCCATTTAGTCCCGCAACTCCAGATCTCATCATCAGGATCTAGCATTTAGCGCTTGGTGTTCTGCGCTAAAGGCCTCAACCAATCGATCTTGAGAGAACTCATCGACAACGCGGTTCGCTGCATTCTCACCTAGTTGCTTACGCAGGTCAGGGTCGTTCGCCAGCTTCAGAATAGTCGCCGCTAGTGCACCGATGTCACCGCTCGGGTACAGGAGGCCCGAGAAACCATCAGCGATGGAGTCTTGCAACCCGTAGATGTCAGCACCGATCGTCGGCAGACCAGCGCAAGCTGCTTCGAGCACGACGTTTCCGAAACCTTCCATGTACGAAGGAACGCAGTACATCTCGGCCGCCGAGTAATGAATCGCCGGCCGGGGCGTCGACTCAAACTCAGCACCCACCAACTGCCCGATCCGCTGTTCGGCGA
>CAYUKM010000273.1:0-1898 GCA_964445255.1 uncultured Acidimicrobiales bacterium
GATGTGGCTCGCGGAGACGCTGAGCCGCGGAGAAGAGAAAGCTATGAGAAGGGAAGCCTCATAGAAGGGAACCTCAAGCAACGGGACAAATATTGTGCTTGCCCGATTCATTTGGGCATCGGCTAAGATTAAACTCCTACTTCCGAATTTGAACTGCCTAAATTGCACGGAAACACAGGATGAAGTTACTGATCTGGATACTGGTAGCAGCACTTATCGTGGCTCATCATGATTTTTGGAATTGGGAAAGCGATCAAATACTATTTGGCTTTATGCCAATCGGGCTTGTCTACCACGTGGGGATTTCGATCGCCGCGGCTCTGGTTTGGGCATTTGCCTGTGTGTTTGCCTGGCCACAAGGCGTTGACCAATTTGATGATCAGTTAGAAGCAAATATGAAATCGGACTTTGGGCGCGATAAGGTCGATGGAGCCCAGTCATGATTGGACCTGTTTCGCCACTGCTGGCAATCAACGATGGTCAAATTCGCCTGATCATTATCCTTGGGTATCTGGCTTTGCTTTTGCTGTTGGGATTTTCGGCCAGCCGATTTTTTCGCGGCACTAAAAAAGATTATCTACTGGCCAGTCACTCGATCGGACCGTTTTTGCTTTTGCTAAGCATGTTTGGGACGACGATGACGGCGTTCGCATTGGTCGGTTCGTCAGGAGAGTCTTTCAAAAAAGGCATTGGCGTTTACGGAATGTTGGCGTCCAGCAGCGGAATCATTCACTCGCTTTGCTTCTACGTCATCGGAGTCAAAATTTATCGAATTGGTAGAACGCAGGGGTACACGACCCAAATTCAGTTCTTTCGTGATCGACTCGACAGCGATTTAATCGGGCTGATCCTGTTCCCGATTCTGGTCGGGCTAATCATCCCCTACCTGATGATCGGTGTCATGGCCAGCGGCGGTGTGATCCAAGTCATGACTGCTGGCGCGTTCGATTTTGAATCCTTTAAAGTTCTTGGAAAAGACGGCGCGATCGACGTTGCCAAAAGCGGCGGAATCCCCACGCAATACGGATCCGCTTTGATCTGTGGCGTCGTGTTGATTTACGTCTTCTTTGGCGGGATGCGCGGGACAGCTTGGGCAAACGCATTTCAGACGATCGTGTTCATGCTCTTGGGCGTGGTTTCGTTCTGGCTGTTGGCGATGAAGCTTGGCGGGGGCGAAACGATCACCGAAAGTCTCAGTAATCTGACGGCGAAAGTCGATCAGTCAAAACTAACACGCAGCAAGATGCCTCACTCGCTATTTGCGACTTATATGTTCATTCCGCTTTCGGTCGCCATGTTTCCACATCTGTTTCAGCATTGGCTGACCGCCAAAAGCGCCAACACGTTCAAACTACCCATCATCATGCATCCGATTTTCATCATGATTGTGTGGGTCCCTTGTGTGTTGATCGGAGTATGGGCCACATCGGTCAACATTCCTGCGGGTGTCCGGGCCAACGATGTGTTGCCGTATTTGGTTAACTCGCAAATCGGAACAGTGATGGCCGGGTTCCTTGCGGCTGGAATTCTGGCGGCGATCATGTCGTCGCTTGACAGTCAGTTCCTGTGCATCGGTTCAATTTTCACCAACGACATTGTCGCCCATTATATCGGCAAAGACCGAATCTCGGATCGGAGCCAAGTTTGGATCGCGCGAATTTTTGTCATCTTGATCGTGGGGGTCACTTATTACCTGAGCCAATTGGGATACCGCAGTGTGTTCCACATGGCGGTGTGGTGCTTCAGCGGTTACGCCGCACTGTTTCCTGTTGTCTTGGCGGCGCTTTATTGGAAACGATTGACCGCTGCGGGCGCCTTGGCGGGAATCATGTCAATGGTTGGGAGCTGGATTTATCTGTTCAGAGAATCCGAATGGGGAGCCAACACCGCTTATAAAC
>CAYUKM010000274.1:0-1850 GCA_964445255.1 uncultured Acidimicrobiales bacterium
ACGACCGTCACTGGGCGGTTCCTTGTCTGGCGAACACGGTCACCACGGTAGTCCCGTACGTCTTCTCACGAACGACATCCCACGACGGATGTTCTTCGACGACCTCGCCAGCCTCGGCGACCACGAACCGAGCGTCGAGCTGATCGAGCAACGATTCCCAGCTCTCATCGGCGTATGGAGGATCGGCGAGAACGACATCAAAATGGTCTTCGTGACGGGCCACCCACTCCAGGACATCGGCCTGAACGACGGTCGCTCGATCGGTGTAACCAAGGGAGTCCAAGTTGTCTCGGATGCTCTGCACTGCACGTCGATCCTTCTCAACGAATGTGCAGTGGGTGGCGCCCCGACTTAAGGCTTCAATGCCAAGCGCGCCGCATCCGGCGTAGAGGTCCAGGGCTTCGACCTCGCCAGTCGCGCCCAGGCTGAACAACATGTTGAAGATTGATTCTCGGACGCGATCCGACGTCGGACGGGTGCGCGTGCCCTCTGGAGCAACGATGTTACGACCGCGCGCTTCACCAGCGACCACTCTCATGATCGATCAGCCTCTCCGGGCCCGAATTCAACGTCCCAACGATCCATACAGCCACTACATCGGTACGCGACAATCACGCCTGGAGCAAAACCCTCAGGCGGGGTAGGAGTCAGACGGTGGCTGTCGTACCCACAATCGACGCACACGATGGTGTCAGGCACCTCGATAGTCATTAAGGGACACGCTATCAAGTAGTAACGTTGCGAGAAAACGTTTGCTCGCCGCGGACGTTGCGGCGGAAGCCAAGCCTCGAGCGTGTTTGGTGGTTTCGCTGTACTTGCCATCGGCCTCCTCCTGATTCCCCTCGCGGTGTTCGTCTTTTCGGTCGCAGGGCTCGTCGTGGCGAAGCGCAACCTTCGCTTAGCGGCTTCGCTGACAACCCCGGTCGCCATCGCTTCTCTGGTTGCCACCTTGAGGTGGGGACTGAGCACGCCGGTGTTTCCGTTGCTCATCATTGCCACGGTGGCCTAACTCGCAGTGACGGTCCGTTTGTTGCTAAACCCCGAGCGGACAGTCCTGGACTGATCTGCGAAGCGGCAAAATCGCGACGGAGTCGCTGGCCGCAGTCGAACTGAAATCCGCAGAGCAGACCGAGCCGAAGGCGAATCTGCGATTGCGGCGAAAACAGCAACTGAGTTCGTGCGGCCAAAATCGCGACGGAGTCGCTGGCCGCAGTCGAACTCAGTTCTTCCGCAGGTACTCGGTGTCGGTTTGGCCGAGCATGATGACGTTGTCTTCGCTGAGGGCGTCGAGGCTGGGGTCGTTGTTGTCGATGAGCGAGATGGCGACCTCTCGGGCGAGGGCGACGGTGTCTTTGTCTCGGCGTAGCGACGCCAGGCGCAGGTCGTTTTGACCTTTCTGGCGCTCCCCCATAATCGTTCCTTCGCCTCGCAGGTCGAGGTCGACTTCGGCTAGGTGGAATCCATCGGTTGACTCGACGAGGGCGGTGATACGAGCTTCCCCATCCGGGGTGGTGACCTCACCTGCGAGCCAACACGTCGATGCGTGCTTCCCACGACCCACGCGGCCGCGCAACTGATGGAGCTGAGCGATGCCGAAGCGACCGGCATCCAAGATCACCATCACGGTGGCGTTAGGAACGTCTACGCCGACTTCGATCACGGTGGTAGCTACGAGCACAGAGAGGTCGCCAGCTCGGAACGCCGACATGACCTCGTCTTTCTCGTCGCTCGACATGCGGCCGTGGAGCAAGCCGACCGACAGTCCGTGCAGCTCACCGGAGGTCAGTTCGTCGTAGGTCTCGGTTGCCGAGCGGGCTTCGATCTTGTCGGACATGTCGATGAGCGGGCAC
>CAYUKM010000275.1:0-1805 GCA_964445255.1 uncultured Acidimicrobiales bacterium
CGCTGCAAGAACCGGAGCTTGATCTCCAATGTCCTGGTCGCGGAGCACCTGTACGACACCCTCTTCATCGAGTTGGGTGACGCCGTTGCGGAACTGCTTGAAACGGCTGGTGTCCTTGGTTCGGGCGATCGCGAAGTGCACGGGTGCGAACGATGGGATTCCTGGGTACTCGACCTTGTCGTCGAGCCACAGCGTGTCACCGATCTTGACCTCGTTCGCGTTGACGAGACCGACGATGTCGCCGGGCCATGCTTCGTCGAGCGTTTCGCGGTCGGTGCCGAAAGCGGTGTGTGCGTACTTTGTGGCGAGCGGTTTGCCGCTGGCTTCGTGGGTGACGACCATTCCCCGTTCGAACTTGCCCGAGCACACCCGGAAGAACGCGGTTCGGTCACGGTGGGCCTTATCCATGTTGGCTTGCACCTTGAAAACGAAGCCGCTGAATGGCGCATCGAGCGGACGCTCCTCACCGTCGTCATCGATCTTCGGAGTCGGTGCGGGGGTGAGGTCGACGACTGCGTCGAGCAAGAGTCGCACGCCGAAGTTTGTGAGCGCCGAGCCGAAAAACACTGGGGTGGTGATGCCCGCGAGGAAGGTGCCTTCGTCGTACTCCGAGCCAACTGCTTCGAGCAGGCCGAGTTCGTCGACGGCGTCCTCGTAACGTTGCCCCTCTTCGGCGATTGCTCGTTCGGGCTCGACGATCTCTTCCGGTGCCATCGTCGCACCCCTGGCGGTTCGGGTGAAGCGCACGAAGTCGCCCGTGCGTTGATCGAGTACGCCCCGGAAATCCTCGGCCGACCCGACCGGCCAAGACAGTGGGGTAGGGGTGAGCGACAGTTGCTTCTCGATGTCGTCCAAGATCTCAAGCGGTTCGAGCGAGGGGCGATCCCACTTGTTGATGAACGAGAGGATCGGGATCTCCCGGTCGCGGCACACCTCGAAGAGCTTCAGGGTTTGAGGCTCGATGCCCTTGGCCCCGTCGAGGACCATTACCGCAGCATCGGCAGCGGCGAGCACACGGTAGGTGTCCTCAGAGAAGTCCCTGTGCCCTGGAGTGTCGAGGAGGTTGATGATGTGATCTCGATACGGGAACTGCAACACGGTCGATGTGATCGAGATGCCGCGCTGCTGCTCGAGCTCCATCCAATCAGACGTTGCCGAACGACCGCCTTTCTTGCCCTTCACCGAACCGGCCTCGGTGCCTAATGCTCCGCCGTAGAGCAAGAACTTCTCGGTCAGCGTGGTCTTGCCGGCATCGGGGTGGGAGATGATCGCGAACGTGCGGCGTTTGCGCGCATGTTCGAGGACTTCGTCAGAACTCACCCGTTAAGCGTACGGGTGATTACGAGGTGCGAGAGGCCAAGAAGTTGGCGATCTCTGCCAGGCGTTCGTCTGCCCCGCCGGCCAACGGAGTCTTCTTTATGGCGGCCAGCGCATCTGCGGTGAGGGTGCCGATCTGCGCCTCGATCTCTGCGACGGCGCCGGTATCGACCAGCACGGCCTGGATCTCGTTGATCTGGTCGTCGGTCAGGTCGGGGCCGACACTGTCGAGGAGCACGCGTTGCTCAGCTGTTGCCGCGTTGCGTGCCCGGGCGAGGAGGGGAGTGGGCTTTGCCTCTCGTAGGTCGTCGCCCACAGGCTTACCGGTTACTTCCGTCTCGCCGAAAACGCCGAGGAGGTCGTCTTTGAGTTGGAAGGCGATGCCTAACGGCGTACCGAAGTCTGCGAGGGGCTGTGCGAGGTGCGTGCCCTCAGCGGCAGCTGCCGCTCCCATCTGTAGTGGGCGAACGATTGTGTAGCGGGCGGTC
>CAYUKM010000276.1:0-1803 GCA_964445255.1 uncultured Acidimicrobiales bacterium
CCGCGGTACAGAACCGGGAAGTGGGGGTCGAGGCGTGCAGCGATGTAGTTGGCATTGAGGACCGCGAGTCGACTGGCGTCGGCGAGACCCTGTGCGCCCATCATCGCGATGTAGGCATACGAAATGGTGAGGATCGATGCGCTTCCCCAAGGTGCGGCGCTCACCATGTAGCCGTCTTCAGGCGTGGCCAGATGGCCGTGAGTTGCGGGCAAATGATCCGCAAGGTGGGGAGCGACGCAGATCGGGCCGACGCCCGGTCCACCACCACCGTGGGGGATACAGAAGGTCTTGTGCAGGTTGAGATGGCACACATCGGCGCCGTAGTCGCCGGGACGACTCAGACCGACCTGCGCGTTGAGGTTGGCGCCGTCGAGATACACCTGGCCGCCGTGTCGATGCACGATCTCACAGACGTCCTCGATCGATTCTTCGAACACACCGTGCGTCGATGGGTAGGTGACCATTAGGGCGCCCAGGGCGTCTTGGTGTTCTTCGGCCTTGGCCGTCAGATCTGCGACATCGATGTTGCCGTCTTCGTCGGTCGAGACCGGCACCACGTTCATACCTGCGAGGACCGCCGAGGCAGGGTTCGTCCCATGGGCTGATTCTGGAATTAGACACACATCTCGATGCCCCTCTCCATTGGCCCGATGGAACGAGCGAATGGCGAGCAGGCCGGCGTATTCACCCTGAGAACCTGCGTTGGGCTGGACCGAGGTGGCAGCGAATCCGGTGATCTCAGCGAGCCATGCTTCAAGGCGGGTAACGAGCGTCTCGTAGCCAATTTGTTGGTCGAGCGGGGCGAAGGGGTGAACTCTCCCAAACTTCTCCCAGGTGACCGGGATCATTTCGGCAGTGGCGTTGAGCTTCATCGTGCACGAACCGAGAGGGATCATTGAGTGGACGAGCGAGAGATCCTTGTTTCGAAGGCGAGTGATGTAGCGGAGCATCTCCGTCTCCGAGTGATAGCTGTTGAAACTCGGGTGCGTCAGGTAGTCCGACGCCCGAACCATCTTCTCGGGAATCGGCGCGCCGCAGGCCTGCGGAGGTACCCGGTCGAAGAGCGCCTGGGTCAAGGCCTCGAGATCCGCATTGGTGATGGTCTCGTCAAAGGCAATGCCGACGGAACCGTCATCAAAGGAGCGCAGGTTAAACCCGGCAGCTAGTGCTCGGGCGGGGAGGTCCGCCAGATCCGGACCATCAGTCAGCACGACAGTGTCGAAGAATTGCGCCGAGTCGAAGGAGTACAAAGCCTCCGACGCTGCCGCGGCAAACTTCGACGCCCGCGTGTGAACGTCGCCTGCAATGCCCGCGATACCGGCGGGGCCGTGATACACCGCGTACATCGACGCGATTACGGCAAGCAGCACTTGAGCGGTGCAGATGTTCGAGGTCGCTGAATCTCGGCGGATGTGCTGCTCACGCGTTTGGAGCGCCATGCGCAGGGCTTGGTTCCCCTGCTGATCCTTCGACACCGAAATCAGGCGTCCAGGAAGGTTTCGTGCATTCGCTTCGGCCGTGGCCAGAAATGCCGCATGTGGACCGCCTGCGCCAAGCGGTACGCCGAATCGTTGCGACGAGCCGACGACGATATCGGCGCCCCACTCCCCTGGGGGCACGAGGGCAGCGCACGCGAGTAGATCGGTAGCGGCGACGACGAAAGCATCTGCCTCGTGGGCTGCGGTCGCGAGCTCTGCGAAGTCATCTACGCGTCCCCTTGTGTCGGGATATTGAACCAAGACGCCGAAGACGTCCTCGTTGAACTCCACCTCGGACACGTCGATGACGGCGACATCGATCCCG
>CAYUKM010000277.1:0-1754 GCA_964445255.1 uncultured Acidimicrobiales bacterium
TACTCGCTCGGGTGGTGGAATTGGCAGACACGCATGCTTCAGGTGCATGTGTCCTTACGGACGTGCGGGTTCAAGTCCCGCCCCGAGCACCTCTGATCTCTACGGCGGAACGGCTCCGCCGTCCATTCTCACGTCGCTGATCGCACTCGATATCGAAACGGGCGAGATGCTGTGGGACGTCGACCGGACGATCGACGTCGGCTAGCGGCTAAGTACAACAGAACTCAAGATTTTTCGTTTGTTCATCGGTCCCACGAGATCCCCATGAGAGAATTTGGGGATGGCTCACGATCATGCCCCCGATGGTGCACTTCAGCAGCACCATCACGAACATGGCAATGAACACGATCAAGGTCTGGCCGCGATATGGCGCTATGCCAAACATGCCCCCCGGATGTGGTCGTCGGATGTGAACGACGCCGTGGTCAAAGCGCTCTCACCGACCGCGAACGAACACGTCGCCGACATCGGGGCCGGAGTTGGAGCCGCCGCGTCACAGACAGCGCACCGGGCAGGTCGAGTGTTCGCCATCGAACCAACGCCGTACATGCGTCGAATTCTGTCCGCTCGAGCCCGGATGTCCCGACGGCCATACATCGTGGTCGACGGGTCGGCCGAGGACACAGGGCTCTCCGATGATTCAGTGCATGTCATCATGGCGGTCAACAGCATGCATCACTGGACCGACATGGACGCCGCCATCATTGAACTTGGTCGTATCTTGCGGCCGAACGGCCGAATGCTGCTCGTCGATGAGAACTTTGAGGATCCATCCCATCCAGATCACAAGCGCTGGACAGCTATGCACGACGAGAGTGGCCACAGCCATCGCTTCCACATGGTCGACACCGACGCAATCGCGGCCAAACTCGAAGCTGCCGGGATGCCGGTCAGGTTCCACGGCGAGCAGGCGGTAGCTGGCCGGCCAGCCTGGATGATCGACGTACGGCAGTAAAGGCGCACCTTTAGCGCCAGTACTGACCGCTAGTCCAACTCGTCAGAACTCTAAGCACTAGTTCCTTTGAAGAATCGCGCAGTTAGCGATCGCGAGCTTAAAGCGCTTCTTCAAGTACCACGTAGAGTTGGCAAATTCGCTCGAATATGACGAAAAAGTGACAGAATGATTAGCTCGGACTACAAAACCACCCTAATATCAATGTCTGGCGGGTTTTTGTAACAATGAGTGAACATGAGGAAAGGGAGAGCGTGGATACTCTTCGGCGATTTTTGGGCGGTTTTAGCATGGCGGTGGTCGCACTAGCGGCTGTCGTCTTCTTCACAGCGAGTCCTGGTGGTGCGCAAGTTGCGCAACCATTGCAGGATGGCGCGGTATTGAGCTTTCTCAATGTCCGTGATGACGCATACCTGAGTAGCGACGGTTTGGAGGTGTTTGCGCGGACCGAAGCTGGTGATACCGCTGAGTGGGAGCTCATCGATCCGGAGGGAGACGGACAGTTCATCCTCCGCAACGTGGACACTGGACGGTTCCTTGATGGCGACAGAGATCGTCCCGAGACAAGCCGCCTTTCCACGGGAACTGACGCACTTTGGATATTCGACGAGGTCGAACCGGGCGAGTTCCACCTTCGGAACGTCCGGTTCGCAAGAATCATCGACAGCAACGGACCCGATCGCGTAGTCCAGTGGGACCCTGGGACTCCAGAGAACGATGATCGATGGACAATCGAAGTGGTCACCCTTCCGGCAGATCCAGCACCTGCGCCAGATCCAGCACCTGCGCCAGATCCAGATCC
>CAYUKM010000278.1:0-1703 GCA_964445255.1 uncultured Acidimicrobiales bacterium
ACAAGTAAGCATTTCGCCCTCGGGCGAGAGATCAACCCCCTAGGGGGAGGCTCGAAAGCGAGCCACAAGAGAACGAAGAAAGGACGCAGTCGTGAAGGTACGAGCGAGCGTCGGAAAAATGTGTGAGCACTGCAGAGTCATCAAGCGCAAAGGACGCGTGATGGTTATTTGTAGCGCAAACCCACGACATAAACAGAGGCAGGGCTAAGGCCAATGGCACGTATTTCAGGCGTGGACATTCCACGCGACAAGCAGGCACAGATCAGCCTGACCTACATCTTTGGTATCGGCTTGACCACCAGCCAGCAGATGCTTGCGGAGTTGGGTGTCGAACCCACCGCACGTGTAAAGGATCTCACCGACTCCGAGGTAGCCCAGATCCGTGCCTACATCGAAGAGCACCTCAAGGTTGAAGGTGATCTTCGCCGTCAAGTAAGCCAAGACATCAAGCGCAAGATGGAGATCGGCTCCTACCAGGGTCTTCGTCATCGTCGCGGACTACCAGTTCGTGGTCAGCGCACCCACACCAACGCTCGCACCCGTAAGGGACCGAAGAAGACGGTCGCCGGAAAGAAGAAGGCTGTCTAATGGCAACCCCCGCACCGCGCAAGAAGCGCAAGGCTTCAAAGAACATCACTCATGGAGTGGCGCACATCAAGAGCTCGTTCAACAACACGATCATCACCTTCACCGACCAAGACGGCAACGCATTGTCGTGGGCGTCGGCTGGAAACGTGGGATTCAAGGGTTCTCGCAAGTCCACCCCATATGCCGCACAAATGGCCGCTGAACAAGCTGCCCGCCGTGCGATGGAACATGGCGTACGTCGAGTCGACGTCGTCGTGCGTGGGCCTGGCTCGGGTCGCGAGACCGCAATTCGTTCGATCCAAAACACCGGCATCGAAGTAACCGGAATTAAAGACGTCACCCCCGTTCCACACAACGGCTGTCGTCCAGCAAAGCGTCGGAGGGTCTGAGGATGTCTCGTTACACCGGACCGAAGGCACGCGTCTCGCGTCGCCTCGGCACCAATATCTGGGGAACCAAGGGTGAGACCATCGCTCTTGATAAGCGCCCGTACCCACCAGGCGATCACGGTCGAACCCGTCGCCGTGGAAACGTCAGCGAGTACTTGGTACAGCTCCAAGAAAAGCAGAAAGCTCGTTACTCCTACGGCCTGACCGAGCGTCAGTTCCGCAACATCTACGACGAGGCCAGCCGTCGCACCGGCGTTACCGGTGAGAACATGCTCCTTTACCTTGAGCTTCGCCTCGACAACGTCGTGTACCGCGCCGGTTGGGCAGCTACCCGACCACAGGCTCGTCAGTTCGTGAACCACGGCCACATCGAGGTCAACGGCAAGCGAGTAAACGTGCCGAGCTATCGCGTTCGCCAGGGCGATGTCATCACGGTGCGAGCCAAGGCTCGTAACGGCGTGACCTTGCAATGGAACATGGACGTGCTCGACCGAGCAAAGCCAGCGTGGCTCGACGAGGGCGAGGACAAGTTCGCTGCCGTCGTCCATCAGCTCCCACTGCGTGAGCACATCGACATTCCCGTCCGCGAGCAGCTCATTGTTGAGCTGTACTCGAAGTAAGTTCCTATCCACCAACCATGTAACTCTCCAAGCGTTTAGCTTGGGGGTCGCCTTCGAAGTTCCGAGGAGAACACATGCTGACCATTCAGCGTCCGACGGTCGAAGC
>CAYUKM010000279.1:0-1627 GCA_964445255.1 uncultured Acidimicrobiales bacterium
GGGCCACTCTGTGCACCCGTAGTCGTCCCAGATGTGGTGAGTGCCCGCTGTCATCAAGCTGTGTTGCCTATAGTGAGGGTGAGGGGAAGCCCGAGAACTACCCCGGTAAAAAGCCACGCAAGGTGCTGCCGGTTAAAAGCGTCTCGATGATGGTGTTGCGTAACTCCGAGGGTCACGTGCAGCTCGAGCAACGCCCACCGAGCGGTATTTGGGGTGGCCTCTGGAGCCTGCCGGAATTCCCGTCAGTGCATAGCGAAAAACCCCTCGCTGATGCCGAGCCCGCGAAACAATCCAAACAGCCGCAAGCCGCAAAAGAAGACCTTACAGCCTGGCTGGCCAAACGCGGCTTCAAGGCGGGCAGAGAAGGCGAAGGTGAAAAAGTAGCGGAATTTCGCCACACATTCAGTCACTACCACCTCGAAATCAGCGTAGTTGAGTTACCTGTGACCGAAATCGATGTAGCAATCATGGAACCAGCCCATACTGTCTGGTATAAGGGTGGGAAGTGGCCCGGTGGTATGGCCGCACCCATGAGCAAACTTGATCAAGTGCTGCATGGGGATAAACCACCAAAGCGGGCAAAAAAGCCGAATAAAACCGGCCAATCCAAGCCAAACAAGCGATCAACACAAAACGACAGCGGAGAACTCCTTTGACACGAATGGTGCAGTGCCAGAAGCTGAATAAAGAAGGCGAAGGGCTGGAACGCCCCACCTACCCGGGTGAGCTTGGCAAGAAGATCTATCTGAACATATCCAAAGAAGCCTGGGCCATGTGGGTGGGCCATCAGACCATGCTGATCAACGAATATCGCCTGACACCGGTTGACCCCAAAGCGCGTGCCTTTCTGGAAGAGGAAATGGAAAAATTCCTGTTTAGCGACGAGGTGCAAATGCCAGGCGGCTACGTGCCCGAGTCTTGAATCGAGGCGAGCCACTAGAATCGTATTGACAGGTGCTGGGGCTTAAGCGATAGACCCGCCCAAGAGGAGTAAAGAGGGTATGAATAGTAAATTCAATCTGAAACGATGGGTGCGCTGCAGTGCCATGGTTCTGTTCGCTGGCACCTCTGCAACGGTGCTGGTTGCCGACAACGAAGTACCGTTCAAGCCCGGCCTTTGGGAATTTACCAGTACCGCAGATTCCCCACTGACAGGTGGTGGCACCAGCGTCGATACCCAGTGCATCACTGATGATTTGCTGGATATCAATAAAATGACCAGCGAGCTTGAAAAAAGCCTGCCAGGTGCCAAGTGCGATGTGCAGCGCAACACCAAAGACAACCGGTTTGAAGTATCCATGGTGTGCACCGGAGGCGGTGGCACCATGGAAGGCCAGGGCAGCTACACAGTGGGTGACGGTGGTCTGTCAATGGAAGGCGAAATGACCCTGAAAATGGAATTCTCAGGCAACCCCATCGAAGTAAAAACCGTAGCTACCGGCAAATGGGTAGGCGATTGCTAAGCTGACACAGCCCGTCAAAGCCGACAGGTTTTGTCCGAAACGAAGCAACCAGAATAGATAGGTACCTCAAGCCAGCAACAAGACCCGCCGAAAAGGAGAATAATAAGATGGCCAGTAAATTAAAGCTGAAACGATGGGGCAGGTACTGTGCAATTGCCCTGTTA
>CAYUKM010000280.1:0-1603 GCA_964445255.1 uncultured Acidimicrobiales bacterium
AAGGTTTGGGGTTCGAGTCCCTACAGGCGCGCTGAGTTCTCCACGTCGCTCGGTCACGCCAGGCCGGTGGTCGTGATATCGGCGGGTCGGTCTTCTCCACGTCGCTCGGTCACGCCAGGCCGGTGGTCGTGATATCGGCGGGTCGGTCTTCTCCACGTCGCTCGGTCACGCCAGGCCGGTGGTCGTGATATCGGCGGCTGGTTGCGATAGCGATCGGGCTAGTTGTTCTGGGCTCGCCAGTCGGACTTGGGATAGGTGCCGAGGCGCTTCATCTTGGTGCAGAAGAACTGCAGCTCTTCGAACGCGTTCGCGACCGCTGGGTCAGAGGGATGGCCCTCGACCTCTGCGTAGAACTGTGCTGCCGTGAAGCTCTGATCGATGATGTAGCTCTCGAGCTTGGTGATGTTGATGCCGTTGGTGGCGAACCCGCCGAGCGCTTTGTAGAGCGCGCCCGGGACACTGCGGGTCTCGAACACGAGTGAGGTCATCGCGTCGCCATCGAGTGGGTCGGGTTCGACCGCGGAGCGGCTCATGATTACGAACCGTGTGGTGTTGCCGAGGCGGTCCTCGATGCGGCTACGGAGGATTTTCAGGCCGTAGATCTCGGCGGCGAGTTCGCTCGCGATCGCTCCAAAGCTCGGATCGTTGCGTTCGGCCGCTTCCTTCGCTGCGCCTGCGGTGTCGCCAAAGTCCATGGGCTCGACACCGAGCTCACGGATCAGTTCCCGACACTGAGCCAGGCCCTGTTCGTGCGAGGCGACGGTCTTAAGCGTCTCCAGCGTCGCGCCCTCGGGGGCGAGCAGCTGATGACGCACCGGCTGATAGTGCTCGCCGATGATGTACAGGCTCGACTCCGGCAGCAGATGGTGAATGTCGGCCACACGTCCGCCGAGGGTGTTCTCGATCGGGATCATCCCCAGGTCGCATTCGCCGTTCTCGACGGCGGCAAAGGCACGGGCAAACGTGTTGAAGCCGACGGGCTCCATGTCTGGGTAGGCCGCCGCAGATGCCATGTGCGAATAGGCCCCTAAGACGCCTTGGAATGCGATGCGAGGTCGAGAACTCATAGTGGACAGGGTAATTCCGCTTGCACGAAGGTGCGACCACGAGCGGCCTGCACTGCATGAGTGAGTAGTCGTCGGGGTCGCTCCGCCGCGTCCGTTCACACCCGAAGGGCCAATTTCTCTCACTACCGAGTCTTGGCCATAAAGAGACCGGTGATTCTCCCTTTGTGTGACCCATAGATGCCGTCGATCCCAGGAACAGACGCACAGCGGTCGCTGTTGCCAAGTCGAACACTGATCGTGTATTCATATTGACAGAGCAAGTGGCGGTAATCACGGGCGTAAAGGTGGAGCTGAATCATGTTGAGATCGTTTGTTTTGACAACGGTGTTGTTAGCGGGTTTGTTTGTCGCGTTAGCGCCCGGGAGTTCAGGAGCGCAGGCTGCGTTTACGTGTTCGGTTGATGGTGGGGTGTTGTCCTGGACCGATCAGGGTGCTGATCGGTATTTCGTTCGTGAGGTGAATGGCGGAGAGGATTCGTTCGTCGGTGGGAGTGTGTCGTTGTCGTTTCCTGTGGACGGGACGGCTGACTCATACAT
>CAYUKM010000281.1:0-1583 GCA_964445255.1 uncultured Acidimicrobiales bacterium
GTAATAAATCTCTCCTTTTTCATTCATCACATTCACATCAAAGTCTGCCGTCTTGTAGCTTACATTTAATGCTTTTGCCTCGGCAAATAACACGTCTCCCTCATAAGCAGATTTGGAATAAATCATATTGCCATTAATAGAAACTGCAAGCCTGCCGTAAGAATTAGAGGCAAAAGCAAAAGCACTATCCGCAAAAGTAAAAGCAATGCCACCATGCAAAATACCATAGCCATTTAGCATTTCTTTGCGAACGATCATTTTGATTTTGCAATGTCCCTCTTTTATAATAACAGGCGATATGTTCATCCATTGACTGCAATAGTCTTTTTCCATCATCTTGTTAAAGACGGCCTGTGCCAATTTATCTTGCTCACTCATGTTGCTATTTCCTTTTTTGAAAAAAAATTAGTCCCTTTTTTTGCCATCTTCCGCAGCAAAGGGCTACAACGATACCTATCTTCGTGATACTCTTCGTACAGCGCATCCATTCTGGCAACACATTCATCTATTCCTATTTCATCTGCCCATTGCAATAAACCCTTTGGATAATTAACACCTTTCGTCATCGCCCTATCAATTGCCTCTTTAGTGGCGATATTATACTGTAAAGTATCAGCTGCCTCATTGATAAGCATGGCAACAATACGGTTGACAATATATTGACCTAATTGTTTGTCTTTGACAGGATTTGGTTGGTCGGCGTTTTCGCTATAATCGTAAAAACCTCTTCCCGATTTGCGACCATTATAACCTGCTTCTGCTAATCTCTTTTGTGTGAAAGAAGGCTTATATCGAGGGTCATAATAGAAGGCTTTGAAAACGGTTTCGGTGACGATATAATTCACATCATGTCCGATAAAATCCATTAAGGTAAAAGGCCCCATTCTAAAACCACCTATTTCTTTCATTGCCCAATCAATCGTCGCAATATCCGCAATCCCTTCTTCATATATTCTAAGTGCCTCGCTGTAAAAAGGCCGAGCTACTTTATTAACAATAAAACCAGGGGTATCTTTTGCTAAAGCAGTTAACTTGCCCCAGTCATCAATAATCGTTGTCGCTTTTTTAGTAATGGCTGGTTCCGTCTGAACTGCTGGAATTATTTCCACCAATTTCATGATAGGAGCAGGGTTGAAAAAATGGATACCGATAAATCGTTCTGGCTTTTCTAAGGCGGCGGCAAGAGAAGTAATAGAAAGCGAAGAAGTATTAGACGCAATTATGCACGCTTTTGAAACGATAGTTTCTATTTCTTTAAACACCTTTTTTTTGATGTCTAAATTTTCAATAATCGCTTCGATAACTAATTCACAAGATTGAAAATCTGCTAAGGTATTACTATATTCAATATTGGCTTGAATATTATCGGCTTTTTCTTGACTAATCCGCTCTTTAACGACTAAGCGTTTCATTATCTTAGCCAATTTGACTTGGCTTTTTTCGATAGCTTCTGCTGAAGTATCATATACCAATACTTTGCAATCTGCCGTTGCCGCAACTTGGGCAATGCCACTTCCCATCGCACCAGAACCGATAATTCCAACTATCATTTTAAAAATTGATGGTCTGATGGTCTGATTGTT
>CAYUKM010000282.1:0-1580 GCA_964445255.1 uncultured Acidimicrobiales bacterium
TCGCTTTCTCGACGTGGTAGAGGCGATAGCGCTCCTTTGGCATGCCGAGCTCGCCATAGGCCGGTTCGTGACTCGATGAGAAGATGCGGTTCCTCAGCTCAAGGTGACGAATGCTGAACGGTTCGAGTAGCGGGTCACTCATAACTGCACAGTCAATCAGAAACCCGTGGGCCCGGTGACACCGGACACACGTCGAGCAGCAGGCCGAGCGCTCAGGTGGTTTCGTTGAGTTCTTCTTTCCAGGTGCGGGATCTCAGGACTAGCTCAACTGTTCGCCGATCGTTTTCTGGTGGGGCAACACGGGAGAACCGCCGGATTCCGCTTAGCCGATCGGGATCTGTTCGAAGAACGAACCAGCGCTGCCGCCGCTTCCGAGCGTGCCGCTGTCGTCGATCGAGATCGTGCGCACATCCCAGCGGATCGAGATGTGCTCGTCGTCGATGCTGTGGAGCGCTGGGAACGCGTCGACAGATCTCTCGCCAGCAGGGTAGGAGAAGGGCTCTTGTGGATCGAACGTCGTCCAGTTGCGGGTGAGTGTCCAGTCGTCCTCGATCGGGCGATGCCATACCTCGTGCGGTTGCAGAACGATGACCGTCTCCTCTGTTCGTTCTACTTCTTGGCTGGTTAGCTGGACCGCGAGGCCGTTGCTTTCGGCAACCACGCGTGCTCCCTCGACCGGTGATAGCTCGGTCGGGATTGCCGATTGGTCCCAGGATTCGCCGCGGTCTGAGGTTGCCCAGAGTGTGTCGTCGGTGACCACATAGAGAGTGCCGTCAGGTGCCACCACCATGTCGAGTACGTCGAGTCCTTCGCCTTCTGGGTCGACGATGGTCCCGGTCGACAGATCGTTCCATGGCAACGACACGATGCTTCTACCTCGGTCAGTTATCGCGGTTACGAAGATTCCTCCGTCATCGGCAACGAACGGAATGTCGAAGCTGCCCGGTAGGTCGAAGAGAAACGGCGTGTTCACGAACGGACCGCCGACAGGTCCGGAGCTAATGCTGATTGCGGGGGGATCTGCGGAATCATCGACGATTAGTACGGCGAGCTGTTCGCCGGAGCTCGCGAGAGCCCTGGGTTCGCCGAACACGTCTGGGAGCGCTTCGCGCTGCCACTCGCTCCCATCGGTGCTGGTCAACAAGGCGGCGCGCCGAAACTCTGTGGAGATCAGCGTGGCAAGGCCTTCGTCGGTGGGTTGCTGGTCCACGGTGAGGTCGTAGCTCTCGGGCCAGCCGGTGACTTGTTCCGTTGTCCAAGTTTGGCGATTGGTGAATCGTGCCAGGAGGTAGTCATTCAAGACGCCGTTGTCGAAATCCCCGAACACTCCCACGAACTCGTCCCCGACGGCGGAGAGCGGAATGTGATCGACAAAGGGGCCAGCTCGTTCGAACAGCTGTTCATCACTCAGCTGGGTTGGGTCGGGGGCGACGGTCGTGCTCGTCGTGGTGCTCGGTGCTTCGGTGGTGGTAGTAGTCGTGGCGACCGCGTTGGCAATCGTCGTCGTCTCCTGTGGTGACGACTCCGTCGACGAGGATGCGGATGCGTTCGAGGGCGGAGCTGCGCTAGAGCACGCTGAC
>CAYUKM010000283.1:0-1566 GCA_964445255.1 uncultured Acidimicrobiales bacterium
CACTGGCTTTTTCGTCCTCTTCTCCGTTTTCAAGAAGCGCATGACATTCGAAACCAGGGCTTCGGTGATGCCTTCTCGCCGTCACTCTTGCGAGTGGGGCGACTCACTAAGTTACAGCACTACGTCGGTTGTGCAACCCGAAACGTGAAAGAAATCGGGATTTCTGCCCGATTTCACTCAAACTGACGGCTCATCGGCCGAAACGGCGATTGCGACGCACCGGGAAAGCTGGCGAACATGGCCGACGACTGGCTCGGGCGCGGACAGTATTGAGCGATGAGCAAGAAAGAGGAGCGACGCTGGAGTGACCGGTGGAAGGCCCTAGAGGTCGGCCCCGGTGAGTACGCGTTGACTGCGGGGCTGGATCGCACGATCGATCTCCGCGGGATCGCCCCTGACCTCGGTACGACTCTCCTTGGGTGGTCCGCTGGCCAGCCCATCACGCCGTCAACTCCTGAGGCGCAGACGCTCGCGGCACGGCTGGCGGACATCGGCGCCATCACGATGCCCGAGTTCATGTCGATCGTGCTCATGGGCGAAGACGCACTGTGCGCCGCACTCGCACCGGCCCTAACGGACGCCAACTTCACCATCACCATCGAAGCCGATGCTGACCTCGCGGTGCTGTTGCGCACCTCCGACGGTTGGCCCGAAACAGTACTTCCCCACCTCGCCGTGGATCCTCGGTTCCACCACACGCTCGTCATCGGGCCCTACGTCCTCCCCGGTCTGACCACCTGTACCGATTGCGTCGACCGACGCATAGCTCGCAGATGGCCGGCCCTCGACGAACCCGAACGGCCAGCGGGCCTTTCACGGCCGACCCTCATCGCGGAGCTCCTCGCAATCCAACTCAACCTCATCAGCGCGGGAACATCGGCACTCGCGAACGGACTGATCTCCTGGGATCTCGAGTCCGGCGAGAGCTCCCACACCACCGCGCTGATGTTTCCCGGCTGCAGTACCTGCGACCCTGGTCCTGCCAGCGGAACGATCGCACTTCCGTGACCTTCACCACGGGGACCAACGAACCCGAGCAGAACCCGGACTTCGTCGATCGAGCGCTCGGGGAGCTGTGCGGAATCTACGCGAACGTCCAGACGCTTCCGCCCGCGGCCGCCGACCCCGCCGGGGTCTTTCACGCGAGTGTCGCTAGAGAAGACTTTGACTTTGCGAGTGCTGGCGGCGGGGTTGCCCGTACTCGCGCCGAAGCACGAACCGCTGCTGTTGGCGAAGCCCTCGAACGCTACGCCGCATCGACAGTGCGGTTACCTCTCGTTGCCTTGGACGACTTGGTTGAAGGGGCGAGTGTCCTGCCAGCGTCAGCGTTTAGCTTGCACAGCGAACAGCAACGTCAGCATCCCCACTATCCCCGCGAGCACTACACCGGTGGCGGAGACCATTGGTTCACCGAGGTGTTCGACCTGGCCTCCAACGAGCAGGCATGGGTACCCGCGGCGTTGGTCGGCCTCACCAACGAGTTCGGGGCCTATGCAACTTCGTCTGGGCTGGCCCTGCACAGCGACCCCTGGCTCGCCCTGCTTCGGGCAGCCGAAGAGCTGATCG
>CAYUKM010000284.1:0-1519 GCA_964445255.1 uncultured Acidimicrobiales bacterium
TGACTTCCACCATGTCGAGGTGGCACTCTAGCCAACTGAGTTAACGGCCCGGGGCCGTCAATGTATCACTTGCGGCAGGGTCCGACTACCAGTCTGGGTCGTGGCTCGGTTGCGCGATTCCCGCGAGCAACATGGCAGCGGCGGCTGCGGCGACGACGATCAATCCGATGCCCACGCTTGGCGTGGCGCCGCTGCCGCCGGCGATTTCGCGTGCAGGGTCACCCGGATCAAGTATTGAGATCAATACAAGGCCAGCGATAACCAGGCCAGCAAGTCCAGCGATGATTGCTGCCGCTTTGGGGATGGTGTGGCGAAAGCCGACAAAGATTGGTCCCGCTGCTGCGGAGCCAACGATTCCGGCGATGATGGTCACAATGCCGTCGCCTCGGTCCCATCCAGATTGCGAGGGGTCGTCGACAACCCAGGTGAGGAAGGTTCCGACGATCATTGCGATTCCGGAGAGGAAGATGAGTGCGGCAGCGATTCGGTCACGCACGGGAACACCCTCGTGTTCACCATTTGCTCGGGTAACGACTAGGTCAGTGTTTGCGTCGTTGGCGGTGGGTGGTGCTGCTGCTGCGATGAGTAGCGACGGGACCTCTTGTTCGATATCGGCGGTATCAGTGCGGCCGAGTTCGATCTGTACATCAGGGTTGTCTGATACCGAGACAGAGGGTGGTACGCGCGGCGAGAAGTCCGCTCTATCGAGGTCAAGGTCGGGCTCGGGACTGAAGAGCTCTTCTTTGGTGATACGGACCCGCTCCGGTTCAAGCCGTTCAGCGGGCTGGGTGTCGATCGTTGAGGTCTCTTCTGGCTCGATGTCCGAAGCGACCTCGGTCTCGACCGCCGGGGCCCCGTCAACCTCGCCCGTATCGGGAGCCACAGCATCGACCACGGGTGCCGTATCAATAACACCCGCAGTCATCTCTGCGTGGAGATCGTGCACATCGGCCTGACCCGTTGCTAGTTCCGCGCTCTCGGGGGTAACGCCATTGCTCGAAGCGGTGCCTGTGGCTTGGGTTGTCGTCAGTACGTCGAGGGTCGCGGGAGCGCTTTGTCGCTGAACCCCTGCTTGCACTGGTTGAGCAGCGGCAACCGGTTGGGTGCTGAATCGGGCTCGATAGGTCTCATCGGGATGACGGTCAGGCGGGTACCACTTTCCGTCCGAGGCCATCCACCAGCCCGGTCCTTCAAAGACGTCACTCATAGTCTCCACCCGCGGGGATAGTCTCCACCCGCGGGGACTGCGGCAATGAGTTTATGTGGCACCGGTAGCTCCACTGTTCCCCTGATCATTGAGACAAGACTGACGTTTTGGAGCGCCGGGCGGGATTTGAACCCGCGATTGTACGGCTTTGCAGGCCGTTCCCTTGGGCCGCTCGGGCACCGACGCGTGATGTGGAATTAGAGAGTACTCGCTCGGCAACAGTGTGCAACGACCCCACAGGGCGATCGCGGCATGTGCGCCCGATCACCCCTCCGTGATCGGACGCACACACGTGTGCGACGGGACGGAGGG
>CAYUKM010000285.1:0-1502 GCA_964445255.1 uncultured Acidimicrobiales bacterium
GTACTACGGTGACTGACGTGCCTTTTCCAATGCTGGATTCAAGTTCTATAGTGGCGCCCAGCAGATTACACAGGCGTTGCACTATAGCGAGTCCAAGGCCAAGCCCCTTGGATGCATCACGATGGGTGTTCCCTACTTGATAAAATTCTTCAAATACGTTGTGTTTGTCGTTCTCGGCAATGCCGACCCCTGTGTCGATAATCTGCAGAGCGATTTGATCATCTCGCCTATGCAGTTTGATGGTGATCGAGCCGCGATGCGTATATTTGATCGCGTTGGTTAACAGGTTTCGCACTATCTGCGTCAACATCATCGAGTCTGTAGCAATTTTTATATCCGGCTCGATGTCGCTGGCGATCGCCAGTCCTGCCAAATTCGCGTCGTAGCGGCTTTCCCTTACCAGCATATCTACCAATCCGGAATACGACAGGGTGGTAATTTTGGGCTCGACAATCCCGGCATCGAGTTTGGAAACATCCAGCAGTGAGTGAAGTTGGGACGCCAAGGAAGTAATCGCTTTATCCATATCGCCACTGATTTTCATGGCTTCATCACTCAGATTTTGCTGTTGCAGGGCTGCCGAAAAAAGTGTCAGTACGTGTACCGGTTGCCGCAGATCGTGACTGGCTGCGGCGAGGAAACGTACTTTGGATTGATTACTGGCTTCAGCTTTGGCTTTCTCCAGCTGTGCTTGTTCAAGCGCGGTGGTCAATTGTTGTGTCAGGGTTTTTTCTCGAGAGATTGCTGCAACCGATGATGTGAAGTATCTGAACGTATGATGACTCAATGATGCCAACGTCGCGAACAGAAATAACATGCTGACACCGATCCAGATGGCAAAGGGTTGCGAGATCGATGAATTGAAGTTTAATAACCAGCTGACCGAAGACGACAAAAGTACTGGCGTGGTGTAACACCAGAACATGGGTTGGTAACCTGCACTTGTACCTACTGCACCAGCACCCAATGCCATCAATATCATTGACAATATGGCTCGGTCTACCTCAGGTAATACACTAAAAAAAATCAATGACGATGCGTGCATTGAGCCGTTGACTAAACTCAGAAAACAAATCCAGGCCAGCTTGGTATCGTGACCCCATCTATCGCTTCTTTCAATCCATTGCAGCAAGACTAATCGGATAAGCAAAATGGTGAATGCAGCGGCAAACCAGAGGAGTGCAAGCTTGGGTTCTATTGTGCGGTTGAGCAGAGTTGTGATGAGTACGATAGCGATGGACAGAGGCACAAAAGCATGTACGTTTTGCTTGTAGACCAGAGTGATCAATTCAGCATAGAGAGTGCCTTCAATTTCTCTGGTTGTTAGTTCTTTGGTCACGTTCAAATGCTATGAATGCAGCGCCAGCTGGTGTTCTCCAGACCCGATAGTACACCAGTTAAAGAGCCTGATAGGAAAACCTGCTGTTATTTGTGGTATTTCTAATGTTGTGTGTTCTGGCGTCACGCCGGGCCTGCGGTGTCGGGTAAATCTGGGTAGTTGA